>DAIQQA010000333.1:0-1570 GCA_036787045.1 Burkholderiales bacterium | reverse complement strand
GCCTCGGCGAAGCGGCTGATCGACATGCGCCACTGCTGCTTGAAGAGCAGGAGGATGGCGGAGATGAGCGTGCCCGCGTGGCCGATGCCGATCCACCACACGAAGTTGATGATGTCGAACGCCCAACCGACCGGGACGTTGTTGCCCCAGATGCCGATGCCGGTCAGAAGGAGCTTGCCGAGCGCCATCTGCAGGCCCATCAGCAGCGCGAAGCCGATGAGGAAGCCGAAGACCCAGCCGAGCGGCGTGCGCTTGGACAGCGGGATCTGCGCGACCGTCTCGGTGACCGTCTCGAAATCGTGGCCCGGACCGATGACCGGGACCTCGAGGACGGCCGTGGATCTCGCCTGTGCGTGAACGTTGTTCGCCATCAGTGTTCGCTCGCCGTGTCGTGCGCGTCAGTCGGGGCATGATGCCCGCCCACGCCGGGGTTCGAGGGCAGCTCCGGGTTCGGGTTCCGCACCGCCGCCAGGTATGTCGTTCGCGCCCGGGTGTTCAGCTCCGCCAGCAGCGAGTAGTTGAGCGGGCTCGCCTTCAGCTTCGCGACCCGGCTGTTCGGATCGTTGATATTGCCGAACGCGATGGCCTCGGCCGGGCAGACCGACTGGCAGGCCGTCACCACCTCGCCGTCCCGGATCTCGCGCTCCTCGCGCTTCGCCTGGATGCGGGCCGCGTTGATGCGCTGCACGCAGTAGGTGCACTTCTCCATCACGCCGCGGCTGCGCACCGTGACGTCGGGGTTCCGCTGCAGCTTGAACTGGGGCGTGTCCCAATCCTGGTAGAGCAGGAAGTTGAAGCGCCGCACCTTGTAGGGGCAGTTGTTCGAGCAGTAGCGCGTGCCCACGCAGCGGTTGTAGACCATGTCGTTCAGGCCTTCGGCGCTGTGGGTCGTGGCCGCCACCGGGCACACCACCTCGCAGGGCGCGTTCTCGCACTGCTGGCAGGGCATCGGCTGGAAGTAGGTGTCGGGGTTGTCGAGGCCGCCGGCGTAGTAACGATCCACGCGCAGCCAGTGCATCTCGCGGTTGCGCTGCACCTGCTCCTTGCCCACGACCGGAATGTTGTTCTCGGCCACGCACGCCACGACGCACGCGCCGCAGCCGGTGCAGGCGTTGATGTCGATGGCCATGCCCCAGGCGTAGCCGTTGTACTCCCTGTGCGGCAGCAGCGTGATGCCCTGGTCGAGCGACAGGTGCTCCATCTCGTGCGCGAAGGTCGGCTTCGCCTTGAACTCCTCGAGATGGGCCGAGCGGACCACGTTGCGGCCCTCCAGCACCCAATGATCCTGCGTGCTCACCAGCTCGTACTCGTCGCCGGTCGCGGCGGCTTCCGCCGAGCCGTACCACGGCGACGTGCTGCCACGCAGCGCGAAGGCGTTGAAGCCGGCGCCGTTGCCCACCCGGCCGGCGCGCGTGCGCCCGTATCCCACGGTGATGGTCAGCGCGTCGGCGGCGTGACCGGGCGAGATCCACGCGGGCACGCGGAGCAGGCGCCCTTCGTGCCGCACCTCCAGGATTTCGCCGTTCTGCACGCCCAGGCCCGTCACCATGTCGCTCACGCCGCGGCAGCC
>DAIQQA010000102.1:0-18500 GCA_036787045.1 Burkholderiales bacterium | reverse complement strand
CTGCAGCGCGGCGTGCGCCAGCGGAGCCGCCAGCAGCACGATGCCGAGATTGGTATTGGTGCCGACGGCTGCGCGGGTCGCCGTGATTGCCGCAAGGATGCGCTCGCCCACCGTCACCCCTTTTGCCGCCATGGCCGGGGCAGCCGCGCGGGCGCTGCGCACGAAGTCGACCGGCTCCATGCCGTGCCCCGCACCGTGCACCCCGACGTTGCCCGGCTTGAGCGCCAGGACGTCGAGCAGACAGGCCTCCAGGAAGGCGCGCTCGACCCTTCGCGTCGGAGCGTCCGGCCTGGCGTCCACAGCCATCGCCTCTGTGAGCGCGTTCACAGGATCGCCCGGCTCGGCCGGGTCAAGTACCGCGCGACGAGGTCCTGCGCCAAGTGGCCGGCGATGTCCAGCTCGGTCACGGACTGCAGCCCGCGCCAGGCGGGGATTCCGTTGATCTCTATGACGACCGGCTCGCCGTCACGGCCCCGCATCAGGTCAACGCCGGCGTAGTCCATTCCGATTGCGCTCACGGCGCACTCGGCGAGCCGGACCAGTTCCGGGTCGAGGGGCGTCACCTCGCAGCGGCCACCCTGCGCCACGTTGTGCACCCAGCTCGTCCCGCGCCGCACCATGGCGGCAATCGCCTCCCCTGCGACGACGAACAGCCGGTAATCGCGCGCATCCCCCGCTTCGCTCTCCACGAAGCGCTGCAGGTAGTAGACATCGTTGTATTCGGCGCCCGCCGGAAGTTCATCGCCGGCCGCGAGAAGCCGCAACCCTTTGCCCTGAGACCCGAACAGGGGCTTGAGCACCAGCCGATGCCCGCGTGCAGTCTCCCGCATGAGCGTGGCGCGTGCATCCGCCAAGCGCTCGGTCGCCCAGGTGGCGGGCGTGGGGACGCCCGCTTTGCGCAGGAGCATGGAGGTCATGGACTTGTCGACGGTCCGCTCGATGGCGCGGGCGCTGTTGTAGACCGGCACGCCCCACTCCGCCAACGCGTGCAGGAGCCCCAGGCGCAGCGTCACCTGCTCGAAGCTGCCCTTGGCGATCTCGCGCACGAGCACCCCGTCGGGGAGGTGCTGCTCGAAGCCGGGCACGACAATGCCCCAGCGGTTGGCCTCCAGGTCCACGCGGCAGTCGGACAACGACGCAAAGGCTGCTTCAACGCCGAGCGCCGCCAGTGCCCGCGCGAGCCGGCGCCCGTGCCAGCCCGGATCGTCGGTCAGGATCGCGACACGTGCTGACGCGCTCACAGGCCGAACGACTCCGCCAGCCGCGCCGCGTCGCGCGCCCCGCCACGGAAGCTCTTGCCGGTCGCGACGTTGCACACCAGCACCTCGGCTGGCGCGAACAGCATCGGGTCGATGCGGTAGAAGTCAAATTCGAAATCCTTGAAGATCTGCGCGAACGGCTTGCCGTAATCGCGCGAGGCGGATGCCGGCAGTGCCCCGGCCAGCGCCTCTGCCTGGTCGTCGGCGGCTTCGACGAACAGCGTGACGCCGCCGCCGAACAGGATCGCATCGTTGGTGCGGCCCATGGCCGTGAGGAAATCCGCCGCAGGCGGCGGCAGCGGCGCGACACCTGTGCCGTCCACGATGCGATCGAGCGGGAAGCGCAGCGCGTGGGCCTTGTGCAAGGCAACCTCCAGCACTCGGGCCACGATCTGGACCGTCCCCGCCAGGCTGCGGGTAGGGGTCAGGACGAAGGTCACCCGCTCGGCCGGGAGCTCGCAGTCCTGTGCAACCTTCTCGATCACCGCCGCGGGCGGCGCGCGATCGACTTCCAGCACGAAGACGGCACGGTCGAATCGATCGGCATAGTCCAGCTCGTCGTAGAGGGTCTCGCGCCGCGCGATGGCCCGGCCGGGGCCGGATGCCAGCGCACGGAACGCGCCTTTGCCCTCGCCGTGACTCAGGCTCCAGCCGGCATACTGGCTGGCCAGGCACGCGAGCACGGGATCGGCGCTGTGCACGTGCACGTGCGTGAGGCCGCGCAGGACGGCCTCGCCCGGCACCAGCGTCACGGTGCCGAGCCCGCCCAGGCAGATCTCGGCGATGCGCCGCCCCGCTTCCAGTCCGCCTCGCGCCGCGATGCCGGCATCGACGAGCGTCGCCCCGCTCTCGGCTCTGGATACGCGCAGACGCAGCGCGTCGGCGGCTGCCAGCAACCCCTCGACATGCGCAGCGGCCAGAGCGTTGACGCTCGAGCGTCCGGCCGGCCGATCCCGCGTGACTGAGCTCATCGCTTTCCTTACGCTACGGACACCTGGGGCACGTCGGCGCACCAGCGCTGCAGCGTCCCCCGCATCTCGTGCTGCCGGTGCTGCAACAGACGCTGCACTTGACCCTCACTCTGCGCTTCGGCAAAAACCGCCAGCACGGGGGCGCCGGCCGCGATCCTGCTGCCGGCAACGGGCAGATCCCTGCACCAGCCCGGAAAATCGACGCCGTCGGGGACGTGCACGGCGTGCTCCGCATACACCACGGCACAGGCCCGCGCCCGATTCTGCGCTCGCTGCGATGGGAAGTCTCGCAGCGGCCCAGCGAAGCTACGGATATGCCAGCGCACCAGGCCCTCAGCATAGTCCGGGTCGTACAGTTCGAACGTCGCGGTCGGCCGCGGGTTGACCTCCAGCGCGTAGATCTCGCCGCCGTCCAGCAGAAAATCGAGGCCGTTCAGGCCGCGCAGGCCGGTGACGCGCACCAACCGATCCAGGCGGGTCTGCACCTCGCGCTCGAGCACAGGGTCGAGGGAGCAAGTCGAGGCGCCGGCATAGCAGAACGGTGCGTCTCCCATCGCCTGGAACGCCAGCGCGTTGAACCCGAGGATCCAGGCCCGCTCGGCATCGGCGAGGAACGTGACCGACAGCGGACGTCCCGGCACCTCGCGCTGGTAGTACGCGCGTGCGTGCGCGGTCGCCCTCCCCGCCCGCCGCACGTGCACGCCGCCGGCGCCGCCGATTTCCTTCTGCAACCAGCCCCGCGGATCGGCGGGCGGCTCACGACGGGTCTCCGGCACCTGCCAGCCAAGCGCACGCAGCAACTCGGCCGCCACCTCGGGTTCCTTGAACGCAGCGACGATGTCCGCGTCATTGGCACACAGCGTCCCGAAGCTCGCGAGCCGCTCCAGCCACCGCGGCGTACGCTCGAAGCCGCTCCCGGGCACGATGACACGCTGCTCGCGCGCGTCGTCGAGATCGCCCAGCGCAGCGAACAGCCTCTCCGGGTCGAGCGCAATCACACCGTCGGCACCCACGCACGCCGTCTGCGCTGCAGCCTGCGTGTCGCGATCGGCGAAAGCGTCGAGCACTCGCACGCGACAGCCGGTCTTCGCCGCCGACTGCGCGAGTGCGCGCCCGGTGATGGCGACGATAATGATTTCGTGCGACGGGACCGCGAGGTGCATGGCTCTAGGACATCTGCGTAGACGCAGCGGGACGACTTAGCGCTTGAAGCTCAGTTTGCTTGCTGGCGTGTGACCACACCTCACAGCTCGACTGAGGTTCGTTGGCAATCAAGATTCGTTCTTCCTCCGTGTCCTCCGTGGTTCATGACTTACCTGCCTGAGCAACCTCGCGCGCCTTCGCGAAAGCCTGCCGGAGATCCAGATACAGCGCCTTCTCCGCGGCGAGCATCTGCTCGAACATGCCGCGCTCGACCTGATACTTCACGTTGCCGATGGCGAGCGCGCCAATCCCTTGCGCCTTGCCCGACGCGGCTCTCAGCGCCGCACCATCGTCCATCACGCCCACGCCCGCAATACCGGCCGGAGGAACCGCGTTCACGTCCGCCGCCACCAGCAGCTCGCGCGCCGCCGCCAGCGCGGATGCCGGCATGACTTCCGCACCGGCTTTGGCCGCCGCGATGACCACGTGCGCGTCCGCTACCAGGGCTCCAAGGGAGCGGGAATCAGCCAGCACGGGCTCGACGTCGAGCTGGTAGCGCTCGCGCACCATCCGGCTGGCGGCCTGCGCGCGATCGAGCGCACTGCTGCTGGCAAGGCGCACCCGCCCACCTTCCTGCGCCGCCAGCACGGCCGCCGCGGTACCGACCGGGCCGGTGCCGCCGAGCACCAGCACGTTCCTGCCGGCGAGCCCGGTGTTGAAGGCCGCCTTGAGCCGCCGCTCGACCGCCGCCACTGCCGCCGCTGCCGTGGTGAACGCGCCGCTGGGATCGACAAACACCGACACCTCGAAGGGCGGCACCATGGCCTTTCTTGCGGCGTCGAACATCTCGAGCGCCAGAGCCAGCTCGCGCCCGCCAATGAAAATGCCGGTGCGCGTCACACCCTTCGGCCCGCGCGAGAAGATCGCGTCCTGCGTGAGCGTGGTGACATCCGCCACACGCATGCCGGTGTACGGCACCACGGCGTGGTAGCCGGCGTCGTAGGCCATGTTGACGTCGAAGGGGCTGGCCTGCGCGGCCGGCGTGAACAGGTGCAGGATGTGGGGTTTCTCCATACGGCTACCGCCTCCCGCGGGAAGAACGATGGGACAGGAGCTCCGCGCCCTGGTCGGCGCCCGGCCCGGCCTGAGCGGAGTGCGTCTGCGCTTCGCTGAGCACGTCCAGACTGTGGCCGCGGTTGCGCCCCCGCGCCACGGCGAATTCAAGCTCTTCGCGCGCCGCGAAGCGCTCGCGAGCCTCGCGCAGGAGCGCCTGCGCGCGAACCTCGGAGTCCACGATCGCGAAGCCGGTCGGGCCCCAGGAGGTCTGCCCCACGCCCGCGATGCCCTTCGCATCGAGCCAGGCGAGCACGTCGGCCACCAGCCGGCTGGTGAAGCGCCCGCCCTGCGCTGCGGCGAAGTAGTCCCCGACCGTGCGCTGGATCTCGCCGATCGCCTCGCCGAAGCTTGCGAAGTCCTCTTCCACCAGTGCAGGCATCAGCCGCATGAGGACCAGATGGGCGAGGTGCGCAGCGCGCTGCTGTGGGAAGGCCTGCATCGCCCGGAACGCGGCGCGCTCCGCCTCGCCGAACAGGCCGCGCTCGACGCGATCGAACACCAGCAGCACGCGCCAGGAGCTCGGGAACGGCATGCGCGAGATCACCGGCGGATGTGCACCGGCGGGGCTCCTGCCTCCATCCACCACGAAGCCGCCCTCCTCGAACGCACCGATGCCGATACCGGATCGCGCCCCGCGATCGAGACGCGCGGCCAGCTCCCGGACCGAAACCGGCAGATCGAACAGCGCACCGAACGCCTTGCCCACGGCGAGCGCGAGCTGTGTACCGGAGCCCAGCCCAACGTGCTCGGGGATCGCGCGGTGCACGTGCAGCGCAACGCTGGTGGGGGGATCGTGGATGTCGAGGAGCCGGCGCAGGTAGTCGCCGGCGCGCTGCGCATCCGGCCCTTGGACGTCGAAGGTCTCGGCCCGCTGCAGCGAGAGCGCGGTGGAGAACTCCTCGAGGGTCAGGCCAAGGCTGCCGAAGCGGCGGCCGAGCGAGCCGCTCACGTCGATGAAGCCCAGGTGCAGGCGCGCCGGCGCCTCCACGCGAACGGCAAATCGGGTGGTGTCTGTCTGGCTGCCCGGGGATGACTGGTTCATCGTACTGCGCCGCAGCGCGCTACGTTCCAAGGAACCTCTGCTTGCGTGTCATCCCTGCCCCCGATCAGGTCGAGGGCGGGAACGACATTGCGACACTTGATCGGGCGCTCCCTAAGCGCCTCCGAGCAGGCTCCCACCACCGCGCCTGCTGCGCAGGCGCCCCTCCTCGAACAGGCTCCCACCACCCCGCCTGCTACGCAGGCACCCCTCCTCGGGCAGGCTCCCACCACCCCGCCCACTACGTGGGCACCCCTCCTCGGGCAGGAGGGGAAAGAGCTTTTCTCCCCTCCTTACCAAGGAGGGGTGGCGCCGGAGGCGACGGGGTGGTTGGCATGGAGCCACCGCAGCTTGGGGTTAACGCGCTTATGCAAGTCTCAATAGCGCGACGAACCGTTGAGCTGAAGAGAGTGTGCCACAAGGCGTGGGGCGTCGCTACGCGTAATGCCGGCTCCGTCCTGCACGTGATACAGCCCGCTCGCATCGTCGCAGCGGAAGGGTTAAGCTTGGCCCTGCCAGTCGTGCCATCCGGTCTCCACGCCCCGCGATGCCCCCATCCACAACGACATGCCCCTTCTGTGGTCTCCTGTGCGACGACCTCATCGTCGAGTCGACGGGCGATAGCTTGCGGCCGCTGAAGGGCGCCTGCGAACGCAGCCAGGCCGCCTTCGCGCGCCTGGGCACACCTGCGGCAGCCACGATGGGTGCACGCATGGCCGGGCGGCCCGCGACAAACGACGCCGCGCTGGACGCCGCCGCACAGTTGCTGCTGCATGGGCACCGGCCGCTGATCGGCGGGCTGGGTGCCGATGTGAGCGGCATGCGCGCGACGCTGGCGCTCGCGCGCCGTCTCGGTGCAGTGTTGGACCATGCCGGGAGTGGCACAAAGTACCGCAACCTGCACGTGCTGCAGGAGTTCGGCTGGATCACTACCACGTTGGCAGAAGTCAGGAACCGCGCGGATCTGCTGCTGCTGATCGGCGATGGTTGGCATGCACGCTACCCTCGCTTCGTCGAGCGTGCGATAGCACCGGAATCCGACCTCTATGGTGTGCCTGCGCCGCGGCGTGCGATCCTGCTCGACGAGGCAGCTGTGGCAGCGGCCACTGCTCTTCCGCAGACTGTGGAGCGACTCGTCATCGGCGCACCCATGGCGCGGCTGCCCGCGCTGATGACCATGTTGTGCGCGCAAGCGAGCAACCAGCCGGCCGACCCCGCTCGGCTCAGCGGCCTCGCACCGCAGGCGCTCGCGCAATGCGTGGACTGGCTGCGCGCCGCACACTATGGGGTCGCGGTGTGGGCGGCGGCCGATCTGGATTTCCCGCACGCCGAGCTCGCGCTGCAGGCATTGTCGCGGCTGCTGCGCGTGCTCAACACCGAGCACCGCTTCGCCGCGCTGCCGCTGGCTGCGAGCAACGGGGATCTCACCGCCAACGCGGTGCACACCTGGCAGTCCGGAGCGTCCTTCCCCGCCAGCCACGCCAACGGACGCGTCGACTTCGATCCGCATCGTTACGCTGCGCCGCACGTGCTGGCACGCGGCGAGGCGGATTGCATGCTGTGGATCGCCAGCCTTTCGGATGACCCGCCGCCGGCCTTCGAGGGCCCCACGATCGTCCTCGGGCGAGCTGATCTGCGGCTCACGCGCGAGCCCGCCGTATTCCTGCCGGTGGCCACGCCCGGCATCGACGCCGACGGGCATCTCCTGCGCACCGACAAGGTCGTCAGCCTGTACCTGCGGCGTTTGCGCACCAGTGCGCTGCCTTCCGTCGCGCAGGTCATCGAGGCGCTGCTGCAGCGGCTAAGACCGAAAACCGATTAACCGCCAAGGACGCCAAGGAATGCAACAAGATCGAAACCAAGGAGACGACGCGGCCACCCAACCCGGGAAGTCCGAGGCTGCCCCGCGCGACCAAGAACTACGTGGGCGTCATTGGTTTCCCTTGACGGCCTTGGCGTCCTTGGCGGTGAAAGCTCTTTTCCACGCATGCTGACCAAGCTCGCAGGAGCCCGCGTCATCGACCCCGCCAACGGGGTCAACGACGTCGTGCGCGACGTGTTCATCCGCGACGGGCGAATCGTGGAGGGCCCGCCCGAGGGCGAGCGCATCGAGCGCACCTACGACGTGTCGGGACACATCGTGATGGCCGGTGCGATCGACCTGCACACCCACATCGGTGGCGGCAAGGTCAACCTCGCGCGCGCCATGCTGCCCGACATCGACCGTCGCGACGCGCTGCCTGCAACCGATGTGTGCGGTGCGTGCTTCGGCGGAGCGGCACCGTCCACGCTGGCGACCGGCTACCGCTACGCGGCGATGGGCTACACCGCCTGCTTCGAGCCAGCCATGCTGCCCTCCAACGCCCGGCAGGCCCACATGGAGATGGGCGATACGCCGATCGTGGACAAGGGCGCCTATGCGCTGCTCGGCAACGACGACTTCTTTCTGCGGCTGCTGGCTACGGGGGCCAGCCAGGCGCAGGTCAACGACTACGTCGCGTGGACGCTGCACGCGACCCAGGCCATCGCCATCAAGGTGGTGAACCCCGGCGGCATCAGCGCCTTCAAGTTCAACCAGCGCAAGCTCGACGTCGACGAGCCGCACGTCCACTACCGGGTCACCCCGCGCCAGATCCTCGGTACCCTCGTCCGTGCCGTGCACGAGCTGGGCGTGCCCCATCCGCTGCACGTGCACGCGAGCAATCTAGGTGTGCCGGGAAACGTCGACAGTACCCTCGCCACCATAGACGCAGCCGAGGGCCGGCCGATCCATCTGACGCACGTGCAATTCCACAGCTACGCAGCCGAGGGCGATCGCAAGTTCTCCTCAGGAGCACTGCGCATCGCCGAGGCCGTCAACCGCTCGCCCAACGTCTCCGTGGACGTGGGGCAGATCATGTTCGGCCAGACCGTAACCGCGTCGGGCGACAGCATGCTGCAGCATCGCAACGCGCGCCACGCCAGCCCGCGCAAGTGGGTGGTGATGGACATCGAATGCGATGCCGGTTGCGGCGTGGTGCCGTTCAAGTATCGCGACCGCGACTTCGTCAACGCACTGCAGTGGGCAATCGGGCTGGAGCTGTTCCTGCTCGTGCGCGATCCCTGGCGGGTGTTCCTGACAACCGACCATCCCAACGGCGGCCCGTTCTGGAGCTACCCGCACCTGATCAAGCTGCTGATGGACCGCGGCTTTCGCAAGGACCGGCTGGGTAGCATCCACCCCGACGCGGCGGCGCTGTCCTCGCTCGCGGACATGGAGCGCGAATACTCGATGTACGAGATCGCGATCATGACGCGCGCTGCCCCGGCCCGCATCCTCGGGCTCGCGGACCGCGGCCACCTGGGCATCGGCGCGGCCGGCGACGTTGTGGTCTACGAGCCGCACGCCGATCCCGAGACCATGTTCGCCAAGCCCCGCTATGTATTCAAGGCCGGCGAAATCGTCGCCGAGCGCGGGGAGATCAAGGCGGCTCCCTTCGGCAGCATCCACACAGTCAGGCCGGCATTCGACAGCGGTATCGAACACGAACTCGGGCGCTACTTCGAGCGCTACCAGACGGTCGCCTTGCAGCACTTCAAGATCGGCGACGACGAGGTGCGCGAGTTGAGCCGCGCTCCCGGTCTCGTCGTGCAACCCTGCCGGGCTCCCGCGGCATGAGTGGACTCGGTATCGACGGTGTGGCCGTCGAGGACACGTTCGCCGAGGCGTTCGGCATGCGCGCCACGCGCCTCATCATTACCGCCGCCAACCCCGGCTGGGCGCGGCACGCCGCGACCGCGGCAACCGGCTTCGCCACCTCGGTGATCGCGTGCGGCTGCGAAGCGGGCATCGAGACGATTCTCTCCCCGCGCGAGACGCCGGATGGCAGGCCGGGCGTGTCGATCCTGCTTTTCGCCATGTCGAGCAAGGACCTGCAGAAGCAGCTCGAGCGCCGTGCGGGCCAATGCGTGCTCACCTGTCCGACGACGGCAGCCTACGGCGGCATTGCCGAAGATCTCGCGCAAGACTGGCTGGGGCTGGGCCGCTCGCTGCGCTACTTCGGCGACGGCTTCCAGATCTCCAAGCTGATCGGCGGCAAGCGCTTCTGGCGCATCCCGGTGATGGACGGCGAGTTCGTGTGCGACGAGAAGGTGGGGCTGGTGAAGGGGATCGGCGGGGGCAACTTCCTGATCCTCGCCAAGGATCAGCAGGCGGCGCTCGCGGCGGCCGAGCGCGCGGTGGCGGCCATGCACAAGGTGCAGAACATCATCCTGCCCTTTCCAGGCGGCGTCGTGCGCTCCGGATCGAAGGTTGGCTCCAAGTACAAAGCCCTGCTGGCATCGACCAACGATGCGTATTGCCCGACCCTGGTGGGACTCACGCGCTCCAGCCTGCCCGCCGGCGTGGGCGCCGTGCTGGAGATCGTCATCGACGGGCTCGACGCGGAAAGCATCCGGCTCGCCATGCATGAGGGCATCCACGCGGCCTGCGCACGCGGCAGCGAGCGTGGCGTGGTCGCGATCACGGCGGGGAACTACGGCGGCAAGCTCGGCCCCCATCACTTCCACCTCAAGGACGCGCTGGCGTGAAGCCGCTCACCCTCAGGCTGAAGACGAAGCCACCCTGCCTGGTCGACGCCGCGGGGCTGCGGCCCCGGGCACTCGCCGGCAAGGCGCGGGAAGACATCCTGCGCACCGCGCTGCAGGGGTGGAATGAGTCGTTTGCAGTCGGCGATCTGTTCGCCGTAACCGGCGAGGATGCCGGTCGGATCGTACTCGAGGGGCTGGACGGGTCGCTGATCCGCGTCGGTGCAGGACTGGAAGACGGCGAGCTCACCGTCTCGGGGGACGCGGGTCACTACGCGGGTGAGGGGATGCGCGGCGGCACGCTGGTCGTGCGCGGCCAGGCGGGCGACTATCTGGGCGCCGAAATGCGGGGCGGGATGGTCACCGTCTCAGGCGATGCAGGCGCGTTTGTGGGGTCCGGCCGCGCCGGGGCGATGAGAGGCATGACCGGCGGCTGCATCGTCGTGCGTGGCAGCGCAGGCGACCGCGCCGGGGACCGGATGCGGCGCGGCCTGCTGCTGGTCGAGGGTAGTACGGGCAGTTATTGTGCGGCGCGCATGCTTGCGGGCACCATCGTGGCGCTCGGCCACGTGGGACGCGAACCCGGTTACTTGATGCGGCGCGGCACGATCGTGCTCGCGGACGCCCGCTTCGAGCCGCTGCCGACCTTCAACGACAACGGCCGGCACGACCTGCTGGCGATCCGCCTGCTGCTCGAGTCGCTGGCTCAGCATGGGCCCGCGTTCCGGCGGCTCGCCAAGCAGCGGCAGTTCCAGCGCTGGCTGGGCGATCTCGGGGCCGAGGGGAAGGGCGAGATTTTGGTCGCTTCTGGCTGAAGAACACCTTGAACCACGGAGGACACGGTGGACACGGAGGAAAACGAAGACAAACCAGGACCTCGTTGCCTGAAGGTAACCCTGATCTGAGGATCGGATCCTCGAAGTCGCAACCGGCTTGTCTCATAGGAGATCCCAGTCGCACCAAGGGTGACGCCGTGGGCACTTAGCGAATTACAACCGTAAGCACGGACTCGGCTGGCCAGCATTGCCCTGTCCGTCTATAGGCGCTTGCCGTCCTCCGTGTCCACCGTGTCCTCCGTGGTTCAAGAGTTGTCGTTCTAGCGGCGGCGCAAGGTCTCGTACCCGACCGTGCAGTCCTGATGCGCCTCGAGCTTGGCGATCTGCAGATGCACCCCCCGCACCTGGGGATACCCGATGCACATCTGCACGATGCGCTCGCCCAGGGTCTCGAGCAGGTTGATGTGGCCCGCCTCGATGATGTCGAGGATGCCCTGCCGCAGCCGGTCGTAGTCGAGGACGTCCGCGAGGCGGTCGTTCCAGTCGTACGGCGGGCGCAGATACGTGCACAGGTTGATGCGCAGATTCTGGGTGCGGCCCTGCTCCTGATGGTGCACGCCTATTCGGGCGGCGACGACCAGGTCGCGCACGAACAGCGCACGCACATCGCGGTCGTCCTCCCGGTTCCACACCAGCGGGTGGATCAGCATGATCTGCTCGTTCATATCCATGGCCGGGCCGCTCCGTTGTATCGGGGTCGGTATCGTTGCGCGATCGGCGTTGTTATATCATGAACGACCCGAGCGGTTCGCCAGCAGGAGGCTATATGCAACGCAGCGAGACCCGGACCTATTCGGAGCCGGAGATCCAGGCGCGCCTGCATAAGGAGCTGCCGAAGTGGTACTTCGAGGACGGCTGGATCCGCCGCAAGTACAAGACGGAAGGCTGGAAGGGCACGCTCATGGTAGTCAACACCGTGGGCCACCTGGCCGAAGCCGCCTGGCACCATCCCGATCTCACGGTGTCCTACGCTTTCGTGATCGTGAAGCTGCAGAGCCACGACGCCAAGGGCATCACCGACCGGGACTTCGAGCTGGCCAGGAAGATCGAGGACGTCGTCCACTGGCAGCCGGGCAAGGAAGTGGGCGCGCTGAGTGGCACGCCCAACGACGACCAGCGCTTCCGGTACATCAAGTACGACTACTAGCCGGACTGCGCCCTCTCCCCTTGCGGGCATATGCGCTGACTTATTCCTCCCTCCCCTTCAAGGGGAGGGCTGGGGTGGGGATGGGTCCAGTGGTGAGGTCGCCAGCCGCTACAGACAGCACCGGTGTGCGCAGGAGGCACGGAAATCGAAGTCATGCGAAAGACAGTTCTCACCCTTACGTACACCCTGATCCTGAGCGCGGGGAGCCCTGCTCCGACCGCTTACGCCCAGGACAGCGGAGCCGACGCGCCACAGGCGTTGCGCGTCTGCCAGGACCCGAGCAACCTGCCGTTCACCAACACGCGCGGCGAGGGCTTCGAGAACCGCATCGCGCACCTGTTTGCCGACCAGCTCGGCTGGCGGCTCGAATACTTCTCGTTCCCGCAGCGCCTCGGGTTCATCCGCAACACCCTGCGCTTCAAGCTCCCCGGCGAGGACTATCGCTGCGACGTGGTGATGGGCGTGCCGGCGAACTACGATCAGGCTGCGCCGACGCAGCCGTACTACCGCTCGGCCTACGCGCTGGTCATCCCGTCCGGGCGCGGGCTGGACGGCGTGCAGAGCGTCGGAGACTTCCTGGCCCTGCCCCGCGAACAGCTCGAGCAGCTGCGCATCGGCGTGTACGACCGCTCGCCCGCCTCCAAGTGGCTGGCCCTGCATGGCCTGGTGGACCAGGGTGTGCCCTATCGCATCCTCAACGCCGACCCCGAGTTCTACCCTGGCGAGATCGTCGAGAAGGACCTGGTCGAGGGCAAGATCGACGTCGCGATCGTATGGGGCCCGATCGCCGGCTTCTTCGTCAAGCGCCGGCCCGAGGCGGGGTTGCGCCTGATCCCGCTGGCCTCCGAGCCCGGCGTGCGCCTGGACTTCCCGATCGCAATGGGCGTGCGTCACAGCGACCGCGAGCTGAAGGCCACCCTCGACCGACTGATCGCAGAGAACCGGACGCAAATCGACGCGATCCTGCGCGAGTTCGGTGTACCACTGGTGGATTCCGATGGCAAAGCTCGCAACTGACGGGCGCACGGCCGCTGCGCTGCTTCTGCTGTTCGCGGTCGGATTCACCGCGCATGGCGCCATTGCCCAGTCGGCGATCTCGGAGGCGGAGAAGCGCCTGTTCCTCGACGGGCATCTGGCCAATCTGCCGGACAGGGCGGCGGTGCGCTACGACTACGCAAAGACGGGCACTCTGGAGCCGGCCTTCGAGGATCGCGTTCGCCTGCAGGTCGAGAAAACCCCTGCGGGACGGCACGCGCACGTGGACTATCTGACCGGCGAGAACGCCTTCGTGCTGCCTGACGTCGAGTCAGCCAACGGCAATCCGGTGATCCTTGCGTTCCTGGAGCGGGACGTGCGCGAAATGGAGCGGCGGACCGGCGGCCGGGCCAACTATTTCCGCAAGCGCGTGCGGGTCGCGCTGGCGGAAGCCGCGCAGGTCGAGCCGGTGACCATCGACCTGATGGGACAGCCGGTGGAGGCGGTCCGGATCTCCATGCGCCCCTACGCGAACGATCCGCTGCAGGCCCGTTTCCCTGCCTTCGTTGGCAAGCTCTACACGTTCACGATGTCCACGCAGGTGCCCGGGGGAGTCTACGAGATGCGAACCGAAGTACGCGACCGGCGCGCTCCGCCGGAGGCGCCGCCGCTGGTGGTCGAGCGGCTCATCTACGCAGGAGCCGAGCCATGAAACCCTGCCTGGTTGCGGGCGCGCTCCTGGCGCTCTGGGCAACGCTGGGTGGTGCGCAGGAGGAGCCTCGGAGCGCCACCGACTACCCGACCATCGAGCGCGTGCAGTTCGTCGAGGCCTGCATCCGCGAGTACCCGGACCGTCCCCACCAGGAGATGCTCTACAAGTGCTCCTGCGCGATGGACAAGATCGTCGCGCAGATGACCTACGACGAATACGTCGAGGCTTCCACAGCCTTTTTCGCCGGGCAGATCGCTGGGGAGCGCGGGGTCGGCGTGCGCGAAAGCACTCTCGGGCAAACCCTGACCGACCGCTACCGGGCCGTGCACGGCAAAGCGCTGAGGGATTGCCTGGTCGTCCAATAGGAGTCCGTCCCGTGAATGAGCCCAAGAGATCGACGTTGCTGCGATTCGCGCTGGCGGCACTGGCCAGTCTGGTCTGGCCACTGGCCGCAGCCGCCGCCGACGGTCCTCCCGATCCCGCCAAGGTGGACGTGTGGCTGCAGATGCGCACCCACCTGTTCGGCAACCGGCCCATCGCGATCGACCGCGGCCAGGTCGTCACCCTCCGCGCCCCGCCCCGCGCTCAGGACGCCTCCATCGTCCCGATCTCGATCTCGACGCACCTGGCGCAGACCCCCGAGCGCTTCGTGCGCAAGCTCTACCTGTTGATCGACGCCAATCCCTCTCCGCTCGGCGCGGTGTTCACCTTCACGCCGGAGAGCGGGCGAGCGGACATCGACACGCGGGTGCGGGTAGAGGACTACACCTGGATGCGGGCCGTCGCGGAGCTGAGCGATGGGTCGTTGTACATGGACCAGCGCTACGTCAAGGCTGCCGGGGGCTGCTCAGCGCCCTATGGCACCGCGCCGGATTTCGACGCTTATCAGCCCCGGGCACGCATCAAGGTGGACGCGTCGGTCGCGCCCGGCGAGCCGGTGCTGGCGCAGCTCATGATCCAGCACCCCAACTCCTCTGGGCTTGCCAAGGATCAGATGACCCAGCTGTTCATCCCGCCCTACTTCGTGCGAACGGTCGAAGTGACCTACACCGACAAGCTGATCATGACCGCCGAAGTGGACTTCACCATCAGCGAGAACCCCAACTTCCGCTTCTACTTCGTCCCGAAAGAATCCGGAGAGCTGAAGGCCACCGTAATGGACACGAAGGATCGCACCATCGCCACCAGCGTTCAGGTGGAGCTGGCGACGCACGAGCGCTAGGGGACATCAGATCGATTGTCATCCCCGCGCAGGCGCGCGCAGGCGGGGATCCATAAAGTGTTTCAGCCGCCTGGGTTCCCGGTTGCGCGGGAACGACAATGCAGGATTTGGTCAGAGGCACCTTCGGTTTCGCGGCCAGATCGGAGGACTCCGTCGTTCTCCGACTCCCTGCTCTCGGCGACCGCGCGATCCGCATTGGTCAGTTCTCGCACAGCATCGCGCTCAGTCTGCATCGAGACGCATCGGCTCTGGGGGCACCTGGAAGGTTGTTGTTCCGAGTCGCTCGTATTCCGCAATCACCTGTGCGCCCAGCAGCAGCAACGTCGATGCAAGCTCGAGACTCAACAGCACCACGATGGCCGTCGTGAGCGATCCATAGACCGTGCCAATCTGAGACAGGGTCGCGAAGTACCATACGAGGACATGGCGCGTCAGCTCCCACAGCACGGTTGCTGCGATGGCGCCGATGAGTGCGTGTGACAGCGACGGTCGTTCAACCGGCATCACCAGGTAGACGGAGGTGAGGACGAAGATCTCCCCGGTCACGCCAAGCAGGTACAGCAGCGTGCCCGACACACCACCGAGCGACCAGTTGCGTCCGAGGAAGTCGACTTGCTCCTGGCCCATGACCTGCAGGCTGCCGGCGACAAGGGTCACCAGTAACAGCCCGAGCCCGAGCGAAAGGATGTAGCAGTAGGGAATCACCGCCGAGACGAGAAAGGAGCGCCGGCGGACGGCAACTCGATGATGGAAGATCACGGACATTGCATTCTCGAGGACCGTGAATGCCAGGGAGCTGAAGAACAGCATCGTCGCCAACAGCACCCAGCTCATCATGGCGCGATGATCGAGATAGTTGCCCAGTTCCTCGATGATCGTCCTGGATTGCCCGGGAACCAGCCATTCCAGGTAGCGGCCGAGGGTTTGCAGCAACTCTGCCTGATCGATGACATGCGAAAGCGCGATGACCGTGAGGATCAGCAGCGGCACGATGGACAGCAGCGCGTAGTAGGCCACTGCACCCGCCAGGAGCAGTCCTTGATTGGCGCGAAAACCCTTCAGCGTCTGGATGGCAAGGGCGCCGGGGTGCCTCAAGACGTATGCAGCTCGTTGTCCCAACATTCGAATGAATGCGCGGCTCACCATCTGATCTCACACTGCGCCATGATAGCCGTCGAGGGGCCGCAGGCAACCTCCGGTGGCGACGCGTAACATACTGCACAATGCACCATTCCGGCGCTCAGGTGGGCCCTGGCATTGGCGGTGTTGTTCGCTCCCCTCCATCGATGGCTTGAATCCAGATTGAAGCGGCCGAACTTGCGGCCATGTTCTGCATTCTGGCGGTCGCCGTGATCGTGGTGGTGCCGGCGACGTTCGTGGTGGACCGGATCGTTGGCGAAGCCGCCAGGGCGCGGAAGCCATCAGGGCGTCGGTCGAGTCCGGAGAATGGCGGGCTGATTGTTTTCGGTGCGTCCGGCCTGATCCTGGGTCCCGTGATATTCACGGTTACCCGATTCCTTCTGCAAATCTGGAGGGGTCGGAACGCGGCCGCTGACGCATGATTGCGGGAACCTCCCACTTGCCCGCTGGTTGAATGCCTTTCCGATTCCCAAAATTCGGTCCCACAACCGGCGTATTGCTCGGCATTCTGGCCGTGCTTGTCATCGGGGTGGCGCTATTCGACTGGAACTGGTTTCGCCATCCCCTCGAGCGCTATCTAATCGATCGGTCACACCGCGAGATCCGGATAGGAGACCTGCATGTCGATCTCGGGTTTTCACTTGAACCGACCGTGCGCGTGCGAGACGTGTACATCGAGAATGCGCCATGGGCGAACAAAGGGCCGGCCGCTGTCGCCGGCGAAGCTTCGTTCACCTTTTCGCTGAAGAGCGTATGGGAGGGGCGAGCGGTCATTTCACGGCTGGTTCTCATCGACGCGGACGTGCAGCTAGAAAGGCACGCGGACGGGCTGAGGAACTGGCGTCTGCGCAATCCCGAGGATCGTGGTCCTGGTCGGGTCAAGGTGCTGAGGATGGAGCCCCATCGCACAAAGATCCGTATCATTCGTCGCGACATCGATCTCGATGTCGTTGCAGCAGCCTCGGAAGCCGGTGCAAACGGCCAGGCGCCTGATGCGTCGTACCCGACGCGGATCGACTTCAAGGGCGCGTTCGGCGGCACGGAGTTCTCCGGCCAACTCCTGACAGGCACGCTGCTGACATTTCTGGAAACCGGGGAATCTTTTCCGATGCGTGGCCACGCTTCGGCCGACAAGAGCAGGCTCGATGTCGACGGCATCGTCGCCGATCTACTCAAGCCGTCCGCCATCGATGCGAAAGTTCGCGTCTCCGGACCCTCGCTGTCGGAGCTGAATCGGTTCTTGCGCACTTCGTTGCCCGCGTCGCGGCCCTATGAATTCGAATCGCGTGTCCGGAAGGCAAAGGGCGACACCTCGTTCGAGGATCTGCGGGCAAGGATCGGCAATACCGACCTTGCCGGGAGGTTCAGTGTCGACCTGAGCAAGGCGCGCCCGATGTTGCGGGCCGCACTGCGCAGCGAATCGGTCGATCTCTCAGACCTCGGTTCTCTGTTCGGCACCGGTCATCCGGTAGACAAACCCGTCGACGAGGAAGAGGCGGTACCCGATGAAGCCGGGTCCGCTCGGGGGGATTTGAGACCGGACGATTCCCGGCCGGCCACGCCAAGGCGTCTGTTCCCTGAGCGTGCATTCAACGGCGAGCGTTTGAAAACCCTTGATGCGCACGTGACCCTGGATGCCAGAAAGCTGAGAGCGGGTGCACTGCCAGAGCTGGAAAGTCTGCGGGTCACCGCCGATCTGGACGACGGGGTTCTTGCCCTGAAGCCGATCGATATCGGACTCTCCGGTGGCCATGTCGTGGGGCTGCTCACCGTCGACGGACAGCGGAAGCCGCTGTCATCGCACGCGAGAGTCGAATTCAAGGATGTGCGGATCGAAAAACTGCTCGACAGGCTTGCGAAAGGAGCGAGGAGCACGGGGTCGCTCAAAGGATTCGCGGACTTGAAGGGGCAGGGTGATTCGGTGGCAAGAATTCTCTCCACCTCGTCGGGCTCCGTGGAGGTCTCCATGGAAGGAGGCAGCATCTCCAATCTGTTGGACGCCCAACTCGGCCTGCGCGGGGGCAAGATCCTGCGCCTGCTGATCACCGGAGATCGAACCATCGGCATCCACAGCGCCGTAGTCGCGTTCGACTTCGAAAAGGGCCTCGGGACGTCGAAGACCATCCTGCTCGACACGGATCAGACGCACACGGAAGGCACAGGCATCCTCAATCTGCGTGACGAAACCGTCGACGTGCTGCTGACACCTCATCCGAAAAAGCCGGGCATCTTTTCCCTGCACTCATCCATCCGCGTTCATGGGTCGATCCGGCAGCCGGAGTTTTCGCTTCAGGGAAAGGCAGAAGAACCACAAAAAAAGGTTCGTTAGTAAAAACTGTGGGCGAGTTTTGGCTCGGGTAGTTTGCCAAGCACA
>DAIQQA010000101.1:12632-18529 GCA_036787045.1 Burkholderiales bacterium | reverse complement strand
CGTGCTGCGTGTTGTAGACGTTGAACTTGCCGGTCGGCGTAATCAGCCGTGGATCCTTGATCACCGCCTTGAGCTTCAGCGTCTTGTCGTCCACCACGACGATGGCCGACTCCTGGTTCTTGGCGCTCCACACCGAGAACCACACCTCGTCGCCGGCCACGTTGTACTCCGGCTGCACGACCCGCTTGGCACCCTCGCCAACGCCTGCCCACTCCGCGATCGGAATTTGCTTGTAGCCCTTGTCCAGATTGTCCAGATCGAACACGGCGACCGACTGGCTGACGCCGGGATCGGGGTTGAGCGGCGTGTCCACCCACAGGTTCCTGGACTGCGGGTGCGTCTTGATGAACAGCGACCCGCCGCCCTGACCCTTGAGCGTCTCGACCACCTTCCACGCGTACTTGCCGTACTTCTTGTCGGCCGGCGCAGTGCCGATGAGCGAGATGCTCTCGTCACCGAGGTGGCCAGTAGCCCAGACGGGTCCGTACTTCGGATGCATGAAGTTGGCGCCGCGTCCCGGGTGCGGGATCTTGCCGACGTCGATCAGCGCGGCCAGCTTGCCGGACTTGCTGTCGACTACCGCGATCTTGTTGGACTGGTTGGCCGCGACCAGGAAGTAGCGCTTGCTGCTGTCCCACCCGCCGTCGTGCAGGAAGCGCGCCGCGCCGATCTCGGTGGTGGTGAGCGCGTTCACGTCGCGGTAGTTGACCAGCAGGATCTTACCGGTCTCCTTGACGTTCACCACGAACTCCGGCTTGTGGTGCGACGCCACGATCGAGGCCACCCGTGGCTCGGGGTGGAACTCCTGGGTGTCCACCGTCATGCCCCGGGTCGAGACGATCTTCTTCGGCTCCAGCGTGAAGCCGTCCATGATGACGTACTGCGGTGGCCAGTAGGCTCCGGCAATGGCGAGCTTGTCCTCGTAGCCCTTGTACTTGGAGGTGTCCACCGAACGCGCCTCCAGCCCGACTTTGAGCTCCGCCACGTTGTCGGGCTTCTCCATCCACAGGTCGATCAAGTTGACCTTGGCGTCGCGGCCGATCACGTAGAGATAGCGCCCCGAGGCCGACAGGCGCGAGATGTGGACGGCATAGCCGGTCTTGACGATGTTGATGATCTTCTTGGTGTCACCGTCGATCAGCGCCACTTCGCCGCTGTCGCGCAGGGTCGTGGAGAAGACGTTCTTGATGTTGTAGTTGTTCATCTTCTTGGTCGGCCGCTGCGCGGGCGGAACGATCACTTTCCACGTCTCTTTCATCTCCTTCATGCCGAACTCCGGCGGCATAGGTGGCGTCTGCTGGACGTAGCGCGCCATCAGGTCGACTTCCTTGTCGGTCAGCTCGCCCGACGTGCCCCAGTTCGGCATGCCCGCCGGTGACCCATAGCCGATGAAGACCTTCAGGTATTCGGTGCCGCGCGGGATGGTGATGTCCGGGGTCAGCGGCTTGCCCGTGGCACCCTTGCGCAGCACACCGTGGCAGCCGGCGCAGCGCTCGAAGTAGATCTGGCGTCCGCGCGTGAACTCCTCTTCGGTCATCTTCGGCGCCTGCGGGTTGATGTCCTGATGCATCTCCTCCTCGGCCAGCGGCGATGCCCCCGCCTGGTACTTCTTCTCCGCCTCGGTCATGTGCTCGTCGTCCGAGGACTTCTCGTCCGCGCGCGCGTAGCCGACGGTCAAGCTCACCATCCCGACCAGCGCTGCGGCGGCGACCCACTCCAGCCTGCTCACTTTCATCTTCATCCCCTTCTCAAATCAAATGTATGCGACCCGCAATCCTCTGTTCACAGCATGGAGAAAATCACCCACGGGTTCTTTAACGCAGATTCAGACTTCACCCGTCTCCGCCGACTAGACTGATGCGCGGAGATTGGCTTCTGGCGCGGCTTCCGGAAGAACTACTACGAACGAACTAGGTGGCTGGAAAGGGGAATGGACGATGGAGCTACTGCCGATCAGTCTGGTGGTCAGAGGCAGGCGCTGTGTGGTAGTGGGCGGAGGCGAAGTCGCCACGCGCAAGGTCGAGATGCTGCGCAAGGCGCAGGCGCACGTCGAAGTCGTGTCGCCGGACCTGGGAGACGATCTCGCGCGACTTGCTCTCCGCGGTGAGATCGTGTGCCTTGCCACACGCTTCGCGCCCGAGCAGCTGGACGGAGCGACCCTCGCGATCGCCGCGACCGACGACCAGACCGTGAATGAGGCGGTACATGCCGCGGCCGTCGCGCGCGGCATTCCCGTGAACGTGGTCGATCAGCCCCGGCTGTGCACGTTCGCCATGCCCGCCATCATCGACCGCTCGCCGATCCTCATAGCGATCTCCACCGGCGGTACGTCTCCGGTCCTCGCACGGCTGCTGCGAGCGCGGCTGGAGAGCCTCATCCCCGCCGGATTGGGTCGCCTTGCGGCACTGGGCGAGCAGTTCCGCGCGCTGGTGAAGAGACGCATCGTCCATCCAGAGTCCCGCCGGTTGTTCTGGGAGCGCATCTTCGGCGGCCCCGTATCCGAGCTCGCTCTCGGCGGGCAGGACGAGCAGGCGCGCGTGGCCTTCCTGCAGGCGCTGGAGCGGGCCGAGCATGAGCAGGCGCCCGATGGCGAGGTGTACCTGGTGGGCGCCGGACCTGGCGACCCGGATCTGCTCACTTTCCGCGCGCTGCGCCTGATGCAGCAGGCCGACGTGGTGGTCTACGATCATCTGGTCGGCGACGGGATCCTTGATCTGGTGCGCCGTGACGCGCACCGGATCTACGTCGGCAAGGAGAGCAACAACCACACGCTGCCCCAGGAGGAGATCAACGATCTGCTGGTGCGGCTGGCCAAGCAAGGCAAGCGCGTGCTGCGGCTCAAGGGCGGCGACCCCTTCATCTTCGGGCGCGGCGGCGAGGAGATCGAAACCCTGTCCCAACACGGGGTGCGCTTCCAGGTGGTGCCTGGCGTCACGGCTGCATCCGGGACCTCGTGCTACGCGGGCATCCCGCTCACCCACCGCGACTACGCGCACGCTTGCGTGTTCGTGACGGGGCATCTGAAAGACGGCAGCGTCGACCTGGACTGGGACGCGCTGGCGCGCCCACAGCAGACGGTGGTGGTGTACATGGGCGTAGCCGCGCTGCCCGAGATCTGCCGGCAGCTCACCCGGCACGGCATGCCTGCGGAGATGCCAGCGGCCATCGTTCAGCAGGCCACCACGCGCAAACAACGCGTGATCAGCGGCTCGTTGCAGACGCTGCCGACGCTGGCCAAGGCAGCGAGCGTCAAGGCCCCTGCGCTGATCATCATCGGCGAGGTGGTCAAGCTGCGCCGCAAGCTGGAGTGGTTCACGCCGCACAGCGACGAGGCCAAGCAAGTCGCAGTGTGGAACGGCTGACTACTGCAGGACCAACCGCCAAGCCTGCCTTCGACCTGATCGGGTAGCGCCAGGAACGCCAAGGAAACGACGCCGACCCACACCGCCTCGGCGCCCGCGGCGCCACCCCGCCTCGTGAGGCGGGGAAGGTTTTCTTGATCCCGCGCCCTCGCGGCGCACTCGGCGACGGCACGCGAGGCAAGCGAAGACCTCGCCTCCCCATTTGACGCGTGCGCGTCCGGGCCGCATAGTAATCTGCGCTTGCCCGTAACTCGAACTGCCCGGAGGAGATCGGAATGCCAACACTGCCCATCGGCGCCCTGTGGCGCTTTCTCCACACCCGCATGGTCCCCGCCGCCACCAGCGCCGAGGCCTGCAGCGGGACCATCACCGCCGAAGAAGCACTGAACGCCGAAGAGGCGCGCTATGCGGCGCAAATGGCTAACGACTTCGCCGCCATGGAGCGGCTGTTCGGCGACGAGCTGGTGTACATCCATTCGAGCACCGTGCTGGACACCAAGGCGAGCTTCATCGAGTCCATGCGCTCGGGGGCGGTGAAGTACCGCAGCATGACTCGTAGCGACGTCAAGGTGCGCACCTACGGGTGCATCGCCATCATCAGCGGCCGCGGCACCTTCGAGGTCACCGCCCGGGGACAGGATCTGAAACTCGAGCTACTGTTCCACAGCGTGTGGGCCAAGCGGGCCGCGGGGACGCAGTTCGTGTCCTGGCAGGCGACCCGCCTGCCCCCGACTTGACGCGAGAACTACCGCTCACCACGAAGACCGGCCCGGACCCCGATCCAGGGACACGAAGACACGAAGTAGAACCTTCGAATAGGGCGTTTCGACGGCAGCACTCCACGACGCTCCGAAGGCATAAGGACGTCGCTTGGGACGCCATTCCTCGCGCCTCCCGGGATCGCGTGGTCGGTGGGCCGCTTCATCTTCTAGCAGGCTGTTTTCATCGGTTTTCTTCGTGTCTTCGTGTCTTCGTGGTGAGAGGTAGGGGGTAGGGGTTGGGCGCGCCGCAGGCGCTATACTGTGCGCCGTGGAATTCCGTTCCAGCGCAGAAACTTGCCATGCTGATCTTCCGGCAACTGATCGACCCGCAATCTTCCACCTACACCTACCTGCTCGGCGACACCAAGACCTCGGAGGCCGTTCTCATCGACCCGGTCTTCGAGCAGGCACGGCGCGATGCAGCCCTGGTCGGGGAGTTGGGCCTGCGGCTCATCGGGACGCTGGAGACCCACGTCCACGCTGATCACGTCACCGGCGCATGGCTGCTCAAACGCCAGTTCGGAAGCAAGATCTCGCTGGCCAAGTCGAGCGGCGCCCAGGGCGCCGACCGCTACCTCGTGCACGGCGACAAGATCGCCTTCGGCGGGCGCCACGTGCAGGTGCGCGCCACGCCCGGACACACCGACGGCTGCCTGACCTACGTGCTCGACGACGAGAGCATGGCCTTCACCGGGGATTGCCTGTTGATCCGCGGCAGCGGGCGCACCGACTTCCAGCAGGGCGACCCCCGCGTGATGTATCGCTCCGTGCACACCCAGATCTTCACCCTTCCGGAAGCCTGCCTGCTGTATCCGGCCCACGACTACCGCGGTCTCACTGTCACCAGCGTCGGCGAGGAGCGGCGCTTCAACCCGCGCCTGGGCGGGGAGATCGGCGAGACCGACTTCGCCGGCTACATGAGCAACCTGCATCTGCCGCACCCCAAGCAGATCGAGGTCGCCGTGCCCGCCAACCTTCGCTGCGGGGAGCCTCTGACCGAGGCGGCGGCGCTGACGGCGCAGGACTGGGCACCGCTAACTTATACCTTCGCCGGCATCTGGGAGCTCGCTCCGCAGGCGCTGGAGGAAGTCGGGGCGCAGGTGCAGATCGTCGACGTGCGCGAGCCGGACGAGTTCGACGGGGCGCTCGGACACATCCGGGGCGCGAAGCTGGTCCCGCTGGGGCAGCTGGCGCAGCGCGCAAGCGAGCTCGATCGCAGTCGCCCAATAGTCACCGTCTGCCGCGCCGGCGGCCGCTCTGCCCAGGCGGTCGTCATTCTGCAGAAGGCGGGGTTCGCCAAAGCAGCCAACCTGGCGGGCGGCATGCTGCGGTGGCGCGCCAATGGCCATCCGGTGGAAGGCGGCGGCGAATAGCCCAGCGGACAATTCGTGACAGCACGCTGGCTCCGTCGCTCTGCACACGATGGTGCATCCGAAAAGCCCGCCGGGTCGGCCGTGACCGAGTACCCCGCTCCACACCGCTAGCACTTCGCCATGCAGGCCAGCGTGCTCACCCCGCATCCAAACACGCCCTGCGCGGCGGTACGCCGCATCGAGGTCGACCTGCACATCGCGGGCGCCACCCTGGAGTTGTGCTACACCGTCGAAGGCGATATCGGGCGCCTGCTCATCCCGGCTCCAAGCCCAGCGCGGCGCGCCGATAAGTTGTGGCAGCACACTTGCTTCGAGGCTTTCGTTGCGCAGGATCCCACAGCGGGCTACTACGAGCTCAACTTCTCACCCTCCACAGAGTGGGCGATCTACCGGTTCAGCGC
>DAIQQA010000101.1:0-12532 GCA_036787045.1 Burkholderiales bacterium | reverse complement strand
TGACGTGCGCCTGACGGCCGCGTTCGGGCCGCAGCACGGCCTGCGCGGGGACAAGCAGGACAACATGGTCGAGTCGCCCGACTACCGGGACCCCGAGCACGGCATCCCGGTGTTCAGCCTGTACGGCGAAGTGCGCCGGCCCACCGCCGCCATGATGGACGCCTTCGACGTGCTGCTGGTCGATCTGCAGGACCTGGGGTGCCGCATCTACACCTTCATCACCACCCTACGCTACGTGCTCGAAGAAGCCGCGAAGGCGCACAAGAGCGTGTGGGTGCTCGACCGGCCCAATCCGGTCGGGCGGCCGGTGGAGGGCTTACCCCTGCGTGCGGGCTGGGAGAGCTTCGTCGGCGCCGGCCCGCTGCCCATGCGCCACGGCCTCACCATGGGCGAGCTCGCACGCTGGTTCGTCGCGACGCTGGGTCTCGACGTGGACTGTCGCGTCATCCAGATGCAAGGTTGGCAACCGGAGCACCCGCCCGGGTATGGCTGGCCTCTATACGAGCGCACCTGGGTGAACCCCAGCCCGAATGCGCCCAACCTGTGGATGGCGCGCTGCTATGCCGGGACCGTGATGCTCGAGGGCACCACGCTGTCCGAAGGCCGCGGCACCACGCGCCCGCTCGAGCTGTTCGGCGCGCCCGACCTGGATGCGGGCGAGCTCATCGCGCGGATGCATGCGCTGGCGCCGCACTGGCTGCACGGTTGTCGGCTGCGGGCCTGCTGGTTCGAGCCGACCTTCCACAAGCATGCAGGCAGACTGTGCGCGGGCGTGCAGATCCACGTAGAGGACGGTGCCTACGACCACGGCGCCTTCCGTCCCTGGCGCCTGCAGGCGGCCGCCTTCAAGGCGCTCAGGCAACTGCGCCCGGACTACGACCTGTGGCGCGACTTTCCCTACGAGTACGAGCGCGACCGGCTGGCGATCGATCTCATCAACGGCAGCGAGCTGCTGCGCCGCTGGGTCGACGATCCAAGTGCAACACCAGAGGACCTGGAGGCGCTCGCCGCGCCCGATGAAGCGTCCTGGCGCGAGGAGCGCGAGGACGCTCTGCTGTATCGGCAAGCGTGAACCGGAGGCAGGCTACTGAGGCAACAGAGGAAGGCGACAAACACATTGACCACGAAGGACATGAAGGACCACGAAGAAAGCCAGGGTTCACGATAGGCGATCGTCGCGCTGGATGAATGCTGTCGCGGCTGCCGGAGCGGGTGCACGTTGTCGGCCACCGGGTTTCTTCGTGAAGGTCGTCGACCGCATGGTCGCGCAGCGCTTCGGCCGCATCGTCAACATCACCTCGATCAGCGTGAAGATGCCGGTTGCCGGGTTGGATTTGTCGAGCGCCGCTCGCGCCGGACTCACGGCGTTTGTCGCGGGTGTCGCACGCAGTGTCGCGGAGCACGGCATCACCATCAACAACCTGCTGCCCGGCTACTTCGACACCGACCGATTGCGCAGCGGCCTTGCCGCGGCTGCGCATCGCTCGGGCACCGCCGAGGACATGATCGCCGCCCAACGACTCGCGCAGATCCCGGCACGCCGGTTCGGGACTGCGGCGGAGTTCGGCCAGACCTGCGCCTTCCTCTGCAGCGTCCATGCGGGCTACATCACGGGTCAGAGCATCCTGATGGACGGCGGCGTGTTTCCGAGCACGCTGTGACCGGGCGCTGGGCCCGCTATTACCAGGTCCGGCTTCGGCCGCTGAGGCCACGAAGTGAATTGGTGTACCACCCCGACCATCGTGCGCGTTCATGCGCGCAATGTGCAAGCGGCATTGCTGCAACGGACGGCGTTGACAGCGTGCATACCGTACGCAACAGGAGACCCGGACCATGACCGCATTGATCGTCGGCCTGTTGATCTTCCTAGGCACACATTCGGTGCGCATCTTCGCCGACGACTGGCGCACACGGCAGATCGCCCGCCTGGGCGAAGGCAAATGGAAAGGCCTGTATTCGGTAGTGTCGGCCGTCGGGCTGGTACTGATCGTCTGGGGCTTCGGGTTGGCGCGGAGCGAGCCGACGTTCCTGTGGACACCGCCGCTGTGGACGCGGCATGTCGCAGCACTGCTTACCGTGCCGGCCTTCATACTCGTCGCAGCCGCCTACGTGCCCGGCAATCGCATCAAGGCCAGGCTCGGCCACCCGATGGTCGCAGGCGTGAAGGTGTGGGCCTTCGCGCACCTGCTTGCGAACGGTACGCTCGCTGGCGTAGTCCTGTTCGGCGCGTTCCTCGCGTGGGCAGTGGCGGATTTCGCCTCGGCCCGGAGGCGTGACCGCCGCGCGGGCACCGTTTACCCGTCCGGCTCGCTCGCGCGCGATGCCGTAGCAGCGATCGTCGGGCTCGTGGCGTGGGCGGTGTTCGCCTTCTTCCTGCACGGTTGGCTCATCGGCGTGTGGCCGTTCGGATAGGGCAACGCCGCCTGGACGTGTCAGCCCGTCAGGCGGGAATCCTGCGTAGCGCGCGCGAGGCGCGCTACGCGGTCAAACCGCTTTCAGCTGGACGGCTGATATCTTGCCGTTCTTGCCCTGCTCGATTTCGAAGGAAACCCGCTGATTGTCGTTCAGGCGGCCCAGGCCACTGGCCTCGACCGCCGAGACGTGCACGAACACGTCCTTGGAACCGTCATCGGGTGCGATGAAGCCGTAACCCTTTTTCGGGTCGTACCACTTGACGCTGCCTGTGGGCATGGTGTCCCCCTCCTTGCTCAGAGGTTGCCCCGCGTCGACGTGAGCGGGGCATCAACTCGTCCATGGGAAAGACCAGCGGGCACCCGAAAGGGTTGCTCAGGACGGCCCCAAAGCGAAATCGACGCCACATTATGCGGATGCCGCCGCAAATTGAAAAGTGCGGCGCAGCAACGTCTCGCGGCCGGCTGTTCCCGAGCGCCCCCGTGGCCAGCGCGGGTATGGCGCCAGCGCTGGCCTGGGACGGGACCGGTGGACCTTCAGGACGCCGCCTGCAGCGCCGGTGAGATGCGCTCCTCGCGGATCGGCAAATTGACGATGGCGGCGACGGCGGCCAGGCCCATATCCAGGTACCACATCACCGTGTAGTCGCCCAGGCGGGTGATGGCGAGGCCGCCCAGCCAGGCGCCGAGAAAGGCGCCGGTCTGATGGGTCAGCAGGGTAAGGCCGAACAGGGTAGCGAGATATCGGCCGCCAAAGAGCTTGCCGACCACTGCAGCGGTCGGCGGCACCGTCGCGAGCCATGTCAATCCGAGCCCTGCGGCAAACAGATAGAACGTCAGCTCGGTCTTGGGCGCCGCGAGATAAACCAGGATCAGCGCGGCGCGCGAGCCATACATCCAGAACAGGATGTACTTGCTGCGGAAGCGCTGCGTGCTCCATCCCGCTGCCAGACTGCCGACGATGTTCGCCAGCCCGATGATGGCGATCGACCAGCTCGCCACCACTGCAGGCTGGCCGCACAGCTGCACCTCGCCCGGCAGATGAGTGATTAGGAATGCAATGTGGAACCCGCAGGTGAAGAAGCCGGCGTGCAGGAGCAGATAGCTCGGGTCCCGGAGCGCATGCAGGACCGCCGCCCGGATTCCCTTACGCGACGGATCGCTCGCCGAGGGCGGATGGGCCTGGGCGCTCTCGCCGCGGTCGTGCGTGGGCTGGCGGCGCAGAGCACGTGCGATCGGCAGCGCGGCCATTGCGATTACAGCCAGCGACCACATCGCCCCGGCCCAGCCGAGCGCGATGATCAGCCTCTGCACCAGCGGGGCAAACACGAACTGACCGAAGGAGCCGCCGGCGTTGATGATGCCCGCTGCCATGCCGCGCCTCTCCATAGGCAGATGTTGTGCGGCCGAGCCGATCAGCACCGAGAAGCTGCCCGCGCCGGCACCCGCTGCAACCAGGATGCCGAGCGCAAAGATCAGACCGACCGAGCTCGTCATGTACGGCGTCATGGCCGAGCCGATCGCCAGCACGACCAGGCCGGCCGCAAGCACGCGCCCTGGCCCGTAGCGGTCGGCCACCGCCCCGGCGATCGGCTGGATGGCTCCCCACACGAACTGGCCGATCGCCATCGCCAGGCTGATGGTTGCGATGCCCAGGCCGGTCGAGGTGTTCAGCGGCGAGACGAACAGACCCTGCGACTGCCGTGCACCCATGGTGACCATGAGGACGGTGGCAGCGAGCAACGTTGTCAGCCAATAGGACCGTGGGCCATGCCGCGGTTGCATCGTCAGTCGTCCTCGTGTTGCGTCGGATCGACGCGCAGATCGCAAGGTTCGGAAGGGGCTAGCAGCCTGCCGCCAGCAGGCCGGGTCTCGTTCAACGGATCAAGCTGAGAGACTACAGCGTCCAATAGTGCGCGACACGGCGCTGGTTGCCGCCTATAATGCTCGGTTGATCACTCAGATGAGCCTCCCATGTCCTCTACCCAGACTCCCAGCGGTCTCGAGATCGAAGACGTCGTCGTCGGCGACGGCGCGAGCGCGGCGGCCGGCCAGAAGGTCACCGTGCACTACACCGGCTGGCTCACCGACGGCCGAAAGTTCGACTCCAGCAAGGACCGCAAGGCGCCCTTCGTGTTCTCGCTCGGCCGCGGCCAGGTCATCTCCGGCTGGGACGAAGGTGTGCACGGGATGAAGGTCGGTGGCACCCGCAAGCTCACGATTCCACCCGCGCTCGGTTACGGCGCGCGCGGAGCCGGCGGCGTGATTCCGCCCAACGCGACGCTGGTCTTCGAGGTCGACTTGCTCGGCGTCGACTGACGCCGGTCCGAAAGCCCAGTCATGAGCGAAAAGCCCCTGGACACCTACCGCCACGAACGCGAGGAGCGCCGTCGCGCGTACCTGAACACACGCCCGCTGCGCGAGGAGTTTCCCCGCATCGAGCAGCTCACCCTGCAGCTCAGCTTCACCGACGCGAGCGGGCCGAGCAGCTACTCGGCACAGACGCACACCTTCGCGCCGGCAGCCACCGCGTTTTTCGACATCGCCTGTCCGTCCTCCATGTGCATGGGTGGAGGCTTCGACCTGGCGAGCGTGATCTGGAGGCTCAGCACCCGGGCGGGCGAGGAGACCTCAGGCCGGCTGGATTGCCAGGGCCGGGACAGCACCGACGAGCGCGATCCGCATTACTGCCCCGTCCACCTGCACTACCGCGTCACGGTCTCCTACGCAGGCGCGCTCGGACACGTCTGATCGCAGCCCGGGCGAGCGCAGGTGCTGCATGCTCGCCGTCAATCCCCAGAGTGATAAGGATCATGTGGAAGCGCTTTGGCACTGAGGACGACCGCATCGAGCTGGTCGAGTACAACCCGGAATGGCCGGCGGTGTTCGAGACGGAATCGGAACGCATCAGAGCGGCCTGCGGGCCCGGGCTGGTGGCCATCGAGCACATCGGCAGCACCGCGCTGCCCGGAATCGCGGCGAAGCCCGTGCTCGATCTCATGCTCGGCGTAGAGCGGCTGGAAGACGCCGATGAGCTGGTTTCGCCGATGCATGCACTCGGCTACGAGTATGCCGGTCGCTACGAGGTCTTCGGGCGGTTCTCGTTCGTTCTGCGCGCGCACGGTCGCAGGGTGTCGCATGCGCACGGGTTCGTGGTGAACGGCAGGCACTGGCGGCGGCACCTGTTCTTCCGCGACCACCTGCGGGCGCATCCCGACGCGGCCGCCCGATATGAGTCGCTGAAGCGCAAGCTGGCCGCGCGCCACGAGGACGACCGCGAGGCCTACAGCGACGGCAAGACGCCCTTCCTGCGCTCGATCGAAGCGCTCGCACACTGACGCAAAACCCGACCACGCACGAGCCAAAGAGCGTATCGTGGAGAGGTGCAATCAGCGTCCCGAGAGCGGCGACGCGGAGACCGAGCATGGGGGACAAGCAGCCAGGGGCCTACAAGCAGCAGCGGGAGAGCCGCCGGCGCGCCTACGTCGATACGCCCTGTCTGCGTGAGGAGCTTCCCGGCGTCGAGCAGCTGGTGGTGCGCTTGACCTTCGCGGATCCGAAGAGCGCCACCCGGCATTCGCCGCAGACCCATACCTATTCCCCGGCTGCCAAGGCCTTCTTCGCTGTGGCCTGTCCCTCGTCGATGTGCCTGCACGGCGGCTTCGACCTGGGCCCGGCGATCGCTGAGATGTTGGCCGACGGCGCCGACGAAGTCACCGGTACGGCTACGTGCCCTGGATGGCGCAGCCCGAACCGAACCGACGCCGATCGCTGCCTGATCGAGATGCGGTACAGCCTGTCGGTATCGTACAGGGCGCAGGAAGACGCGGGTTAATGCCTGCTGGGGCGAGGGTCTGCGCGACAGTGCGCTGGCCTTCAGCTCACACCGATTCGGGCCGCCAAGCCGCCCATCGACACGCTCGCAACAGGGTCCAGCCCAACGTTGCGTTGGCCAGCGTGAACACTGCCGCCGCCGGATACAGAAGCCACTGTGGCCACAGCGCCGCTGCGCCCAGCAGCAGGACCGCGGTCAGATGCAGCCACAAGTGCCGCCGCGCCGACGCGTCCGGCAGGATCAGCCCGATGTGCGGTACCTGCCCGCCGACGTTGTTCTGCAAGTGCAACCAAAGCAGGAACGGCACGATCTTGTAGAGCATGCCGCTGATGACCGACAGCGCGAACCCCGCGATGACCAGCACGCCGGTCAGGACGGTGAGTCGAGCCGGAGGCGCCTCGACGTAAGCAGCAGCCGCCACGACCGTTGCGGAAAGCGCCAGGCACGCCATGCCGGCGCGCCATGCGAGCATCGTGGCATCGGCCTTGGGCCGGCGGCTGCGGGTCTGCAAGACGACGGTGTAGGAGCTGAAGACCACCACTAGCAGGGCCACGCTCGCACCTATCGCGCGCCCGACGGCTCCGCCGTCCAGCCACGCCGTCGCCGACCATCCGCTGAGCAGCAGCACCACGAGCGGGGCAAGCCAGACCGCGACGCCCCGCGGATACTGCGGCGTCACCTGAAACATCGGGACCACCTGCTGCGCGACACCGACCACCAGGATTGCCGTCCATCCCACCAGCCCCCAGGCTGCGTGCAGATCGACCACCTTGGCCACATTCACCGGGGCACTCCAGGCTAGCGCTGCTGCGAGCGCCGCGCCGAGCACGACTGTCACGGCAAGCGCCAGCAGTGCGATCCCGACGGTGCGCCCGATGGCTTCCCGCGTCGGCGCGCGCAGCAGGGCAACTAAGCCCACCACCACGAAGACGGCCAGGCTCAGCACCAGCAGTGGGGTCCCCAGCCGGATCGCGATCGCGCTACCGAGCCACAGCCCTGCAGTAAGCAGCAGCGTCCCGGCGCTCAACAGGCCGTGAACCACGCTCGCGACCAGGCTGGACCGCGGCAGCGGTGCGCCCGCGACCACTGGCATGAGTTGCAGCAGCGCGCCGAGCATCGCCATGCTCATGAACCCCAGCGTGAGCAGATGCGTCGCGCCCAGCAGCACAGGCGTGAAGCGCGACTCCAGGGCAGCCGGGCCGCCCCACAGCAGCAGCAACCCCGCCAGCACGCCGAACCACGGCGCCGTCAGCAGGAAGCGCAGCGGTGCCCATACCGGCGGCGCTGCTTCGATTGCGATGCCTGGCGCGGCCATGGCTGCTCACCGGCCCGACAGCGGGAAGGGCAACCTCTCACCACGAGGACACAGCGGAAAGGGCAACCACTCACCACGAAGACACGAAGACACGAAGAAAGGCTTGCCTGACATCTTCCGAGGGGTGATTGGCACAGCGTGCGTCGCGAGAATGGGAGCTCGCTCCCTGCTATCCCCCGCCACTCGCTCCTCCGGTCGGCAGAGTGCGTTCGCAGCCGGCTCCGGAAGCCTGCTCTTCTTCGCTGTTCTTCGTGTCTTCGTGCCTTCGTGGTGAGAGGTAGTGCACTCAGCGGGTGATGAAAATCTCGAAGTACCCCTCCGGGTTGTACGCGTGCCGGTACACGTAGCCCTCGCGCGAGAGCCACTGGAACAGCGGCCGCGGTTCGCGGTGGATCATGACGCGCAGCGTCTCGCCCACCTGCAGCGACTCCAGGGCCGCGACGATGCGCTCGAAAGGCTCAGGGGGATCGAGCCAGCGCACGTCGAGGGAGCGCGCCTCACTCATGGCGGGGCTGCGACCAGAGGCCGGCTATCCAGGGCTTGCAGCAGATCGCCGGCCTGGCCCGCCGAGAGGGCATCCGCCAGCGGATAGAGCACGCTTTCCTCCTTCAGGTTGTGCTGCTGCATCATGATGCGCAAGGTCTCCAGGATCGCCGACAGCTCCTCCGCGTCGCGCCGGGCGCCTGCGCCGTCGGCCGCGGTCACCAGCGCGCGCATGCCATCGTGCTCCATGCGCATCATGCGTGTCGGCCCGGGCCGATCGCCATGCGCCTCCTCAATCGCCGGGAACAACACGCGCTCCTCGCGATCCAGATGCTGCTCCAGGGCACAACGGAAGGCCAGCAGGGCCTGCTGCGCCTCCTCCCACTTACCGTCGCAGGCAAGCGGCTCGATCAGGTCGAACAACCCGTCGCAGTAGCGGTGATCGGCCCGCATGTACCGGCTGACGCTGCTCACGCCGCCACCTTCGCACGAGGCCGCGCCAGCATGCACTGCCCCACCACCACCAGGAACAGGATACCGCCTGCCACCGCGATCAGTCCGCCCAGGCCCATCAGGCACATGGCAGCCACTTGCTCGAGCCCACTCAGCACCTGGTCGGCGCCCGCGGTTTTGCGCTGCACGCCGTACCCGCCCGACCACACCAGGCCGGTGATGTGCAGGAACTGACCGACGCCGTAAACATATGGTTGCCAGGTCGCCAGGCGTCCGCTCGGGGCGCGGAAGCCCAGCCGCGGCAGCAGCTCGTAGGCCACGCCCATCAGTGCCAGCGTGATGCCGACGATGCAGCCGTGGTAGTGCGCCGGTATCTTCACGTTGGCTCCGCTGATGGCGAAGCCGATGAAGCCGCCCGCAGCGAACAGCAGCACGGACATGACCAGAGCGGCACGCAGCGGGCGCCCGCGCGCACCGACGCCGCGCAGCTCGACGAGCGCGAGGACCAGCGCGAGTCCGACCGGAAGGATGGACAGTCCGCCGCCTACGCGCATCATCCAGGTGAGCAGCCGGCGATGCTCCACCGAGGTCACGTCGTAGACCAGGTAGACGAGCGGTGTCAGAAACACCAGCAGCAGCGCCAAGGCGAACAGAACCAGCACCACGCGCGGGCTCAGCGGCAGGCGGGCACCGATCGCATCGGCCAGCCACAGCCACGCCACGAGCATGAGCAGGGTCCAGGTGAACTGCAGCACGTGGCCGCCGCCCCAGAACAGCAGCTCGTAATAGGCACGCGGATCGAGGCCCGCGGGCAAGGCCAGCCACGACCAAAAGAAGGCGAACAGCGCAACGGCCGCCGAGACAGCCGCGCCGAACAGCCCCAGGCGCAGCGCTGCTGCGCCATCCAGCCGGGGCCCCGCGAGGTGCGTGGTGAACAGCGCGCGCAGCACCATGAAGCTCGCGCCGGCAGCGAAGACAACCAGGCTCGCCAGGAACAGCGGTCCGTCGAGCACCGGGACATAGTTCGCCATCACCGGCCGTGCGGTGCCGACGAAGGGCGCCACGACCATCCCCAGCGTCCCCAGGGCGCACAGCGCCAGCGCCGCCCGCCCGGCCGGCAGCCACTGACGGCTTCCCGCCAGGCTCCAGAACACGCCGGCGAACGCCACGAACCACACCAGCACGGACAGATCGACGTGCACGACCAGGGCCACGCGGAAGAAGTCCGCGACCGGAAACAACTCCTTCAACCCGGGCGTGCGGGACAGCACCAGCAGTACGGAGAACACGCCGGAGGCCACAAGTGCGGTCACGCCGAGCATAAGCCATCCGGCTGTGAGGCCGCGGCGCGCATCTGCTGCCACACTCAGGCGGTAGTGCGCCGGCGGCCGCGCCACATCGCGCGCGTGCGTCAGCACCCGCGCGGCGCCAGCCAACGAATGCAGCGGATTCATTGGATGACGATGCCTCCCCTCTCGGGATTGAAGTCGACCACGACGATCTGTCCGGGCCTGATGTCCAAGTCCTCGTCGCGCGTGTAGTTGAGTGCGGGCTCGCGCACGCTGTCATTGAGCTGGACCGACAGGCGATGGCTGCCCGCCGGCACCGGGAAGCGCGCGTAAACGGTGGAGGGCCCATCCCGCGACAGTCCGGCGGGCGGGATCTCGCGGCGCGCAAGCACACTCCCGTCCAGCGCCAGCTGCACGGTCACCGGCGAGCGCTCGCGCGGGCAGTCCATCGGGTTGCGCATGTTCGGCGGCAGCGCCGCCAGCTCCTCGGGCGTGCGCCGGCGGCACTGCGCTACGAGTTGCCCGGGGTGCGAGAAGGACAGCTTCAGCAGGGCCTGCTCGGGCGGCAAGTGCCGGTAGCGGGGATGGTAGGAAAACACCCCGATCGTCAACGCAAACAACGCGTAGAGCACGACTTGGCCGACAACGGACAAGGCTTTACGCATCGGCGGCCTCCTGCCTGGCGAGATCCCGGGCGGGACGCGTGCGGGCCCTGAGCGCAACGCGAAAGGCGTCGAGCTCTTGCCGCAGGCGTGCGAGGTCGTGACGTCCCGCGGGAACCAACCGCCACTCCGCGGGCGCGACGGTGCGGCGCAGGTGCGGTTCGCGCACGCCCTGCATGCGCTCCAGCGTCAGGCGGGTACCCAGGCGGTACTCGCAGCCGCCGTCCGGGCACGCGGCGATGAGGACGCCCTGCGCGCCGCTGCGCAGCGCGTACTCCACGAACGCGGGCGGCAGCTGCCCGGCGCACAGCAGGCTGACCGCAGCCGTGTCCGCCGCCTGTAGCGCGCGCACGTCGGCACCCTCATCGCAGCCGAACACGACGATTCTCACCTCGCCTTTCAGGCGCGCGAGCTGCGCCTTGAGACGGCTGCGCAGCTGGCCGATAGGCAGCTGAGGCATGTCGATGCCGCTCACGAGCTCGGCGATACTGCGGAACGGCGTCGACGAGGGGCAGGCCCCTGCGCAGATGCCGCAGCTCGCGCACAGCGACGGCTCGACCACCGCGATCCGCGCGCCTAGCCGCTTGTCCGGATGCGGCGCCATCGTCACTGCCGCGTAGGGGCAGTCGGCAAAGCAGCGTGCACAGCCGTTGCAGTTCGCCGGGTCCACCTGCGCTACGGGCGCCGGTCGGGGATGCGGCAGAAGCGGGCACACCAGCAAGAGCAGCGTGACCCCGCCCGCGAACAGCCACACCGTGGCCGGCGACCACACGTAGACCAGCGCATTGGGAGCGAGATAGAACCAGTCGAAGGCGAGCGCCTGCGGCACTTGTGCGAGATTTGCTGGTGCGTGGCTCTCCACCGGATGAACCAGCGAGAGCGCCAGCAGCGCCAGGGTGGCGCCCCAGCCGAGCTTGAGCGCCGGCCGCGTGTCGGGGCGGGTCAGGCGCTGGATATGCACCCACATGCCGAGCAACAGGAACAGGGGCAGGCCGATATGCAGGAACACGAGCAGCGAGAAGAAGCGGTCGTCCACGCTGTCGCTGTATAGGAAGTTCCGTGCGAGCGGCTCGCCGAAGGCGTTGAGCCAGTCGAACCATTCCAGCGTCGCCACTGCGCTGAACTGCGCGAGCTCGTCCCACACCAGCCAGAATCCCCCGATCCCCGCGAACAGCGCGAGCCACAGCAGCGGCACGCCCGTTACCCACGTGAACCAGCGAAAGCCGAAGTAGCGGCGATAGATCAGCTCACGCAGCAGGTGCAGCACGATCACCAGCATGAAGGCATCCGAGGCGTAGCGGTGCAGGCTGCGCATCAGGCCGCCCAGCCACCACTGCTGCTGCGTCATGTACTGCACCGACGCGTACGCTCCCTGCACGCTGGTGTCGAAGAACGCGTACAGGTACATCCCGGTAGCTGCAATCAGCCAGAAGAACAGGAAACCCAGCGCCCCCAAGTGTCGCCACGGGTTGGCCGTGGCGCCGAACCAGACGTCGAAGGATTCCTCCAGCCGCTGCATCCAGTCCTGTGCGACGGCGTGCAGCGACTCCGGGCGCTGCCCGGGAGCCGCGGCATGTCCGTTGACGGAATGAGCACCCATGCGAGCGATGCTACCCTGCGGGTGCGGGGGGCGAATTGATCTGCGTTAAGGCTTGGAAACCGCGTGGCGGTGCAGGTGGAAGGCAATGCGGCGCATGAGCGCACGGGCCCGTGGCGCTGCGCGTGCCACGTTCTGGGCACGCTCCCACCACTCCATCACACTTCGAGTGCCATCCCTCTCGGGCAGCCTCCCACCACTCCATCACACTTCGAGTGCCATCCCTCTCGGGCAGCCTCCCACCACTCCGCCCCTTCGGGGCCCCCTCCTCGGGCAGGAGGGGAGTGTTCTCTCTCCCCGCCTTGGCGGGTGGCGCCGCAGGCGCCGCGGCGGTGTGGGGCAGCATCGAAGGCCTAGCCCTGGGCTAGCTCCGTGTAGGTGCACGGATTCCCTGCGCCTGGCGTTTGTTCCCTTCGTGCTTGTTCGTGTCCTCCGGATCAGGGTCCGGGGCATGCTTCGCGGCGAGTGAGGTCCGCTTTGCGTTGTT
>DAIQQA010000247.1:0-5571 GCA_036787045.1 Burkholderiales bacterium | reverse complement strand
TGCATGACGTTGCCGGACAAGTAGAGCAGTTGTCCGGCACGCAGCACATGGCTTTGGCCTCCAGCCGTGATGTCGATTGCTCCTTCGACACATTGAATGGTGATCTCGCCGGCCACCTTGTGCGGCGGCAGTGACTTGCCGGCAGGCAGCACCAGTCGGATGACTTCGAGATCCGCGGACTTGAAGAGCGCGGTCGTCTGCTCGCTCGACAGGCGAGTACCGAGCGGCGCGACATCGATCGCCTGTCCGGGTGCCGCGTGCGGAATGGCCATGGCCGAGAGTATGCGCTGCCTGGTGTCGCCTTTACGACGGAGCCTCCGCCAGGAACTGCGTCAACCGTGCAAGTCCAGGGCGCACATTGTCCGCATAGCGCTTCATCGCCTGCCGAACACGCGGCTCCGCACCACGTTGCCGCACGCCGCGCGATGGATTGAGTCTGGCGCGCTCCAGCCAGTCCGATATGTCGGGCTCCTTCGTCCACAGATAGTCCGCATTCGTCCCGATCAGCGTACCCCGGACCCAATCGAGGGGAACGTTCGGCAGGCGGTTCGGCGGGCAAAGGCGGTTCTTCTCCGCGGTCTCGTGGCGCGTCGCTTCCACGAATCCGACCAATGCAGCGTTGAATGGGATGAGCCCGGTCCGGATCGGCTGCAGGGTGATGCGGTCATCCGCGAACATCGGAACACTCGGTGCAGGGTTGAGGCCGTAGGCCGCACAATGCACGTGCAGGTGATCCGGGCTCGTCGGGATCGAGCCGTCATCGAGCACGATCGCTCGGCGCTCGATGCGCCGGACCCGCCCGAGCCGCACGACATCCTCGATGCGCCGCAACTGCTCGAGCTCGCCCGCGCTCACGGTCGGTCCCCGGAACATCGTGGGCGCGACGCGCTCATCGATGCGGAGCAGCTGCTCGCTGGCATTGAGTCGATCGAACAGGTCTGCAGGAGAGTCCGCCTGTGCGGCGGCCTCCATCTGCAGCGAGAGTCCCTCGAGCAGATTTCCTACGAGCTCGCCGCACTGTGTGAAGACCCGGTTCAGCAGCCACGCTTCGCGCGGCTTGATCCAGCGTATGTCGCGCGGGGCCACACCGGTCTGAAGGAGCCACAGGCAGGCGTCGATCGCCGTCTTGCCCGCGCCGATGATCACGTAGCCGGCGGCCGGCTCAGCCAGGCGCGCGAGGTCGTTCACCGCCACGCAGCGGACACCGGGCTCCAGTTCGAACGGAGGCGCGCAACTGGCCGGTATCGACGGTTCGAGGTAGTTGGCGTCAACCAGCTTCCTGCGCACCTTGACCTCGTAGCGGTCGCCGGACAGGCGCGAGACGAAACGGTACTCGCCGACGTAGTCACACATCGGGAAGTAACGCACCCGTCCCGAAGGCAGCAGTTGCTTCTGCATGACCCGGTCGAAGTATGCGCAGATCTCGGGAGCGCTGGCCTGCTCGTAGAAGCCCCGGTTCGGGCCGTCCTGATCGATCGCGTCGTTGCCGAGCCGCAGCGAGTTCACGCCGTAGTACGCGGACGGCTGGTGCAGCCGCACGAACGGGTACGCCTCGTTCCAGTGTCCACCGGGCGCATGCCGCCGGTCCACGATGATGACGTCTGCATCGGAATCGGCGATCAACGAGTCGGTGAACGCCAACCCGGCCGCACCACAACCAACGACGAGGTAGTCGGTCTCGAGTCTTCTCACAGCCATCTTTCGCCTGTCATCCTGCGCCGTTTGCAGCGCGCCTGCTGCACCGCGGGGCTGGGCGCTCAGCGCTCCACGAGTGGGCCTCCTGTTTCGGGTGGCGCGTGTGCCAGCAGGGCAAGGTCGGCATCGGCGCCCTGCGCCAGAAGTTCGCGATAACTTCGCAGATCGTCATCGTCCAGCGCCAGCATCTGCGGCTGCCCGGTTTCGTCCACCGTCTTCACCGCCCGGCTGAAGGCGAGCGTAGTGCCAAGGCCGGCGTAGACATAACGGTCGCCGAAGGTCTGCTTCAGGATTGCGAACGCGGGCTCCCCGGTGCAGTGCGCGGGCGCGATCCACGCGACTTTCCACGTGTCATGCAGCACGGTGGCGATGCGCTTGATCTCGTCGTCCTTGGCCGGGAGCAGATGCGTGCCGCCGATGACGAGGTGAATCGGCTTGTTTATCGCCGCCTTGGTCGCCTCGACGATCTTCTCGATCGTGGGGTGACTGCACCCGACCACAAGCACGATGCCATCTGGAGTATCGATCGCCAGGGAGACTTCCATCACGTCCAGGTCCACGCCCCACGGCCCCTTCAGCATGATCAGATGAAACCCGGGCGCCACCTCGGTCGTCTTAGCAACCCACTTGAAATTGCCCTGCGGCCACGGCGTACCGAATCGCATCGTATCGGGGGGAGTGCCGTCGTAGTAGCGCATCTCGGCCGGTAGCGCTTCATTGCGTCTGTAGAAGGTTCCAGGAAGCGCTGCGCCAAAGACGCCGAAGTTCTCTTTCGGGGCATAGATCGGCACGCCCGGATTCACGCTCACCAGATAATTCAAACCGCTGGTGTGGTCGCCATGGCGATGGGAGACCACTACAAAGTCGAGCTTGGTGAGGTCGATGCCCTTCGCCTTGACATTGTGTGCAAAGACGTCGGCGTTGTTGCCGGTGTCGAACAGGATGCGCTTGCCGCCGTATTCGATCAGCGCCGCAAATCCCCAGTCCTTCTTCATCGCTGAAGTCTTGCCGAAGGCGTCGTAAAGGACGGTGATCTGGGCCTTAGCGGGGTCCGGGCTTGCCGCCGACTGCGGCGGGGTCGTCGCCGTGCATCCGGCGAAGAGAACCGCCAATGCAGAAGTGAGAGAACTAGACCACGAACTTGTCTTCATTTGCTTCTCCTTTCCGTCGCAAAGAGATCGAGCAGCCTCGCGGTACACCAGAACTTCACGTTAATTGCTCTGGCGATGGTTCGTACCTTGCCCCTCGTTTTGTGTCAGGTCAATCGGGTTGAACCGTCACGACACGGCGAACTCATCCCGCACGGGTGACTAAATGTCCGTCGGGTTGCCGAGCGTCTTGTTGAACGCCACGGCAGCCTTGACGAGGCGGCGCACCGTGGTAGCGCTGACTTCGTCGTCCTCGTGCAGTTCCACCGTGGCCATCTCGTACTTGCCGCCAGGTCTCAGTCGCGCTTCGATCTCGCGCAGGCGCTTGCCTCGCCAGAAACCGAACAGCACGCGACGCTCCTCGGCGCGGATCAGAAGCACGGGTCCGTTCGACAGATAGACCAGATGCCCCCACTTGATGACCTCGTCCAGTTTCGCGCTAGCGACGACGGCGGCGCGCAACTTCTGCACGGTGATGCGCTGCCACCCGGAGAGAGATCCGACGCAGGCATCGGGGTTTGCAGCGGGGACAGATTTTTTCATCGTGGCTCCCGACGATCTACTTTCCAAGCCCAGTGCTTCGATGGCTCGGCATGGGACGAGGCCCGACGTCTCAGTTCAGCCGCCACAAGTCGTCAGCACTTCGAGCAGAACCGGTTGATGATGTTCATCACGTCTTCGGTGCGCTCAAGATAGGCGAAGTGCCCGCAGTTCTCGAGCAAAGCGAGTTGAGCGCCAGGTATGGCATCGACGATGCTCATTGCACAGTCCTGGGGGATGAAATCGCCGTCTCCGCTTATGACAAGCGTGCGCGGGGGACGCCGCGCAAGCCGGTCGAGTACGTTGTATTCGGGCTTGCGCCAGGTCTGGTCGTACAGTCGTTCCTCGATTGCTCGCGCCTTCAGGATGTCGTCAGGATCCGGTCACACCCCTGCAATCGCGATGATCCACTTTATGGGGTTCCTGCAACCGCGGAAGCGGGGGTTGCTCAGCAAACTGCTCGATGGAATTCATGTTCGTGATCCAGCCAAGGGCAGAACGGCACCAGATCTGAATCTTTGGAACCAGCTTGGCTCGCTGGTGCGCGGTGCCCGCGCGAATACTGAAAAACGGCGAGTTACCGACCGCTGCTGAATAGATCGGAGTGCCGCACTCCGGACAGAAGGCCTGTAGGCGTTTGGCTCCGCTCTCAGCAGTCTTGACATAGAGCTTGGGCTTTCCCGCGAGCAGCTTGAACTCGTCCTTGGGCGCGAAAACGAAGGTGCGGAACGCGGTCCCCGAAAGTGTCTGGCAGTCAGTGCAGTGGCATATGCCCACCCGCTCAGGGTCGACCTTTGCCTCGTAGGTGATGTAGCCACAATGGCAACCGCCGCCAATCTTCATGACGAAGTCCTCGCCTCGATTTTCGGAGTCAGTAACGCCCAACGGTTGCAGCACGGATTCGCTCGAGTTCCGCGAGAAACCAGGGTCCGCTCTCCACAGGTTCCGTGCCGGCGCACTGCACCAGGTAAGGTCTACCCGAAAGGCTACTGCGCGACGCGGCCCGCTCGATGAAGGATTCCGTCGTGGTGATCAGGTCCTTCTTGAGCAGATAGGTGTACTTGCCGCGAAGATGCTCAACGGCGTCGGTCGCCGGGTGCCAAGCACCGTTGCGATTGAAGGAGCATCCGGAAGATCCAAGATACGAGAACAAGCGCTCGATCTCAGCGGTCACAGAAGCGGAAGGCGCAGCCCAGGCAACGGCGCTGAGCATGGCGAGAACTAAAGTGAAAGTTGCAGCGCGCATGATTGACAGCGAACCAGATCGGGGAAGGCACGCTGAAACACGCCGAGGGATGGGCGTGAAGTACAGGCCAGATAGCCGGCGGCAATCAGGCGAGCCGGGTCAGCACCCCGCCGTGCACTTGCCCGCGGAGTCGAACTCCATCGTCTTGCCCGACAGCGGGATGTGAGCCGGCACCTTGACGGCCTTCATGAAGGCCTCCGTCCTGCTGCCCGGACGCACCTTGCCGTTGACGGTGCCGACCTCGTTCGCATGCGAAGGGATCACCGCCGCGGGCTTCACGAGCTCGTTGATCACGTAGGCGGCCTCGATCGGACCCGTGGTGAAGACGTCACCGATGTTCATGACAGCGAGCTTCGCGTTGTAGTGGTTGCGCACGACCCGTTCCTGGTCGGCGGTGATGCCGGTGTCGCCCGACAGATAGGCGACCAGGCCGTTGCTGAACCGGAGGACGAAGCCGGTCGCCAGGCCCACGTCGCCGGCAATGCCCGCCTCCTTCATGGCCTTGCCGAGATCGCCGCCGATGTAGTCCGGATCCAGTCCGTTGCTGTGCAGCGCCGCCACGGTGGCGATGCGCACGCCGCCGATGGTCACGCTTCCGCCGAAGCGGGCGAGGATCGAGTCGGCGGGGTTGCCGCCATTCGCCTTGAGCTTGGCGGCGAAGAAGGCCGGCATCTCGCTGCCGGTCACGATCTTGGATTTCTTGGCGAGCGCGATGTTCACGGCGCTGGAGTTGGGCATGGCCGAGACCGACGTGTCCGGCTTGTCGCAGCTGCCCGAGTTCGGCGCCTTGGTGTGCGCGTTGCCCACGTGGTCGCCGTGCATGTGGCTCACGAGGATGACGTCGACCTTGCCCAGCCGCGGATCGCTCGCGCCGGCGACGGTGCGGCCCGGGTCGTAGAGGATGCGCGTGCCATTCGGATCCTCGAAGATCAGCGCGCGATC
>DAIQQA010000025.1:0-45100 GCA_036787045.1 Burkholderiales bacterium | reverse complement strand
CTGAAGCAGATAGCGAAAACCGGCATCGTCTCCGAGCCGCCGCCGTCTCCCGACGAGGCGCTGCGCGTGACCGCAGAGCGACTCAAAGACGAGGTGCTGCGCTGGTTCGCGGGGGCACTGACGATCCGCCACGTCGACGCCGGGTCCTGCAATGGCTGTGAGCTGGAGATCCACGCGACGAACAACCCGTTCTACAACCTCGAAGGGCTGGGGATCCGATTCGTGGCCAGCCCGCGTCATGCCGACATGCTCCTGGTGACGGGTCCGGTGTCGCGCAACATGGAGACGGCACTGCGGCGCACTTTCGACGCCACGCCCGAGCCACGCTTGGTGGTGGCACTCGGCGATTGCGGCTGCACCGGCGGCATCTTCGGCGAGAGCTACGCGAGCTGCGGGCGCGTGTCCAACGTGATTCCCGTCGATGTGGCGGTACCCGGCTGTCCGCCCACGCCGGTTGCCATCATGCAGGGCATCCTCGCGGCGATTCAATTAAGCAGTTCGAATGAGCCGCCAAGACGCCAAGACGCCAAGACGCCAGGTAGGACCTGAGTGGCGCACAGGAACGAACATCGCAGCGCGGTTCGGTTGACGTGCAACGGTAACCAACGCCGAGTTTGGTGTGAGCCCTGTTGGCGACGTGGCGTCTTGGCGGCCTGATTTGGGCTTTTCCGTCCTTCAGGCGATCGAATGACTTCCGTGAACCTGCGGGCCATCGCCCGCAAGCTCGACTTGTACGAGAAGCTGATGCGGCTGGATAAGCCCATCGGTACGCTGCTGCTGCTGTGGCCGACGCTGTGGGCGCTGTGGCTGGCAGGGCGCGGCGTGCCGGCGTGGCGGATCCTGATCGTCTTCCTGCTCGGGACGGTGCTGATGCGCTCTGCCGGCGTGGTGATCAACGATTTCGCCGACCGCAACCTCGATCCGCATGTGGCACGCACGAAGGATCGCCCGCTTGCTGCCGGACTGGTCGGTCCGGCCGAGGCGCTGATCCTCGCCGGCGTGCTGGGGTTGCTGGCATTCGCGCTGGTGCTGACGCTCAACCGCTTGACGGTCCTGCTGGCCTTCGTCGGCGCGCTTCTGGCGGTGAGCTATCCGTTCACCAAGCGCTTCTTCGCCATCCCGCAGGCGTATCTGGGCATCGCCTTCGGCTTCGGCATCCCGATGGCCTATGCTGCGCAGCTCGACCGCGTGCCGTTGGATGCCTGGGTGCTGGTGCTGGCCAACATATTCTGGACCATCGCCTACGACACCGAGTACGCCATGGTGGATCGCGAGGACGATCGCAGGATCGGCATCCGCACCTCGGCGCTCCTGTTCGGCCGCTTCGACGTGGCTGCGGTGATGCTGTGCCACGTCGCGTTCCTGGCGCTGCTGGCGGGCGTCGGCTGGAAGCTGCGCCTGGCCTGGCCGTTCTACGTGGGGCTGGCAGGCGCGGCGGTCCTGACTGGATTTCAGTACACGCTCATCCGCGGCCGCGACCCGGGGCGCTGCTTCCAGGCGTTCCTGAACAACAACTGGGTCGGTGGTGTCATCTTCGCCGGCATCGCGCTGGCGCTGGTGCTGGAGCGTAATCTATAGTCTCGATTCACTCCGGGAGGCAATCGTGGAGCTTGGACTGAAGGGCAAGATTGTCCTGATCACCGGCGGCAGCAAGGGCATCGGGCTGGCCTGCGCGCAGGCCTTTGCAGCCGAAGGCGCGCGCGTGGCGATCGTCTCACGCAGCCAAGCCAATCTCGATGGCGCCGCGCGTGTGTTGTCAGGCGTTGTATGCGTGGCGGCGGATCTCACCCGCGCGGAGGCGGCGCGGGAAATGGTCAAGCGGACCGAGTCCGCGCTCGGCCCGGTCGACGTACTGGTGAACTCGGCGGGCGCAGCCAGGCGCTATCTGCCCGAGGACCTCAACGCCGAGGCCTGGCATGCCGCGATGGATGCGAAGTATTTCACCTACGTCCATGCCATGGATGCCGTGCTGCCCGGAATGGCCGCCCGCGGGGCCGGTGCGGTGGTGAACATCATCGGGATGGGCGGCAAGGTCGCAACGCCCATCCATCTCCCCGGCGGCGCGGCGAACTCTGCGCTGATGCTCGCCACGGTGGGTCTGGCACATGTCTATGGGCCCAAAGGCGTGCGCATCAACGCGGTCAATCCCGGTGCAACCATGACCGAGCGCCTTCGTGAAGGGCTGAGGCTGGAGGCCAAGAGCCGCGGCGTCGGCGAAGACGAGCTGCTCGCACAGGGGCAGGCCAAGGTCCCACTGCGGCGCTATGCCGCGCCCGAGGACGTCGCCGATCTGACCCTGTTTCTCGCCTCCGCGAAGGCCGCCTACATCACCGGCGCTGTAGTGCCGATGGACGGCGGATCGAATCCAGTGCTCTGACCTCCGTGTCCACCGTGTCCTCCGTGGCTCAAGGTTTTGCCCCACGACCGAGCCAGCATGCGCTATAGCGACCTGCGCGATTTCCTCGCGCAACTCGAGAAGCAGGGGGAGTTGAAGCGCGTTGCGGTGGAGGTCTCGCCGCATCTGGAGATGACGGAGATCTGCGATCGCGTCCTCAAGGCGGGTGGGCCGGCGATCCTGTTCGAGCGTCCCAAGGGTCACAGCATCCCGGTGCTGGGCAATCTTTTCGGGACGGCGAGGCGGGTGGCCATGGGTATGGGGGAAGAGTCGGTCGAGGCGCTGCGCGAGGTGGGCAGGCTGCTGGCCTATCTCAAGGAGCCCGAGCCGCCCCGGGGCCTGAAGGACGCCTGGGACAAGCTGCCGATGCTCAAGAGGGTGCTGGACATGGCGCCGAAGGAGCGCAGCAGCGCAGCATGCCAGGAGATCGTGTGGGAGGGCACCGAGGTCGATCTCGGTCGGCTTCCGATTCAGACCTGTTGGCCCGGCGACGCCGGCCCGCTCATCACCTGGGGCCTGACGGTGACACGCGGCCCACGCAAGCGGCGGCAGAACCTCGGCATCTACCGCCAGCAGGTGATCGCGCGCAACAAGGTGATCATGCGCTGGCTGGCACATCGTGGTGGCGCCCTGGATTTCCGCGATCACTCGCAGGCGCATCCCGGCGAACCGTTTCCGGTGGCGGTCGCGCTCGGCGCCGACCCCGCAACCATTCTCGGTGCCGTCACGCCGGTGCCCGATTCCCTCTCTGAGTATCAGTTCGCCGGTCTGCTGCGCGGTGCACGCACCGAACTGGTCAAGTGCATCGGCTCGGACTTGCGCGTGCCCGCCGCCGCCGAGATCGTCCTGGAGGGCGGCATCGCGCCGGGCGAAATGGCCCTGGAAGGTCCCTTCGGCGACCACACCGGCTACTACAACGAGCAGGAGCAGTTTCCCGTCTTCACTGTCGAGCGCATCACGATGCGCCGGGAGCCGATCTATCACAGCACCTACACCGGCAAGCCGCCAGACGAGCCGGCGATTCTGGGCGTGGCGCTGAACGAGGTGTTCGTGCTGCCGTCGCGCACGCAGTTTCCCGAGATCACCGACTTCTACCTGCCGCCGGAGGGGTGCAGCTATCGCCTGGCTGTGGCGAGCATGCGCAAGGCCTACCCCGGCCATGCCAAGCGCGTGATGTTCGGGGTCTGGTCGTTCCTGCGTCAGTTCATGTACACGAAGCTCATCGTGGTGGTGGACGACGACATCAACATCCGGGATTGGAAGGAGGTCATCTGGGCCGTCACCACCCGGGTGGACCCGGCACGCGATACGCTGATCGTCGAAAACACACCGATCGATTATCTGGACTTCGCCAGCCCCGTCTCCGGGCTGGGCTCGAAGATGGGGATCGATGCCACCAACAAGTGGCCGGGCGAGACCACGCGCACGTGGGGCACGCCGATCGCGATGGACCCTGCGGTGAAACGGCGAGTGGATGAACTCTGGGGTTCACTCGAGCTCTAATCTGAGAGCCGAATAGACAGGATCAACAGGATTTCTCAAGGTTAACAGGATTACCATCGCGGCACCTCCCTTCAAGAGAGCAGATGATGGCGGTGCGAGCGGTTCAATCCTGTTGATCGCAGTCTCGCAATCCTGCAAATCCTGTCTATTCTTTGCTGGTCAACTGCGTGCCTCTGCGTTGAGGTATCAGCGTGCCGAACCGACTCGCTCACGAAACCAGCCCCTACCTGCAGCAGCACGCCGATAACCCGGTGGATTGGCATCCCTGGGGCGAAGAGGCGCTGAGGCTCGCGAAGGAGCAGAACAAGCCGATCCTGCTGTCGGTCGGCTACTCTGCCTGTCACTGGTGCCACGTCATGGCGCATGAGTCGTTCGAAGACCGGGAAGTTGCCGGCGTCATGAACCGTCTGTTCGTCAACATCAAAGTGGACCGCGAAGAGCGGCCGGACATCGATCAGATCTACCAGACCGCCCATCAGATGCTGACCCAGCGCGCCGGCGGGTGGCCGCTGACCATGTTCCTCACGCCGGACCAACGGCCTTTCTACGGCGGCACCTACTTCCCGAAGACCGCGCGCTACAACCTGCCGGGATTCGGCCAGCTGCTGGAGCGGATCGCACAGGCGTATCGCGAGCAGGGCGAGGCAATCGCTGCGCAGAACGAGGAGCTGGTCGCCATGCTGGGGCACACCCTGCCCGCAGCCGCGCCGCCCTCCGCCAGCCTGGACCCTGCGCCGATTGCCACCGCGCTGGAACAGCTGAAAGGGAGCTTCGACCCGGTTCACGGGGGGCTGGGCGGGGCCCCGAAGTTTCCTCATCCGGCCGAGCTGGAGCTGTGCCTGCGCGAAGGTAGCTTGCGCGCCGATGCCCAGGCGCAGCGCGTGGCGGTGTTCACGCTGGAGAAGATGGCCGAAGGCGGAATCTACGACCAGCTCGGCGGCGGCTTCTGCCGCTACAGCGTGGATCAGTACTGGATGATCCCGCACTTCGAGAAGATGCTCTACGACAACGGCCCGCTGTTGCGGCTGTGCGCGGACGCATGGTTGGTTACTGGCCAGCCGCTATTCCGCAAGGTGTGCGAGGAAACAGCCGGCTGGGCGATGCGCGAGATGCAATCGCCAGAAGGCGGCTACTACTCCAGCCTCGACGCCGACTCGGAGCACGAGGAGGGCAAGTTCTACGTCTGGTCGCGGGAAGAGGCTGTAGCGGTGCTCGACGACGAGGAGTATGCGGTCGCGGGCGCTGTCTACGGCCTAGATAAGACCGCGAACTTCGAAGGGCGGCACTGGCATCTGCACATCGCACAGCCGCCGGACCGGTTGGCCGAGCGGCTGGGGCTCGCCGGCGACGTCGTACAGCACATTCTGGAGCGCGCCCGGGACAAGCTGTTCGTGGCCCGCGCGCAGCGCGTGCGTCCGGGCCGGGACGAGAAGATCCTGACCTCCTGGAATGCGTTGATGATCCACGGCATGCTGCACGCGGGCCGCGTGCTCGGCCGTGCAGAGTGGATCGACTCGGCGCGGCGTGCGCTGGACTTCCTGCGCGCGCACCTGTGGAAAGCCGGCCGCCTGCTCGCAACCTTCAAAGACGGCCGTGCGCATCTCAACGCCTACCTGGACGATCACGCATTCCTGCTGGCGGCACTGCTGGAAAGCATGCAGGCAGACTTCCGCCGCGCCGACCTCGACTTTGCCGTAGCGCTGGCCGACCTGCTGCTCACCCAGTTCGAGGATCAGGATCGCGGCGGGTTCTTCTTCACCAGCCACGACCACGAGCAGCTGATCCTGCGGCCCAAGCCGGGCTTCGACAACGCCACCCCGTCCGGGAACGGTGTGGCGGCGCTCATCCTTCAGCGCTTGGGGCACCTGCTCGGCGACCCGCGCTACCTCACCGCCGCGGAGCGCACAATGCGGTTGTACTACCCTCAGCTCGCCCGCCACCCGAGCGGATTCGCCACGCTGTGCATGGCCCTGGCCGAGCACGACGAACCGCCGCCGGTCACGATCCTGCGCGGAGACGCAACGGCCCTGTCGCCCTGGCAGGAGGCCCTCGCGCACCGCTACACTCCCGCCGGCCTGGTCCTCGGACTAGATTCCGCCGAACCGGCGCTGCCGCCAGCCCTGGATAAGCCGGTGCGCCCGGGCGTCAACGCGTGGCTCTGCCGCGGCGTTAAGTGCCTTGCACCGATCGGCGAGTTGGACGCGCTCCTGCGCGAGCACGTTCCAAAGGCCGGCGAAAGGCTTTAAGATCGCGGGTGCTGTGCGCTCAACTTCGGACCCAAGGAGATGAAGTCCCCATGAAAAAGACCCTGATTGCCATTGCCGCGCTGGCAGGCATCTGCGCCGGCGGCAGCGCGCTCGCCGCCGATGCGGCGAAGGCCAAGCAGCTGGCACAGAAGTACAACTGCCTGGCCTGTCACGCCGAGGACAAGAAGCTCGTCGGCCCGTCTTACAAGGACGTCGCAAAGAAGTATAAGGGCGACGCGGGGGCCGAGGCCAAGATGGTCGCCAAGGTCAAAAGCGGTGGCGGTGGGGTGTGGGGCTCGATCCCGATGCCGCCGAACAATGTTCCCGAGGGCGACATCAAGACCATGGTGGAGTGGATTCTGTCCCTGTAGCGGATTCCGCTCCGCGGGGGTTGTGCAAGAGCCGGCTGTTGCCGGCTCTTTTTGTTTGCGGGGCGCGGGCACCACAAGCTAATGAATTCACGTGGCTTATTTGACATTCCGGCGACGAGGGAGAATAATCCGCCGACTGTTAGTACCCACTCCTGCGAGGAGAAGACATGACGAGGGAACCAGGCATGCACTTGAAGGGCGGAGTTTTCGCGTTGGCGCTGGCGATTACGGTCGGGCTGGCCGGCTGCGGCAAGAAGGAAGAGGGCGTGGTCAAGATCGGTCACGCCGGCCCCCTCACGGGCTCTATCGCGCACCTCGGCAAAGACAACGAGAACGGCGTGCGCATGGCGCTCGACGAAGCCAACGCCGCCGGGATCGAGATCGGCGGGAACAAGGTCCAGCTCGAGCTGCTGTCGGAAGATGATCAAGCCGACCCGAAGCAGGGCACCATCGTGGCCCAGAAGCTGGTGGATGCCAAGGTCGTGGGCGTCATCGGGCACCTCAACTCCGGTACCACCATTCCCGCATCCAAGATCTACCATGACGCGGGCATCGCGCAGATCTCGCCGTCCGCCACCAACGTCACCTATACCAACCAGGGCTTCAAGACCGCCTTCCGCGTGATCGCGAACGATGCCCAGCAGGGCAAGGTGCTGGGTGAGTTCGCGGTGAACAAGCTGGGCGCCAAGAACATCGCGATCATCGACGACCGCTCGGCTTACGGCCAGGGCCTGGCCGCCGAGTTCGAGAAGGCTGCCAGCGCGGCTGGCGCGACCATCCTCGCGCGTGAGTTCACCGACATCACCAAGACCGACTTCACCGCGATCCTGACCAGCATCAAGGGCAAGAGCCCCGACCTGATCTTCTATGGCGGAATGGACGCCCAGGCTGGTCCGATGATGAAGCAGCTGAAGAATCTGGGCATCACCGCCAAGTACCTGGCCGGCGACGGCGTCCAGAGCGCCGAGTTCCTCAAGCTGGCCGCCGACGCTGCCGAGGACGCCTACGCTTCTTCGCCCGGTGTGCCCCTCGCCCAGATGCCCGGCGGCACGGCCTTCGAGGAGAGGTACAAGGCCAAGTACAACATCGACATCCAGATCTACGCGCCGTACGCCTATGACGCGATGAACGTTCTGCTGGCGGCCATGCAAAAAGCCGGCTCTACCGACCCCGCCAAGTATCTGCCGGAGCTCGCCAACATCCAGTATCAGGGCGTGACCGGCAACATCGCGTTCGACGAGAAGGGCGACATCAAGGGCGGCGGCATCAGCCTGTACCAGGTGAAAGGCGGCAAGTGGGAGTACATCGAGACTATCGGCGGCTGATCGGTTGACCCCATCGCGCATTCCCCCGGCCTGAGACTACAATCCACGGCATACGGGTGATCCGATTGACCTCGAACGGCGCCTAACGGCGCCGTTCTTTTTGCGACATCGACCGTAGCGTGGATATCTTCCTGCAGCAGGTTATCAACGGGCTCGTGCTGGGCAGCGTGTATGCCCTCGTGGCGCTCGGCTACACGATGGTGTACGGCATCCTCGAGCTGATCAACTTCGCGCACGGCGAGGTGGTGATGGTGGGTGCACTCACCTCGCTCTCGGTGATCGCCACGCTGATGGCCAGCAGCGTCGGCCTACCCGGGCCCCTTGTTGTGATCCTGGCGCTCGCGGTAGCGATGTCGGTGTGCATGGTGCTCGGGTTCACCATCGAGCGCGTGGCCTACCGCCCGCTGCGCCGGGCGCCGCGGCTGGCGCCGCTGATCACGGCCATCGGCGTGTCGATGCTGCTGCAGACTCTGGCCATGATGTACTGGGGCCGGAGTTATCACACCTTCCCCGAGATCATCAAGCCCGCCCGCCACACGGTCATGGGCGCGGTCATCACCGATCTGCAGATCATCATCGTTCTGGTGTCCGCCTTGCTGATGGGCGGGCTGCTGCTCCTGGTGCATTTCACCCGGCTCGGGCGTGCAATGCGGGCAACGTCGGAAAGCCAGATGCTGGCCGGGCTCATGGGGGTGGACACCAACAGGATCATCTCGGCCACCTTCATCATCGGCTCCGCGCTGGCTGCCATCGCCGGTCTTCTGGTCAGCGCGAACTATGGGGTCGCGCAGTACACGATGGGCTTCATGCTCGGCTTGAAGGCCTTCACGGCCGCGGTGCTTGGGGGCATCGGCAATCTGGGAGGCGCGATGCTGGGTGGGCTGCTGCTGGGCCTCATCGAGAGCATCGGGGCCGGCTACATCGGCGATCTCACCGGCGGCTTCCTAGGCAGCCACTATCAGGATGTGTTCGCTTTCGTGGTGCTGGTCGCAGTGCTGGTATTTCGGCCGACCGGCCTGCTCGGCGAGCGCGTTTCGGAGCGCGCATGACTCGAGATACTGGGTGCGAGGTGGCGAGAAACGCATGAAGGCCGTGCTGAATCAATGGCGCGCGCTCAAGCGCCACCGGCACGCGCCGTGGTTCGGCATGGCGCTAGCGGGGGTTGCGCTGGCGGTGCTGCCCTTTGCGCTCGAGGCGGGGCTGTCGCGCACCTGGGTGCGCGTCCTGGACTTCGCGCTGCTGTACACGATGCTCGCGCTCGGGTTGAACATCGTGGTGGGGTTCGCGGGACTGCTCGACCTGGGCTACATCGCCTTCTATGCCGTGGGCGCCTACACCTATGCGTTGCTGGCCTCGCCGCACTTCGGCGTGCACATCCCCTTCTGGATGCTGCTCCCGCTGGGCGCACTGGTTGCCGCGATCTTCGGGGTGCTGCTCGGCGCGCCCACGCTGCGGTTGCGCGGCGACTACCTGGCCATCGTCACCTTGGGCTTCGGCGAGATCATCCGCATCTTTCTCAACAACCTGAATGCGCCGATCAACATCACCAACGGGCCACAGGGCGTCAACCGCATCGACCCACTGCAGTTCGGCGGCTTTGCCCTGGACCGGCCCCAGGAGATCCTCGGCATAGCCTTCCCCGGTACCCATCTCTACTACTACGTGTTCCTGGCGCTGGCCATGCTGACCATGTTCATCTGCATCCGGCTGGAGGATTCCCGCGTCGGGCGCGCTTGGATCGCCATCCGGGAGGACGAGATCGCTGCGCAGGCCACCGGGATCAACACACGCAACATCAAGCTGCTCGCCTTCGCCATGGGCGCGACCTTCGGCGGCGTGGCGGGCGGATTGTTCTCTGCTTTTCAGGGGTTCGTCAGCCCGGAAAGCTTTGGGCTCATGGAGTCCATCATGGTGTTGTGCATGGTTGTGCTGGGCGGAATGGGCCATGTCGCAGGCGTCGTGCTGGGTGCGCTGCTGCTCGCCACCCTGCCGGAGGTGCTGCGCCACTCCGCGGGACCGCTGCAGAAGCAGCTCTTCGGCGAGGTGATCCTCGATCCCGAAAGCCTCCGCATGCTGCTGTTCGGGCTGGCGCTGATCCTGGTCATGCTGTTGCGCCCGGCCGGGCTGTGGCCCTCTCCGATCCGCCGGCGCGAGCTGGCGAACGCCGGCCAACCAGCCAAGCCCTGAGCGGATGCCGCTGCTCGAGGCGCACAAGGTAAGCAAATTCTTCGGCGGCCTGCGGGCCCTGACAGATGTCACGCTGTCGATCGAACGGGGCGAGATCTACGGGCTGATCGGCCCGAACGGTGCCGGCAAGACCACCATGTTCAACGTGCTTACCGGCCTGTACAAGCCGGGCGCCGGGAAGGTGCTGTTCAACGGTGCCGATGTGACCGGGTGCAAGCCCCACGTGATCGTCGAAGCCGGCATCGCGCGCACGTTCCAGAACATCCGCCTGTTCGCCCACATGACGGCGTTGGAGAACGTAATGGTGGGGCGGCACCTGCGCACGCACGCCGGCGCGCTGGGAGCGATCCTGCGCGGGGAGCGGACCCGCGCCGAGGAAGAGGCGATCCGCCGCCGCGCGCATGAGTTGCTGGCCTACGTCGGTGTCGCACGCCATGCGCATGCACAGGCCAAGAACCTCTCGTATGGTGACCAGCGCCGGCTGGAAATCGCGCGGGCGTTGGCGACCGAGCCCAGGCTGCTGGCTCTGGACGAGCCGGCGGCAGGCATGAATGCGACCGAGCGAGCCGCGCTGAGAGGCCTGCTGGACCAGATCCGCGGCGATGGGATGACCATCCTGCTGATCGAGCACGACGTCAAGCTGGTGATGGGCCTGTGCGACCGGGTCGCTGTGCTCGACTACGGCAAGAAGATCGCCGAGGGCGTGCCGGCCGAAGTGCAGAAGAGCCCGGCAGTGATCGAGGCGTATCTGGGCGGTGCGCTGCCGTGAGCCTGCTACGCGTCGAAGGACTGAAGATCTCCTACGGCGGCATCAACGCCGTGAAGGGTATCGACCTCGAGGTGCAGGCCGGTGAGATGGTCGCACTGATCGGGGCCAACGGCGCGGGCAAGACCACCACCCTGAAAGCGATCTGCGGGATCCTCATGCCCGTAGCCGGCAAGATCTTCTACAGCGGCGAGGAGGTGACTGGCACGCCGTCCTTCAGCCTGGTGGAGCAGGGGCTGGCGCTGGTGCCGGAAGGGCGCGGGGTGTTCGGGCGCCTGACCGTCGAGGAGAACCTGCGGATGGGCGCGTATACGCGGCGCGACAGGCGAGCCGTGCAGCGCGATCTGGAGCGCGTGTATGAGTTGTTTGCGCGTCTGCGGGAGCGGCGCAGGCAGACCGGCGGCACGCTGTCGGGGGGGGAACAGCAGATGCTGGCCATCGGTCGCGCGCTGATGAGCTCGCCCCGGCTCCTTCTGCTCGACGAACCGAGCATGGGGCTCGCTCCGCTCATGGTTCAGCGCATTTTCGAGACGATCCGCAGGGTAGCGGCCGAAGGTGTGACCGTCCTGCTGGTCGAGCAGAATGCCAAGCTCGCGCTGGAGGCCAGCGCACGGGGCTACGTCATGGAGAGCGGGTTGATCACGCTGACCGATGCGGCGCCGGCGCTGCTGGGCAACCCGCAGGTGCGGCAGGCGTATCTGGGCGAGTGATCGAAACCCAAGGAAAAGCAGGAACGCAAGGGACGCAAGGTCGGCTGAAACGCAGACGGCCCGCATGGCGGGCCGTCGAGGGACTATCGGTCGCCCCGCTTCAGTCGACGTGGTGATGCTTCTTCCAGCCCTTCTTCTTGCCCCTGCTGTGACCCGGAGGGCCCGACGGCTGCTCGATCACGCGTACCTCCTTCTCGATCACGCGCTCCTTCACTACCACCCTTTCCTTGGGCTCATCGGTCGCGCTGGAGCCGATCGCAGCGCCCGCCGCGCCGCCGATCGCCCCACCGATGATCGCGCCGCTGGTGCCGCCCACCTTGGAGCCGACACCTGCACCGGCGCCGCCGCCGATTGCCCCGCCGATGACCGCACCCTTGTCGACTTCACCCGCCAGGACGCTGCCCGTCAGCCCGAGGGCGACCAGGACCGCTGCCAAATACCGGATCTGCATCTGTCTTACCTCGCCGTGCGTTGAGACGGCACGGACCGCTGCAAGACATGTGCCGGAGGACTCCCGATTACAGGCTCCGACCCATGTTCTGTCGCTGACCAACCACAGAGCCCGTAGCTCGTTCCCTCGGCATTTCTTCTCTCTCCTGCGTCCGTTGCTCTCGCGCTAGAGGTCTGGCGAGAAGAACTCAGGTGAGCGTATAGGCGCGCCCGTCGGGCAGCTTCCTGAACACAAGGGACGGTCTGATTCGCAGCGGCGTGCCCTGGCTCGATCGTGCATCCACCCGCACCCACATGGAGCCGTCGCGGTCGATGCGGTACACCTCCACACCGAATTCGACCTGGACACCTTGAAAGAACTGCGAAAACGAGAGCTCCTCACCGGGCTGCAAGAACGCATCGTAGGGCCTGCGCGCCAGCTCGCGGCCGACCGTGTCTACCGCATGCCGAAGGAAAGCGTAGTTGCGGCTCCAGCGGGTCAACCAGCGATCAACGAAGCGCATGCGGCGAACCGGGCACGCTGGCCCCACCTTGCTTGCGCTGGTACATGTTGTTTGCGAAACACCGTGCGGCATTCGCGACCACCGCAGGAGCCCACGTCCCCCTGGTCGTGCGGTTTTGTTCGTGCCTTCGTGTCTTCGCGGTGAGGGGTGGAATTGGTGCGTTTCAGGCTAGACCCAGTCGCGCGGTTTCAGGAACTCGTCGTACAGCCGTGCCTCCGGCGAACCCGGCTGCGGGCACCAGTCGTAGCGCCATTTCACCACCGGGGGCAGCGACATCAGTATGGACTCGGTGCGGCCGCCCGACTGCAGCCCGAACAGCGTGCCGCGATCGAACACGAGATTGAACTCGACGTAGCGGCCGCGCCGGTAGGCCTGGAAGTCGCGCTCGCGCGCACCATAGGACCGGCTGCGCCGGCGCTCGACAATGGGCACGTAGGCCGGCAGGAAATGGTCGCCGACGCTGCGCATCAGTCCAAAGCAATGCTCGAAGCCGGTGTCGGTGAGGTCATCGAAGAAAATCCCGCCCACGCCACGCGGCTCGTCACGATGCTTGAGGAAGAAGTACTCGTCGCACCACTTCTTGAAGCGCGGATGATAGTCCGTGCCGAACGGCGCCAGCGCTGCCCTGCAGGTGCGGTGAAAGTGCGTCGCATCCTCGTCGAACGGATAGTAGGGTGTGAGATCCATCCCTCCGCCGAACCACCACACCGGCTCGGCGCCAGCCTGCTCGGCGACGAAGAAGCGCACGTTCATGTGCACGGTGGGTACGTAAGGGTTGCGCGGATGCAGTACGAGCGAGACGCCCATGGCATGGAAGCTGCGACCGGCCAGCTCCGGGCGCGTGGCGCTGGCCGACGGCGGCAGGCGACTGCCCGTGACGTGCGAGAAGTTCACGCCACCGCGCTCGAACAGATGCCCTTCCTCGATCAGGCAGCTCTTGCCGCCCCCGCCCTCCGGCCGCTCCCAGCCGTCGCGGCGGAACGCCAGCCCATCCAGCTCCTCGAGCTTTGCGACGATGCGCGCCTGCAGCTCCAGGTAATACTCCTTGACGGCTTCGATTCTCATTCCAAGACGACGTCAGCCATAGAGACCATAGAGAACAGACTCGAGCCGGGGTGACCTGCTCCGGACGCTAGGAGAAATCAACCTCGCTGACCACGAAGGACACGAAGGACCCCTCGGGGTCCGTGCGCTCACGCGGTTGCGCCTTTGCTTGCCGCGATACAGCCAAGGATGCCGAAGAAAACGGCAACAAACATCCCCCCCGGCGGTGAGAGGTGAAAGGAACAGACGGTCTCCTTCGTGTTCCTTCGTGTCCCTTGTGGTGAATGGTTTTGTCGGTGTCATCAGTGCTCATTGCCTCGACACTAGAGGAGCGTCTTCTTGGCACTGATGGCACGATGACCGATGTCGCGGCGCATCTGCTTTCCGGCGAACTGGATCTGCTCGGCGACCTCGTAGGCGCGCTGCTGGGCGACGCGTACCGTGTCGCCCAGCGCCGTGACACAGAGGACACGGCCGCCGTTGGTGACGACCTTGCCGTCCTGCAGCGCGGTGCCGGCGTGGAAGACGTGGAGATCCGCCTCGGCGCGCGGGATGCCGGTGATCTCATCGCCTTTGCGGGGATTGTCCGGATACCCGTGCGCTGCCAGTACGACACCGAGGGCGACGCGCCGGTCCCACTCGGCCTCGACCCGGTTGAGCTGGCCGTTGACTGCGTGCTCGACGAGCGTGAACAGGTCGCTCTTCAGGCGCAGCAGGATCGGCTGCGTCTCGGGGTCACCCAGGCGACAGTTGAACTCCAGCACCTTGAGCTGCCCCCCGGGTGCGATCATCAGGCCAGCATAGAGGAAGCCGGTGTAGGGCTCACCTGCCGCCTCCATTCCATTGACCACCGGCTGGATCACCTCGCGCATGGCACGCGCGTGGAGCGCAGGGGTGAGCACCGGCGCCGGCGAGTAGGCGCCCATCCCGCCCGTGTTCGGTCCCTTGTCACCGTCCAGCAACCGCTTGTGGTCCTGACTGGAAGCCAGCGGCAGGACGTGACGCCCGTCCACCATCACGATGAAGCTGGCTTCTTCGCCTTGCAGGAACTCTTCGATCACGACGCGTGCGCCGGCGCCGCCCATACGGTTGCCGACCAGCATCGCTTCGACAGCGGCATGGGCTTCCTCGGCGGTCATGGCTACCACCACGCCCTTGCCGGCCGCCAGGCCGTCGGCTTTGACGACGATCGGTGCGCCCTGCGCATCGATGTAGGCACGCGCCTGCGCCGGGTCGATGAAGGTGCCGTGGGCGGCTGTGGGGATGCCGTGCGCGATCATGAAGGACTTGGCGAAGTCCTTGGAGCTCTCCAGCCGGGCGGCGCGCTGTGTCGGGCCAAAGATGCGAAGGCCAGCGGCACGGAACGCGTCCACGATCCCCTCGGCGAGCGGCGCCTCCGGCCCGACCACCGTCAGCCCCACTGCTTCCTTCTTGGCAAACTCGATCAGCTCGGGAATGGTCGTCACGGGCACGTTGAACAGGCCATCCTCCCTGGCGGTTCCCGCGTTGCCCGGTGCCACGTACACCCGCGCGATGCGCTTCGACTGCGCCAACCGCCACGCGATGGCGTGTTCCCTTCCGCCGCTGCCGATCACCAGCAGGTTCACGCTACACCCCCGAAGCCCTGAACCGCGGAGGCGCGGAGGCGCAGAGAACCCCAACAGCAGAAGGCGATATCCAGATGCGTGATCCTTGCATGGTTACAGTGCAGGGCCGTGGCCCTGTTGATACGTTGGCAGCCTCGGAATGACAGACCCTGCGTTTGCAGTTCTCCGCGCCTCCGCGGTTCAAGGCATTAGTGTCTGAAGTGGCGTACGCCGGTGAACACCATCGCGATGCCGTGCTCGTCGGCTGCAGCGATGACTTCCTCGTCGCGCATGCTCCCCCCGGGCTGGATCACGGCACGCGCGCCTGCGTTGACGACCACGTCCAGGCCGTCGCGGAACGGAAAGAAGGCATCCGAAGCGACGACGGATCCTGCCAGTGTCAGGCCCGCGTTCTGGGCCTTGATCGCAGCGATGCGCGCGGAGTCGACCCGGCTCATCTGGCCCGCGCCTACTCCCACTGTCGCACCGTCCTTGCAGAACACGATCGCGTTGGACTTGACGAACTTGGCTACGCGCCAGGCGAACAGGAGGTCGTCGAGCTGCGGCGTGGTCGGCTGGACTCTGGTGACCACGCGCAGCTCTTCTGCGGCGACGTTGCGCGTGTCGGGCGACTGCACCAGAAGGCCGCCGCCGACACGCTTCGTATCGAAATCGTTGCTTCCCGGTTCCAGCGGCACTTCCAGCACGCGCACGTTCTGCTTCGCGGCCAGCGCGCTGCGGGCCTCGGTGGAGACGCGGGGGGCGATCAGGACCTCCACGAACTGCTGCACGACCGCCTCGGCGGTGGTGGCGTCGAGCTCTTGGTTGAAGGCGATGATCCCGCCGAAGGCCGAGGTGGGATCGGTGGCGAACGCGCGCTTGTAGGCCTGAAGGGTGCCGGCCCCAGTCGCCACCCCGCAGGGATTGGCATGCTTGACGATGACGCAGGTCGGCGCATCGAAGGTCTTGACGCATTCCCATGCTGCGTCAGCATCCGCGATGTTGTTGTAGGACAGCTCCTTGCCCTGGAGCTGGACGTAGTTGGACAACGCACCCGGCGCCGGCCAGAGGTCTCGGTAGAACGCGGCCTGCTGGTGCGGGTTCTCACCGTAGCGGAGATCCTGCACCTTCGCGTAGTTGAAATTGATCTGTTCGGGGAAGGCGCCACGCTGGCCCGCCGCATCGAAGGCCGTAAGGTAGTTGCTGATGGCGCTGTCGTACGCCGCGGTATGCGAGAAGGCCCTGCATGCCAGACGGAAGCGCGTGGCGAGGCTCAAACCACCGCCGGAGGCTGTGAGCTCGGTCAGCAGCTCGACATAGTCGTCCGGATCGGTGACGATAGCCACGTGCTGATGGTTCTTGGCCGCCGCCCGCACCATGGTCGGCCCGCCGATATCGATGTTCTCGATCGCCTCCTCGAGGGTGCACTCGGGCCGGGAGACGGCCTGGATGAAGGGATAGAGGTTGACGACAACCACGTCGATGGTCGGAATGCGCGCTTGCGTCATCGCTTCAACGTGCGCGGGGAGGTCGCGGCGGGCCAGGATGCCGGCATGCACCTTCGGGTGCAGGGTCTTCACGCGGCCGTCCAGCATCTCGGGAAACCCCGTGTAGTCGCCGACCTCGGTCACCCTCACGCCTGCTTCGGCGAGCAGACGGGCGGTGCCGCCGGTCGAGAGGATGCCGAAGCCGAGGCCGGAGAGCCCGCGCGCCAGCTCGACCACGCCGCGCTTGTCGGATACGCTGATCAGCGCCTGTTTCGAAGCAGTCATTTGCAGGATGCGTGACGACGCGCGTTGCCGCCCTGAGGCCGGCGCGTCATTTGATGCCGTAGGTCTTGATCTTCTTGCGCAGGGTGTTGCGGTTCATGCCGAGGATCTCGGCAGCCTGGGTCTGGTTGCCGCCTACGCGATGCAGCACGACCTCGATCAAGGGTCGTTCCACCGAGCTGATGACCATGTTGTAGACGGCTGCAGGTTTCTCGCCGTCCAGGTCGCGGAAGTAGCCGTCCAGCGTCCTGCGCACGCAGCGTGCGATCTCGTTGTCGTTCATCATGCTGCGGGTTCCTCCTCGGTGTAGGTGAGTCGCCGGTCGAGCGCTCCCAGTTGTTCGAAGTAGCGGTCCACTGCCGCCACCTGTTCTTCGCCGCGTTCCAGCGTGTTCAGCCGCTGGCGGAACTGCGCACTCCCCGCCAGCCGCTTCGTGTACCAGGCGACGTGCTTGCGCGCCACCCGCACCCCGCACTCCTCACCGTAGAAGGCATGTAGCTCCTGCAGGTGAACCCGCAGCAGCTGGTGGATCTCGGCGACCTCTGGGGGAGCCAGGTGCTCGCCCGTGTGCAGGAAATGGCGGATCTCCCGGAATATCCAGGGGCGGCCCTGCGCAGCGCGACCGATCATGACTGCGTCGGCCCGGGTCCTGGCGAGCACCTCGCGTGCCTTCTCCGGCGAGTCGATGTCACCGTTGGCTACCACCGGGATCGAGACTTCGTCCTTGACTGCAGCGATCGTGTCGTACTCGGCGTTCCCCGTGAAGCCGCAGGCACGCGTCCTGCCATGGATGGCGAGCAGCCTGACACCGGCAGCGTGCGCGATTCTTGCGACCCCGACAGCGTTGCGTCGCTGCGGGTCCCAGCCGGTGCGGATCTTGAGTGTGACGGGAACGTCGACCGCACGCACCACCGCATCGAGGATACGCCCGACCAGCGGTTCATCCCGCAGGAGCGCGGAGCCCGCGAGCACGTTGCAGACTTTCTTGGCGGGGCAGCCCATGTTGACGTCGATCACCTGCGCTCCGAGATCCACGTTGTAGCGCGCCGCATCGGCCATCATGGCGGGATCGGCACCGGCGATCTGCACGCAGATCGGCTCGACCTCGCCAGCATGATCGGCGCGCCGGCGCGACTTCGCCGAACCGCGCAGATGTGGCTGGCTGCTCATCATCTCGGACACGGCCAGTGTCGCGCCCAGCCGCTTGCACAGCTGCCGGAACGGCCGATCGGTGACGCCGGCCATAGGGGCCACGAAGAGATTACCGGTGAGCGGGTGAGGACCGATCTGCATCGCGCGTTTTCGCGTCTCGCAGGGAAAGAGGCGAATTGTAGCCCAACCGCACGCGCGAATACCACGTGCTCGATGCCCGGTTGCGCTCAGGCACCGAACGTCATGTGGCTCATGAACTCGCGCTTAGCAGGTGGCAGGCAGTCGAGGGCAGTGAGTCCGCACCCACGCAACCACCCCAGGCCTGGGACGGCGCTGGAGAACACACGCACCAGGGCGTCCGTGAGCACAATGCTGCCCGTTCGGTCGACCCGACGCTGGCGGGCGAAGCGCTCTGCAAAGGCACGATCCTGCAATGCGCCAGGGTCTGCCTTCAGGCTGCGCGCGAGCTCGAAGGCATCGCGCAGGCCGAGGTTGAGGCCCTGGCCCGCCACCGGGTGCAGGGTCTGAGCAGCGTTGCCGAGAAGCAGCACTCGCGGGTGCAGCGCCGAGCGTGCGACCCGCAGCGCGAGCGGATAGACGGCACGGCCCTGCACCTCCACGAAGCGTCCTGCGCGGCCGCCGAAATGCGCCTGCAGAGCATCCAGGAACGCGCGGTCCGAGGCCCCGCACAGCTCCTGTGCATGCTCGGGAGTGCTGGTCCACACCAGCGCGTAGCCGGCATCGAACGGGAGCAGCGCAATGGGGCCATTGTCGGTGAAGCGCTCGAACGCACGATTCTCGTGCGGCCGGTCTGCGATGACGTTGGCGACTAGTGCCGACTGGCGGTAGTCGCGAACCTCGTGGTGTGCGACGGACCGCGCCAGCATGCCGCCGTCGGCGACGGCAACCAGCTGGGATGCGACCTCGCCCACTGTGTCCGCGTGCTCGTAGCAGACGCGTGCCGACACTGCATCGCCGGTGACTAGCGTCACACGTGCCCCTCGCAGCGTAGGCACATTGCAGGCTTCCAGCCGAGCAGCGAGCGCCGCCTGCAATGCCGCATAGGACACGACGTAACCGAGCGCAGGCAAGCCTACCTCTGTCGCCTTCAGCATCACCCGGCCGAAGCCCCCGCGCTGCGACACATGAATGGTTCGAATGGGCGTGGCGGGCAGGCACGCGTCCCAGGCACCGATGCGCTCGAGGATCAAGCGGCTGCCCTCGGACAGGGCGAGGCTGCGGCGATCGTCGCCGGCGCCGTCGCGACGCGCTTCCAAGACCAATGTCGACAGCCCGCTGGCGCTGAGTGCGGCCGCGGCGGCCGCGCCGACCGGGCCGCCGCCTACGATCACCAGGTCGTGCATGGCGGGTTGCGAAGGCCGTAACAGATGCAGCGTGACAGGAGAACTGTGACAGGTGAGGCGTGATAGGTCGGACGTAGTGATCCCGGACTGTCGGGCCCTATCTGCCCATCAGCGCCTCGATGTCCGCGATGGTCTTGGGCGCATGGGAGGTGATGATCTCGCAGCCGTCCGCGGTTACCGCGGCGTCGTCTTCGATGCGCACGCCGATATTCCAGAAAAGCTCGGGAACGTCCTCGCCGGGCCGGATGTAGCAGCCAGGCTCGACGGTCAGCACCATCCCCGGCGCCAGTGCGCGCCAGCGTCCATCGCGCTTGTACTCGCCGCAGTCGTGCACGTCCATGCCCAGCCAGTGGCCGGTCCGGTGCATGTAGAAGCGGCGGAAATCGCCGGATTCGATCAGGCCGTCGACACTGCCCTGGAGCAGGCCCAGGTCGACGAAGCCCTGCGCAAGCACACGCACCGCTGCATCGTGAGGGTCCTGCCAGGCGTTGCCCGGGCTGACCTTCGCGATGGCGGCTGCCTGCGCGGCAAGCACCAGCTGGTACACATCGCGCTGGGGACCGCTGAAGCGCCCGTTGACCGGAAACGTGCGAGTGATGTCGGAGGCGTAGCCGTCCAGCTCGCAGCCGGCGTCGATCAGCAGCAGGTCGCCGTCCTTCAGCGGAGCGTCGTTGGATACGTAGTGCAGCACACACGCATTGGCGCCGCCCGCCACGATCGGGGTGTAGGCCGGCGCCTGTGCGCCGTGGCTGCGGAATTCGTGCAGCAACTCTGCCTCGATGTTGTACTCGTGCAGCCCCGGGCGCGCATGCCGCATGGCACGCCGGTGGGCGTTGGCCGAGATGCGCGCCGCTCGGCGCATGATATCCAGCTCGTGCGCATCCTTGATGAGCCGCATCTCGTCGAGAAGCTTGCGGATATCGCGGATCTCGGACGGTGCGCTGATACCGGTGCGCACCTGGGCGCGCACGGCGTTGAGCCACTGGATCAGGCGCGCGTCCCAGTCGCCGTTCTCGCCCATGTCGCAGAACATGGCGGGCTGGTCCGCGAGCAGCTGCGGAAGGATCTCGTCCAGCTTGGTGTTCGAGTGCGCCTCGTCGAAGCCGAAGGCGTCCCGCGCAGCCTCCGGGCCGAAACGGAAACCGTCCCAGATCTCCCGCTCCTCGTGCTTGTCGCGGCAGAACAGCAGGCTCCTGACCTCGTCTCCGGCGATCAGCACCAGCATGGCCTCGGGCTCGTCGAAGCCGGTCAGGTAGTAGAAGTAGCTGTCGAAGCGGAACGGATAGTGGGCGTCGCGATTGCGCAGGCGCTCGGGTGCGGTGGACAGGACGGCCACGCCGCGGCCCATCTGCTCGGCCAGGCGCTGGCGCCGGCCGCGATAGAGGTTGAGGTCGATCATGATCCGGGCGAGAGGACGATTATCCTGCGATTATACGGCGGCTATCCGCTGCGCCGGCGCATCAGCGCCGCCACGTCCTGCTCCGCCGCCGTACCCGCGGCAAGCGCTGCGGTCACACGCTCCCGATCGGCGGCCGGCCGGTTCTGGCTCAGCTTGAACTTGCCGGTCATGGCGGTGATCTCGATCTCGAAGCCAACGATGCCCTGCAGCATCCCCGCCTGGTAGTCCGCGGGTAGGTCCATGCGCCACGGCTGCGGCCGCGGCCGCTCGTGATGCTCCACCAGGCGACGCACCAGCGCCTCGAGGTCGCTGGGGTCGTGCATGAGACGGGCGTTGCCGTACACGTGCACCACGGCGTAGTTCCAGGTCGGGACGCTCGGGTGAGCCGCGTACCAGGCCGGAGAGACGTAGGCATGCGGGCCGTGAAAGACGACCAGCACGCGGGGCTCGCTTTCCAGGCGCCGCCAATGCGGGTTGGCACGTGCCATGTGGCCGAGAAGCGTGCCGGACCGACCGCGTGCGCGGTCCACCATGAGCGGCACATGGGTGACGGGAGGATCGACCGGGTCCGGTGAGATCAGCGTCGCGAATCCGTTGTCTTCGAGGAACGCATGAAGTGCAGACGCATCGCGCTCGGCGAACACCTCAGGCACATATAGCATGATCGTCACCTTCGAGGTTGCGCACGATGGCATCGACCTGTGCCAGGCGCTCGGGTGTGCCCACGTCGGCCCACAGCCCCCCGAACAGCTCGCCCGTGACGCGATCGTCGCGCATCGCCGCGCGCAGCAGCGGCGCGAGCTGCCCCCGCGTACCTGCCCGGATGCCGTTGAACAGCGCAGGATGATAGACCCCGATGCCCGCGAACGTCAGGCGCGGCTGTCCTTCCTCGCGCACACGGCCGTTCACGAGAACGAAATCGCCGTGCGGGTTGTGCTCAGGATTGCCGACCAGCACCAGATGCGCGAGCACGCCCGCTGCGAGCGCTGGCCAGCGCGCGAGCAGCGCCGCGTAATCGGCGGCCGTGAAGATGTCGGCGTTGACGACGAGGAACGGAGCATCGCCCAGTTGCGGCAGCGCCTTGGCTATGCCACCCGCGGTCTCCAACGCTTCGCCTTCTGCAGAGTAGCTGATCGACACACCGAATCGCGTCCCGTCGCCCAGGCAGGCTTCGATCTGCTCTCCCAGCCAGGCATGGTTGATCACGACTTTGCGGCAACCGGCTCGAGCGAGCTTCTCGAGGTGCCACTGGATGAGCGGCTTTCCGCCAACGGGCAGGAGGCTCTTGGGCGTGCGGTCGGTAAGCGGGCGCATGCGCTCGCCGCGGCCCGCAGCCAGAATCATGGCGTGCATGGTCACAGGAAGCCGGAGGGGCGGTGCAGGAAGCTGAACACGCAGATATCCGCGCGTGGCGTCAGAAGCTATACCCCGCCTGCGGCTGGCGGTGTTCCAGCTCGTCCAGCAACCGAAGAAGCGGATTGAGGTCGTTGTAACGCTCGCAGGCCTTGCGCAGATAGGACATGACCAGCGGCATGTCCTTGAGGTAGCCGTCCTTGCCGTCGCGGTGGAACAGGCGCGCGAAAATGCCCAGTACCTTGATTTGGCGCTGCACCCCCATGATCTCGAAGTCGCGGTAGAAGGCGCTGAAATCCGCGTCCACCGGCAGCCGTACCTTGCGTGCCATCTCCCAGTAGCGGATGAGCCAGTCGAGCTGCCGTTGCTCCTCCCAGCCGATGTAGGCATCCCGGTACAGCGATGCCAGGTCGTAGGTGATGGGCCCGTAGACCGCGTCCTGGAAATCCAGGATGCCGGGGTTGGGGTCGGTCACCATCAGATTGCGGGAGTGATAGTCGCGATGTACATAGACGCGCGGTTGGGCCAGGTTGTTGGCCAGGACGAGCTCGAAGGCGGCGGTCAGGGTCTCGTTCTGCGCCGGAGTGAGCGTTACGCCGAGGTGCCTGGCGACGTACCAGTCGGGAAACAGGCGCAGCTCCCGCAGCAGCAGGGCGCGGTCGTAGTCGGGCAGCACCCCCGGCCGACTGGCAAGCTGGATCCGGATGAGAGCCTCGTTGGCGTCGCCATAGAGGCCAGGCGCGGTGGTGCGATCGAGCGCCTGCAGGTACGTGCGGCTGCCCAGATCGGACAGCAGCAGGAATCCCTTGTCCAGGTTCTCGCCCAGGATCGCCGGGACATGGGCGCCGGCTTGCGCGAACAACCGGGCGACCTGGAGAAACGGCCGGCAGTCCTCCCGGTCAGGTGGCGCGTCCATGACGATGAACGTCTGCCCGCCGCTGCTGACGCGGAAGTAGCGGCGGAAGCTCGCGTCCTCCGAGGCTGGCGCATAGGTGTAACTGCCGGGACCGAAACGCTCGGTCAGCCAGCGCTCGAGCAGGGCGGAGCGGCTCACGTTGCCTGGTGCATGGTTTTGTGCGATTTTATCGCCAAATCACGGGTATAACAGCCTGCTCACGGCTCATCCGAGACAACGCCGAGCAAGAATCCTGCTCATCAGACACTTCACGATGCCCGTTCCCCGCGCACCTGGCGTGCGTGTCACGCTGGTGCTGTTCGCATGGCTGGCCCTGCTGCCAGCTGCGCGCGGACAACTGCCCGGGGGGCAGGCCCCCGCACCCGGCGACGTACGTTTGCCGCTCGGCATGCAGGATAAGCTTCTGCCCCCGGTGGCCCCAGGCACGACCGAGGAACTCCCGCTCTTCCTGGAGGCCGACCGCATCGAGGGAACGCAGGACCGGCAACTGGAGGCGATCGGGAGCGTCGTCGTGCGCCGGCGCGGACAGGTAGTGCACGCCGACCGCCTCAGTTACTCGATCCCTGAGAACGCTATTACCGCGACCGGCAACGTGCGGGTGGACCGGCTCGGAGACGTCGTCACCGGCGACCAGGCCTACTTCGACCTGGACACTTCGGCCGGATATGTCGAGCGCCCGACGTACTATTTTCGTCAGTTCGGCGCACGCGGCAAGGCCAACCGGCTGGTGGTCCTCGACCGGGACACCTACCGCGCGGAGCGCGCCACCTACACCAACTGCGACGTGGGCGACGACGACTGGTACTTGCGCGTGGACCGCCTCGACCTGGATCGGCTGCGCGACGTGGGCGTGGCGCGCAGCGCGACGGTCTACTTCAAGGACGTGCCCATTATGTATACGCCCTGGATCGATTTCCCGCTCACGAGCCGGCGCAAAACCGGTTTCCTGGCGCCGACCGTCGGCACTACGGGCAAGAGCGGCTTCGAGATCGAGCTGCCGTTCTACTGGAACATGGCGCCGAACCGCGACTTCACGATCGCGCCGCGCGTGATGGCGAGTCGCGGGCTTCTGCTGAACAACGAGTTCCGCTACCTCGAGCCGAAGTTCAGCGGCGAGGCCCGCTTCGAGTATCTGCCGGACGACCGGATCAAGGAACAGTCGCGCTGGGGCGCTTCCTTTCAGCACAACCAGAGGTTTACCGATCGCCTGACCGGAAGAATCAACCTGCAGGGCGTATCCGACGACACCTATTTCACGGACCTCTCGGACAAGATCGCCGCGACCTCGCAGACCAACCTGCCGCGCGAAGGGTGGCTCAACTACAACGGCGACTGGTGGACGCTATTCGGCCGCGCCCAGAGCTTCCAGACCCTGCAGGATCCGCTTGCGCCCGTCACCGAGCCCTATGCAAGGCTGCCGCAGGTGGTGCTGCGGGCAGCGCGTCACGATGTCCGCCGCTTCGATCTGGACTTCTTCGGGGAGGTGGCGAACTTCGAGCATCCCAGCCTGGTCAACGGCTGGCGGCAGGTGTACTACCCGACGGTTCGCCTGCCCTACCGCAACCGGTTGTTCTGGGTCACCCCCAAAGCCGGCTTCAACTTCACCAGCTACGGCTTCCGGGAGGAGGGCCGTCCCGACGAGACGCGCTCGCTGCCGGTGTTCAGCGTGGACAGCGGCATGCAATTCGAGCGGGACACCGCATTTGGTGCGCGCAGCTTCCGGCAGACGCTCGAGCCGCGCCTGTACTACGTATACATCCCTTTCCGCCGGCAGGATCAGCTGCCACTGTTCGACACGGCCGAGGCCGACTTCAACCTGGCCCAGATCTTCACCGAGAATCAGTTCAGCGGCTGGGACCGCATCAACGATGCCAACCAGATCACTGCCGCGGTGACCACCCGCCTGCTCAACCCGGGCTCCGAGACCGAGTGGATCCGCGCAACACTCGGGCAGCGCTACTACTTCAAGGAGCAGGAGGTCTCGCTCGACAACCAGCGACGAGCGTCGAACCGGTCGGACCTGCTCGCGCTGGTCTCCGGCTCCATCACCCGCGCCTGGTCGGCGAACTTCGGGCTGCAGTATAACGTCGACGATTCGCAGTCGAAGAAGCTCAACGCCGCTTTGCGCTATCAGCCGCAACTGGGCAAGGTCCTGAACCTGGGCTATCGCTTCACCCGCGACCAGCTCGAGCAGGTCGACGTGTCCGCGCAGTGGCCGCTGTCGCGCCGCTGGAACGGGCTGGGGCGGTGGAATTATTCGCTGCAGGACGAGACGCTTTTGGAGGCGTTGCTCGGGTTCGAGTACAATGCTGGGTGCTGGTCTGCGCGCGTCGTCGCGCATCGGTTCGTGACGGCGGTCGACGATGAGTCGACCTCGCTGTTCTTCCAGCTCGAACTGAACGGCCTGTCCAGGATCGGCAACAACCCTCTCGAGCTGTTGCGGCAGAACATCGGCGGCTACAGCCGCTCCCCGACCCGCTCGATCCCCGGCGAAGCGTACTACCCCGGGACGGAGGCGGAGCGATGAAGCCGGGCGCCCCTATATCATTCGAAGCTCTGAGCAAGATGAGACCAACCGCATTGAGCGCTGTGCTGGCCGCGCTGTCCGTTCTGGCCGCGCTGTCCCACAGCCTGGCGCGCGCCGAGGGCGCGGTCGAGCTGGACCGGATCGTTGCCGTGGTCAACAACGAAGTCATCACCAGCGTGGACCTCCGTCGCGAGACCCGGATGGCTCTGGAGACGCTGCGCCGGCAAGGTACGCCGCTGCCGCAGCACGACGTCCTCGAGAAGCAGCTTCTGGAGCGGCTCATCACCAAGCAGGTCCTCATGCAGCAGGCGCGCGACACGGGGGTGCGCGTGCCCGATAGCGAGCTGGACGCGGCGATCGAGCGGATTGCCGCGGAGAACAAGATGTCCACAGATGGGTTGCGTCAGGCCGTGGCGCAGACCGGCGTGTCCTTCGAACGCTTCCGCGAGGACGTGCGCGGCGAGATCCTCATCTCCCGCCTGCGCGAGCGGGAAGTGGAATCGCGCGTGACGGTGACGGACGCAGAAATCCAGAGCTTCCTGCGCAGCCAGGAGAGCCGCGGCGAACAGGCCGACGAGTACAAGCTTGCGCACATCCTCGTGAGCGTCCCCGAGCAGGCCACCCCCGATGAGCTCAAGCTGCGCCGCACCCGTGCCGAGGACGCGCTCGCCCAGCTCAAGTCGGGCAGCGACTTCCGCCAGGTGGCGGCGAGCTTCTCAGACTCGCCCGACGCACTCCAGGGCGGCGAGATGGGCTGGCGTCCCGCCGGACGCCTGCCGAGCATCTTCCTCGATGCTTTGCGGGGCATGAAGATCGGCGAGGTTTCCGACGTCCTGCGCAGTCCAGCCGGATTTCACATCCTCAAGCTCGCAGACAAGCGCGGCAGCAATACACCGATCATCGTGACGCAGACCCATGCGCGCCACATCCTCGTGCGCCTCAACGAGGTCGTCTCCGAGCCCGATGCGCGCAACCGCCTGTCGGAGCTCAAGTACCGGGTCGACAACGGCGCCGACTTCGCGGAGCTTGCGCGCCTGCACTCCGACGACGCCTCAGCCGCGCGCGGCGGCGACCTCGGGTGGGTGTCTCCCGGCGACACGGTACCGGATTTCGAGCGGGCCATGGATGCCCTCAAGCCCGGACAAGTCGGCGCGCCCTTCCGCAGCCCGTTCGGTTGGCACATCGTCCAGGTGCTGGAGCGGCGCGAGCAGGACATGTCCGAGGACCGCCAGCGGCTGACGGCGCGCCAGGCGATCCGCTCCCGCAAGTCGGACGAGCAGTGGGACGACTGGGTGCGGCAGCAGCGCGACAAAGCTTACGTCGAGTATCACCTCGAGCAGCGGTGAGCCGCGCTTCGCGCTCCGGCGAAAGAGCTCCCCTCATTGCGCTGACCGCCGGCGAGCCCGCCGGGATCGGCCCCGATCTCTGCGTCCTCGCGGCTCGGCGCACCCTCCCCTGCCGGCTGGTCGTGCTGGCAGATCGCGAGCTGCTCGCCGAGCGTGCGCAGATGCTGGGCGTGACGCTGAAGCTGCACGGCTTTGGCGATGGTGGCGGCCCGCACGGCGTTCCAGCAGTCCTGCATCACCCGCTGGCCGCCGCTGTGCAGCCGGGGAAAGCGACGCCCGAGAACGCGTCCTATGTGCTCGGCCTTCTGCGCACTGCGGTGAACGGCTGTCTGCGCGGCCGCTTCGACGCCGTGGTCACCGCGCCCGTTCACAAAGGCGTCATCAACGATGCAGGCATTGCCTTCACCGGCCACACCGAGTTCCTCGCCGAGCTGACCGGGGTGCGCACCGTCGTCATGATGCTGGTCGGCGCCGGAATGCGTGTGGCGCTGGCCACCACGCACCTGCCGCTGCGTCAGGTCGCAGACGCGATCACGCCGGAGTCGCTCGAAGCAACCCTCCGGGTGCTGCGGCGCGATCTTCAGCAGCGCTTCGGGCTGCGGGCCCCGCGCATCCTCGTGGCCGGCCTCAATCCCCATGCCGGCGAGGGCGGACACCTCGGGCGCGAGGAGATCGATGTGATCGCGCCGGTGCTGAATCGCCTGCGCCGCGACGGCTTCGATCTGGAGGGACCGCTCCCTGCGGACACGCTGTTCAATCCTGCAGTCCTCGGTCGCGGCGATTGCGTGCTCACCATGTACCACGATCAGGGGCTGCCCGTGCTCAAGCACGCGAGCTTCGGCGCAGGGGTGAACGTCACGCTCGGACTGCCCATCATCCGGACCTCGGTGGACCACGGCACGGCCCTGGAGCGCGCGGGCAGAGGTGACATAGAAGTGGGCAGTCTGGTGGCCGCGATCGAGCTGGCAACGCAGCTGGCGTCGACGCAGCGCAGCCAAGCGACAGAATAAACGGTCGCCGGGCTGTGCGTTCGGGTGGAGGAAACGTGGACCTGGTCGTAGTGCGCGGAGCGCGTCGGCGTTCTGCATCCGGGCCAGCGTGCGCGCGTCGCACCTCAGCCTGCGGCAAAGCGCCGACGAGAATGAGTGAGTCGTCGTATGCATAAAGCTCGTCGGCGTTTTGGCCAGAACTTCCTGGTCGACCGTAGTGTGGTTGCCGACTTGATTGCCGCCATCGACCCGCACGCTGACGACCGAATGGTCGAGATCGGTCCGGGGCTGGGCGCGTTGACCGAGCCGCTGCTCGCGCGGGTGAAAGTCCTGCATGTCGTGGAGATCGATCGCGATCTCGTCACCGGGCTGGCTGCCCGCTTCCCATCCGGGCGGCTGAAGATCTGCCAGGGCGACGCGCTCGCTTTCGACTTCTGCGCGCTGGGCCAGGACCTGCGGGTCGTGGGCAATCTTCCCTACAACATCTCCTCGCCGCTGCTGTTCCACCTGGCCGGGATGGCAGCCTGTCTGCGCGATTGCCATTTCATGCTGCAACGGGAGGTCGTCGATCGCATCGTCGCCGCACCGGGCGGCAAGGAATACGGGCGGCTTTCGGTGATGCTGCAGTACCGCTTCCAGGCGCAGCGGCTGTTGCGCGTTCCGCCCGGCGCGTTCCGTCCCGCACCGAAGGTGGAATCGGCCTTTCTGCGGCTCGTGCCGCACCGCCCCATGCCGCTCAAGGCGGCAGACGAAAGCATCTTCGCGGAAGTCGTCGCCCGGTCGTTCGGGCAGCGGCGCAAGACGTTGCGCAATGCGTTACGTGGCCTGATCGATGCACGCGACCTCGCGGCCCTCGGCGTCGACCCAAGCCTGCGCGCAGAAACCTTGCCGGTCGCAGCGTTCGTGCGCGTGGCCGATCATGTGGCGGCCAGCACCAGGGCGACCGCGGAGTGCACGCATACAACGTGGGATCGATCAGTGTGAGCCCGGCTCGATCCGCTCGCGATGCGCGATGGCACACGGATGCGGGCTGCTACTTGCCGTGCTGGATGAACTCGATCTTGTAGCCGTCAGGGTCTTCCACGAAGGCGATCACCGTCGTGCCGTGCTTCATCGGACCGGCCTCGCGTGTGACCTTGCCGCCGCGCTTCCTGGCTTCCTCGCAGGCGCGATAGGCGTCTTCGACTTCCACGGCGATGTGGCCGTAGGCGTTGCCCAGATCGTACTTCTCAACGCCCCAGTTGTGGGTCAGCTCGAGGACTGCGGTGTCGGACTCCTCGCCGTACCCGACGAAGGCGAGCGTGAACTTGCCATCCGGATAGTCCTTGCGCCGCAGCAGCTTCATCCCCAGGACCTCGGTGTAGAACTTGAGCGAGCGGTCCAGGTCCCCCACTCGCAGCATGGTGTGCAGGATCCTCATGTGGTCCTCCAGGTTCGGATAGGTTCAGGGTTGCGTGATCGAGAGCTCACGGGCCTCCACCAACAACGCAGGTGCGCCCATGCGTGGCAGCGTCAGGCGCCCGTGCGCAAGCAGTGCCGCGGGGTTCTCCCAGTCAGCCGGAAGGTCAGACTTCGACGAGCTCGAAGTCTTCCTTGCGTGCGCCGCATTCGGGGCAGACCCAGTTGACCGGAACATCCTCCCAGCGCGTGCCTGCCGGGATGCCCTCTTCGGGCAGTCCGGACGCTTCGTCGTAGATGAAACCGCAGATCAGACACATGTAGGTGCGAAATGGGCGCGCGTCGCTCGGTGGCATGGAGGTGGGTGCATTTGGAGTAGAATCGAATTCTATCAAATCCCCCTCTGCGATCGCCCGAATGCCAGAATCCCCGCCGATCGTCCTCACCTTTGCAGGCACCGATCCGAGCGGCGGCGCGGGACTGCAGGCGGACATCCTCACACTGTCCAGCATGGGCTGCCATCCGTTGTCCGTGGTGACGGCCGTGACCATCCAGGACACGCGCGGGGTCGAGGACATGTTGCCGCTGGACGCGGAGTGGATTGCCGAGCAGGCCCGCTGTGTCCTCGAAGACATGCCGGTCACCGTATTCAAGGTTGGCCTCCTCGGCAGCGTCGAGATCATCGCGACGATCGCGGAGATCGTGTCAGATTACCCTGAAGTCCCGCTGGTGCTCGATCCGGTGCTCGCATCCGGCCGCGGAGACGAGCTTGCCAGCGAAGAGATGGTGGCTGCGATGCGCGAGCTGCTCATCCCGCAGACCACCGTGCTCACGCCCAATGGCCTCGAGGCACGGCGGCTCGCACAGGACGAAGCGGACGAGGATGACTATCCGGCGTTACCGGAGTGCGCACGGCGGCTTCTGACCCTGGGCTGCGAGTACGTGCTCATCACCGGCACGCACGAGAACACCCCCGAAGTGGTCAACACGCTCTACGCGCAGAGCGGGGTGGTGCGCAGCGACAGCTGGCAGCGCCTGCCGGGCGGCTATCACGGGTCAGGCTGTACTCTCGCAGCGGCCATCGCGGCGACCATCGCTAACGGCCTCGACATTTCGGAGGCGGTACGCGATGCCCAGGACTACACCTGGCAGACACTGAGCTCGGCCTACCGGCCGGGAATGGGCCAGCAGATCCCCGACCGCCTGTTCTGGGCGCGGGAGGAGGAGCAGGCCGAACGCGGCGAGTAGCCGCGAGCCTGGCCGCACGCTCACGCTTGGACGGCACATGGGAGATCGTCGGTCGTCGGTGAGCGGGCTCTATGCCGTCACGCCGGACGTTGCGGACGGCGCCTGGCTGCGCGCACGAGTCGCGCAGGCGCTGGATGGCGGCGCGCGAATCCTGCAGTACCGCAGCAAGAGCCCCGACCGCGCGCTGATGCTGAGCCAGGCGTGCGAGTTGGCCGCGCTGTGCCGTGCCGAAGGCGTGCTGTTCATCGTCAACGACGACGTGGAGATCGCGCGCGAGTGTGGCGCCGACGGGGTGCACCTCGGGCGCGAGGACGCGTCGATCGCGGCGGCGCGCGCGCAGCTCGGCCGCGACGTCCTGATCGGCGCCTCCTGCTATGACGACCTGGCGCGCGCGCAGCAGTGCGTGGATGCGGGCGCGGATTACCTTGCCTTCGGCAGCTTCTATCCTTCGGTCGTGAAGCCGGGCGCGGCGCGTGCGACGCCCGCCTTGCTGCGCGAGGCACACAGGCGCTGGCCCCTGCCGCTGGTTGCGATCGGCGGAATCACGCCAGTGAATGCAGCGCCCCTGCTCGCGGCGGGCGCCGACGCGCTGGCAGTGATCAGCGCGCTGTTCCACGTTCCCGACACTTACGCTGCCGCACAAGCATTCCGGCGGCTGTTCGAGTCCCGCTCCTCCTCCGCAGCCCTGGACGCAACCGCATGAAAACCAGAAACGAGACCCTGTTCGAGCAGTCCCAGCAGATCATCCCCGGCGGCGTCAACTCGCCGGTGCGTGCGTTCCGGTCGGTAGGCGGGACACCGGTGTTCTTCGCGCGTGCCGAGGGGGCGCACTTCTGGGATGCGGACGGCAAGCGCTACATCGATTACGTCGGCTCCTGGGGGGCATTGATTCTGGGGCATGCCCATCCTGACGTGGTGAGCGCGGTGCAGAAGGCGGCGGCGGGAGGCCTGAGTTTCGGTGCGCCGACCGAGGCCGAGTACCAGATGGCGGAGCTGCTGGTGCGCCTGCTGCCCTCGCTCGAAATGGTGCGGCTGGTGAGCTCGGGAACCGAGGCGACCATGACCGCCATCCGGCTGGCCCGCGGGTTCACTGGGCGCAGCAAGATCGTCAAGTTCGAGGGGTGCTATCACGGGCATGCCGATGCGCTGCTCGTCAAGGCCGGTTCCGGTGCGCTGACCTTCGGGGTGCCGAGCTCTGCGGGTGTGCCCCCGGAGGTCACGGCCCACACGCTGGTGCTGGACTACAACGACCTGGACGGTGTGCGGCGTGCATTCGATCAGGAGGGAAGGCACATCGCTGCCGTCATCGTGGAGCCCGTCGTCGGGAACATGAACCTGATCCTGCCGGCTCCCGGCTTCCTGGAAGGGCTTCGCGAGCTGTGCACCCGCGATGGCGCCGTGCTGATCTTCGACGAGGTGATGACCGGGTTCCGGGTGGGAATGCAGGGCGTGCAGGGACTGCATGGCATCCGCCCCGACCTGACTACCCTGGGGAAAGTGATAGGCGGCGGGATGCCGGTCGGTGCCTTTGGCGGACGCCGCGACATCATGCAATGCATCGCGCCGCTCGGGCCGGTCTACCAGGCGGGGACCTTGTCGGGGAATCCCGTCGCGGTGGCAGCGGGGCTGGCGACGCTCGGGCTCATCCAGGCGCCCGGCTTCTTCGAGCGGTTGTCCGAGACCGCCCGCAGTCTGGTGCGCGGCCTGCAGCAAGCCGCGCAGGAGTCGGGTGTGACCTTCTCCGGCGAGTCGCTGGGGGGGATGTTCGGCGTCTACTTCGCGCAGCACCCGCCGCGCCGCTATGCGGAGGTGATGGCTTCGGACCGGGAAGCTTTCAACCGCTTCTTCCACGCCATGCTGAAAGAGGGCGTCTACTTCGCGCCGTCAGCGTTCGAGGCGGGATTCGTCTCGGCGGCGCATACTGCTGCCGACATCGAGACCACTGTGGCCGCCGCGCGCCAGGTGTTCGCTGGCATGGCGCGAAAGTAACGGCGCAGACTTGGTCGTTCGAGTAGGCTTGTCCACCGCGCGGTACCGAGCTCGGGCCGGCCCAGAACCAGCCCAGAACCAGCCCGGGACGCGCGCTGCCGCGCGTTACGATCAGTGCGCGTGACCTGCCTCGGACTAATTCAGGCCGGCGATGTACTCCGCGACCGCCTGCATCTCCCGATCGCTCATGCGTCCGGCGATGCTGCGCATCATGCTGGCGCCGTCATTGTCTCGCTCGCCGGCGCGAAATGCTTTGAGCTGAGCCAGCGTGTAGTCCTGGTGCTGGCCTTTCAGGCGCGGGAACTGGACTGGAATCCCGGCGCCGTTGGGCGAATGGCACCCGGCACAGGCAGCGACACCGGTGTCAGCATTCCCGCCCCGGTACAGCTTCTGGCCGGCGGTGACCAGCGCTGCGTCGCGTGCAACGCCGGGCCGGGGCTTCTGCGCTGCGAAGTGGGCGGCGAGGTTGCGCATGTCCTCGTCCGACAGCCCGGCTGCCATGCCCGCCATGATCGGGTTCTTGCGGGCACCCGATTTGTATTCGCGGAGTTGTTTGTAGAGGTACTCGGGGTGTTGCCCGGCGAGACTCGGGTTGACGGGAACCAGGCTGTTCCCGTCCACGCCGTGGCAGGCCGCGCAAACACCGGTCGCAACGGGCTGGGCCTTGGCCGCATCACCGTCGAAGGCGACGGCCAAAACCGGTGTCAGCAGCAGGCCGCCAAGCAGCTCCGCTGCAACGAAATACCTCATCATCGCTCCTGCAAGGTCGTGCCGATTCGCTCGAAGGCCATGATTTTAGCCGAACTTGAGGCGCGCGCGCCATGAGCCTGCTGGCGCGCGCACAGTTCGTCATGGGCGTTGCAGAGCCTGGCCAGCTTCCGCCCGACCGCGGATGGGAGGTGGCGTTCGCGGGCCGCTCCAATGCGGGCAAGTCGAGCGCCATCAATGCACTCACCAATCGGCGCCGTCTAGCCTTCGTCAGCAAGACGCCGGGCCGTACCCAGCAGATCAACTATTTCGCCCTCGGCGAGGACCGCTACCTGGTCGATCTGCCCGGCTACGGCTTTGCCAAGGTCCCACTCGCAGTCCAGAGCCATTGGGAGCTGCTGCTGAGCGCGTATCTGCGCACCCGCGCAGCGCTGCGCGGGCTGGTTGTAATCATGGACGTGCGCCATCCACTGACACCGCTGGACCGGCAGCTCCTCGACTGGTTTGCCCCGACGGGCAAGCCCGTGCTGGTGCTGCTGACCAAGGCGGACAAGCTCACCCGGCAGCGGGCTGGCGCGCAGCTCGACGCCGTCCGTAAGGCGTTGAACGGATGCGAAGTTATACTTTTCTCAAGCATTTCGGGCCTCGGGGTCGAGGCGGCCAGGGGGTTCGTCGAGCGCCTGCTGATCGGCTAAGCCTCGCAATCGGGCGCGCGGTGATGCATGCTTGGCGGCGCCAGAAAAGAAAAACCCCCGGTTAAAAGGGGATAAAACCGGGGGTAAAGCCTCAATTGGATTAAGGCACCCGCTCAGGGAGGAAAAGCGGGAGACGAAACCGTCTGCAAGTAAGAGTGCTGCAGCGGTCAGGAAGTTCCCGGTATTGGTCGTTTTCCTGTGAGCTCCGAAGAAGGACCAACATGGACGTGTTAGGCAAGTACCCCCGGCGCCGGATGCGCAGGCTGCGCCGCGACGACTTCTCCCGCCGGATGGTGCGCGAGCAGCGGTTGGTCGCGGACGATTTCATCTATCCAGTGTTCGTGATTGACGGACAGAACCGGACGCAGGCGGTTGTGTCGATGCCGGGGGTCGACCGGCTCACCCTGGACCATTTGTTGCCGGTCGCGGAACGCTGCTTGAAGCTGGGCGTACCGGCGCTCGCGCTGTTCCCCGCGATCGAGCCGGCGCTGAAGACGCCCGACGGCCGGGAGGCCACCAACCCGCGTGGCCTGATCCCAAGAGCGGTGTCGGCCCTGAAGAAGTCCTTCCCCGAGCTGGGGATCATGACCGACGTCGCCCTGGATCCGTACACGAGTCACGGTCAGGACGGCGTGATCGACGAGTCGGGCTACATCCTCAACGACGAGACCATTGCGATTTTGCAGAAGCAGGCGCTCACTCAGGCGGAGGCGGGCGTCGACATTGTGGCACCCTCAGACATGATGGACGGCAGGGTGGGAGCCCTCAGAACCGCCCTGGACGAGGCGCTCTTCATTTACACACGGATAATGGCGTACTCGGCGAAATACGCGTCCGGCTTCTACGGCCCCTTCCGCGACGCGGTGGGATCCGCAGCCAGCCTCGGCAAAGGCAACAAGCTCACCTACCAGATGGACCCGGCTAACGGCGGCGAAGCGTTATGGGAGGTCGGGCTCGACCTCGACGAAGGCGCCGACATGGTGATGGTCAAGCCAGGCATGCCGTATCTGGACGTCGTGCGCCGGGTGAAGGAGGCCTATGGCGCGCCCACTTTCGTCTATCAGGTGAGCGGTGAGTACGCCATGCTGAAAGCGGCCTTTCAGAACGGCTGGCTGGACGAGCGCACCTGCGTGCTGGAGGCGCTGCTCGCTTTCAAGCGCGCCGGTGCGGACGGCATCCTCACCTACTTCGCTCTGGACGCCGCTGCCTGGCTGCGCGCTCAGGCTATCCCGTAGGTCTACCCACTAGGGGGTAGTGCTAGTGAGCGTCGGCTGACCTGGCGCGTCGCTCGCGCTCCAGGCGGATGATGTAGCGTTGCACCATCGCCTCCTGCTGCGGGCTGAGCTTGACGAACTCGCAGCCGGTGCGATGGCTGGTGACGCCGTTCTTCAGCGTCACTACGTAGCTGTTCCGCACGCACAGCTGGGCCTGAATCGCACCGATCTCGGGCAGCTCGATGCGGCAGTCCTCCAGTGCAAGGCCGGGCTCGAAGCTGAAGCCCGCCGGCTGGCCCACTAGGCACACGCCGCCCAGGCTGATGTCGGCCAGGGCGAGCTCGAAACGCTTTCCGTCCGGCCCGGTGATCTCACACTTGAGCGGGTGCACGACCGGTGTGGCGAGCCGGTAGTACTCGCGACGCTGAAGCTTGATGATCGTTTCGGGCAGCGGGAGCTGGAACGCGAGCCGACCCTCGAAGCTGACTGCGGCGACACGTGCGGTGGCGAACTGCACGCGCACGCCATCCTGGCTGCTGACGACGCTGACCTCGGGGCTGCGCAGCAGCTGCTCGTTGAGCTCGCGGTTCGCGCCGCTGTCCAGGATCACGAACCCGCGCTCGCCGTTGACCTGCAGCACGGCCGTGACAACGAACTCGCGCCCGCCGTTGAAGTAGGCCGTCACCAGCGCGTTCGACTTCATGAGCGCGCGCAGGATGTAGACGATCTCCACGCGCGAGTCGACACGGAACCTGCCGTCGTCTACGCTCGTCGCGTCGGCCATGAAGTGGGACCTCGCTGAAGGAACTGGGCTGCTCGGGGCGAAGTCCAGTGCGCCAGGTTTCGGAAAGCAGCGCGCCAGTGGACTCCGAGCCCTTCCTGCGCCGGGTAAGCAAGACTTCGGCCCGTGGCTGGGCGTTCTACCGGCCGGCGACCAACGTCTCCACCGAATCCAGAGTTGCGCGCTCGAGCGGCCGTCCGTCCATCGACAGCCGCAGCGGCTGGCGTCTATGCACCGGCGCGAGCACGGTCAGGTGGAAATCGGTCTCGGGGGTGCTCACGACCAAGTCGGGCACCGTCGCCGCCGTATCGCCAACCCAGACGCGCGTCTCCCGGACCCGGAAGGGGATCTGCTGGTTGAGCAGGAAGACCTCCAGCTCTTTCACGTTGTCCGTGAACAGCTGGAGGTGCACGTCGGCATGGCGGCCGATGCTCCCCGAAAGCAGTGCCCCGGTCAGATGCGGGCCGAAGTCTGCGAGCAGGCGCATCATGTCGAGCGCCAGCTCACGCAGGCGCTGCAGCCGCTCCGGATGCTCGTCGGCCTGGTAGAGCTGCTGGTAGGAGCGCAGCGCCTCCTCGATCTCGAGGTTGGTCGGCAGGTTGCGCGAGTCCGGCGCGCCGGCTTGCCGCGCGGCTTTCCGCTTGGCCAGCCCGTAGTCGCTGACGCCGTCCTCCGCAATCATGCGCGCTGCCAGATGGGCGATTCGGTTGCGCATCTGCTGCCGGTTCGCCGTGGTGTCCTTCGCCATCTCCGCTCTCAGTAGAGCTCGCTCTTGACCTCGTCGGGGCGGCTGTTGCCCACCGGCACGTCGGAATCGGGCAGGGGTTCGCCCTCAGGCGGCAGGTTCTCGTGGTAGAAGTACTCGATGAGCCCCTGCTTGTCCTCGGGGTCGCGCAGCCCGGTTTCGGGGTTGATGTGGGCGGCGACGACGCCATCCGGCACAGCGGGCGCTTCCTGCGGCGCGTTCTTCAGCACCTCGCCCACGTAACCCATCCAGATGGGCAGCGCCGCCACAGCACCCGTCTCGTTCGGGCCGAGAGAGCGTGGCAGGTCGAAACCGACCCATGCCACCGCACTCAAGTGCCGCTGGAACCCAGCGAACCACGCATCCATCTGGTCGTTGGTGGTTCCGGTCTTGCCGGCCAGATCGTCCCGGCCCAGCTGCATGGCGCGTGCGCCGGTTCCGCCGCGGATGACATCCTGCATCATGTTGAACATTACGAAGGCATTGCGCACGTCGATGGCCCGCTGTGCTCCCTCGCCGGCCCGGACCGGGGAGGCTTTCGCCAGCACTTTGCCGGTCGCATCCTCCACGCGCAAGATGAAGTACGGCGTCACGCGATAGCCGCCGTTGGCGAAAACGGCGTAGCCCGCCGCCATGTCGAGGGCGGTCACCGAACCAGCGCCCAGCGCCATGGTGAGGTAGGCGGGATGCAGCTTCGGGTCGAACCCGAAGCGGCTGATGTAATCCTGGGCGTACTGCGGCCCGATTGCCTGCAGGATCCTGATCGACACCAGGTTCTTGGACTTGGTGAGCGCGGTGCGCATGCGGATCGGGCCGTCAAAGTCGCCGTCGAAGTTCTTCGGCTCCCACGGGACCGAGCCGGTCTCGCTGGCGTCGATCAGGATGGGCGCGTCGTTGATCACAGTGGCAGGGGTGAAGCCCTTCTCCAGCGCGGCGGAGTACACGAAGGGCTTGAAGCTCGAGCCCGGCTGCCGGTACGCCTGGGTGACATGGTTGAACTTGTTCCGGTTGAAGTCGAAGCCTCCGACCAGTGCACGGATCGCCCCATCGAGGGGGTCGATGGAAACGAGACCGGCTTCCACCTGCGGGAACTGCACGATCTGCCAAGTGCCCTTGTCGTCCGTCTGGACTCGGATCAGCGCGCCGCGCTTCAGCCTGCGATTGGCGGGAGCCTTGTCGCCGATCATCGCCCGCGCGAACTTCAATCCCTCACCGGTGATCTCGACCACCTCGCCGCCCTTGCGGAATGCCTTGACCGCCTTGGCGGTCGCCGCCAGCACCAGCGCGGGGGTGATGTCATCGCTCTCCAGCTGGTCCTGGAGGGCGTCCTCCAGCGCGTCCTCCGACACCTCCTTGGGCAGGTCCACATAGCCTTCTGCGCCGCGGTAGCCGTGTCGGCGGTCATAATCGAGCACCCCCCGCCGCACAGCGGCGTAGGCGGCGTCCTGGTGCGCCTTTGACACCGTCGTGTAGACGCGGAAGCCCCTGGTGTAAGCGTCCTCCTGGTAGCGCTCGTACATGGACTGGCGCACCATCTCGGAGAAGTAGTCGGCGTGGGTGGCGAAGTCGGGCTGGTCGCGGCGCACCACGATGGGCTTCTGGCTGGCTTCGTCGAACTGCGCCTGGGTGACGAAGTTCAACTCGCGCATGCGCCGGAGCACATAGAGCTGCCGGTCCTTCGCCCGTTGCATATTGACGACAGGGTTGAAACGTGAGGGCGCCTTAGGCAGGCCGGCCAGCATGGCCATCTCGGCCAGATTCAAGTCACGCAGATTCTTTCCGAAATAGACCTGGGCGGCCGACGCGAAGCCATACGCGCGCTGGCCGAGATAGATCTGGTTGATGTAGATCTCGAGGATCTGGTCCTTGGTCAGGCTGTGCTCGATCTTGAAGGCGAGAAGCGCTTCGTTGAACTTGCGCGTGAAGGTCTTCTCCTTGCTGAGAAAGAAGTTGCGCGCAACCTGCATGGTGATGGTCGAGGCGCCCTGTCTGGTGCTGCCCGACGTGAAGTTGTGCAGGGCCGCGCGCACCACGCCGATATAGTCGACCCCGCCGTGCTCATAGAAGCGCTCGTCTTCCGCCGCAAGGATTGCCTGGCGCAGCTGCTGCGGCACGTCGCCGATCGTGACCAACGCGCGGCGCTCTTCGCCGAACTCCCCGATCAGGTAGCCCTCGGTGCTGAAGATCTGCAGCGGCACCTTGGGGTTGTAGGAGGTCAGCGCCTCCAGCGACGGCAGCGTCGGGTAGACGATGGCGGCGGCATAGCCCACCAGCAGCAGCGCCGAGAACGCAAGCGTTACGAGCGTGAGGGCCGGATAGAACCACCAGCGTCTGGGCATCAAAGTTGCTTTAACAAAGTTTCGCCAAGGGGGCACACTGTCTTAACAGACCATTATATGGCCGGAGAGTCGCACCGGCCATCCTCCCCCAGTTTCGCTTTACTCAGTCTGGGGTTGTTGCTAGCATTTAACGTAATTTGTCGGTAATTCGCCTAAATGGCCTATGCTTAAGGGAAAATTGGATTTCGACGGGGACGTTCTGTCCAATCTGTTCAAGACCAAATCCCCTCCTTTGATCGGCGTGGACATCAGCTCTTCGTCGGTGAAGATGGTGGAGTTGGCGGACGCCGGCAGGGGCAAGATCCGGCTGGACCGCTACGCCATCGAGCCGCTACCCAAGGATGCGGTGGTCGACGGCAACATCATGAACCTCGAGGCGGTGGGCGACTCGGTCCGGCGCGGCTGGAAGCGCATGGGCACGCGCATCAAGAATCTGGCGATGGCGCTGCCGTCCGCGCAGGTCATTACCAAGAAGATCACGGTCCCGGCCGGCCTGCGCGAGGACGAGCTCGAGACGCAGGTCGAAACCGAGGCCAATCAATACATCCCCTTCGCGCTCGAGGAGGTCAACCTCGACTTCCAGATCCTGGGCCCCGCGCCCAACAGCCCGGAAGACGTGGAAGTGATGATCGCGGCTTCGCGCAAGGAGAAGGTCGAGGACCGCGTGGCGGTCGCGGAGTTCGGCGGCCTCAAGGCCGTGGTGATGGACATCGACTCCTTCGCCGCGCAGACCGCATTCGAGCTGATGGAAACGCAGCTTCCCGACGGCGGCCGCGAGCAGCTGATCGCGCTGGTCGACGTCGGCGCGTCGATGATGAACATCAACGTCCTGCGCAACGACCAGTCCGTCTACATGCGTGAGCAGCCCTTCGGGGGCAACCAGCTCACCCAGGAGATCCAGCGCCACTACAACCTCTCCGCGGAGGAGGCCGAGGCCGCCAAGCGCAACGGCGGTCTGCCGGACAGCTATGAAATGGAAGTGCTGCAGCCCTTCATGGACACACTCGCGCTCGAGGTGACGCGCGCCCTGCAGTTCTTCTACACCTCCACGCAGTACAACCAGATCAACCACATCTTCCTCTCGGGGGGCTGTGCCACGATCCCCGGTCTCGATCAAGTGGTGGCCAAGCGCACCGAGGTCAACACCATCGTAGCCAACCCCTTCGCCACGATGCAGGTGTCTCCCAAGATCAAGCAGCGCCAACTGGTGCAGGATGCCTCGGCACTCGTGGTGGCGTGCGGTCTGGCGATGCGGAGGTTCGACGCATGATCCCAATCAACCTACTACCCCACCGGGCGGAGCGGCGCAAGGCGCAGCAGCGCCAGTTTCTGGCGATGGCGGGCATCACCGCCGCGATCGGCATCCTCGTCGTGGTGCTGGTGCACGGCTTCCTCGCCCAGCGTATCGAACACCAGGAGCGGCGCAACCGCTATCTGGACGGCCAGATCGCCGAGCTGGACAAGCAGATCGACGAGATCAAGAAGCTCAAGGAACAGACGCAGGCGATGCTTGCGCGCAAGAAGGTGGTCGAGTCCCTGCAGACCAACCGGACCGAAGGCGTGCGCCTGCTCGACCAGCTGGTGCGCCAGCTGCCCGATGGCCTGTACCTGAAGACCGTCAAGCAGACCGGCGACGTGGTTAGCGTGACCGGCTACGCCACTTCCAACGCGCGCGTCTCCACGCTGATGCGCAACTTCGAAGCCTCGCCCTGGCTCGAGGAGCCCAGACTGGTCGAAATCAAGTCGGTGAAGGTCGGCAACGGCAACCTCAACGAGTTCAACCTCAACATCAAGGTGACGCGTCCGAAGGACGAGACGACCGAGGGCAAGCCCGCGGGCGCGCCTGGCACCGGCCCTGCGCCGAAGACCCCCGCCGCCCCGGCAACCAAGAAGCAGAGCTGACCGCCATGACGCTAGACGAGCTCAGAAGACTCAATCCCCGGGATATCGGCAGCTGGCCGGTCCTGCCCAAGCTCGGAGCGCTCCTGGTTCTGCTGATCCTGATCATGATCGGCGGCTACTGGGTCGACTGGTCTGCCCAGTGGGACAAGCTCACCGCGTCGCGCAACAAGGAGAGCGAGCTGCGCACGCAGTTTCTGGACAAGAAGCGCCAGGCCATCAATCTCGAAGCCTACCGCAAGCAGCTGGCCGATATCGAGCAGTCCTTCGGCGCGATGCTCCGGCAACTTCCGAACAAGTCCGAAATGGAGGCATTGCTGTCGGACATCAACCAGGCCGGGCTGGGCCGCGGGTTGCAGTTCGACCTGTTCAAGCCGGCCGCCCAGGAGACCCTCTCCGACTTCTACGCCGAGCTGCCGATCAACATCAAGGTCGCAGGCAATTACCACGACATCGGCGCCTTCACCAGCGACGTGTCGCAGCTGTCCCGCATCGTCACGCTGAACAACGTGGCGCTGGGGCTGGACAAGGAGGGCAGGCTGACCATGGACGCCGTCGCGCGCACATATCGCTACCTGGACGAGGAAGAGGTCGCCGCCCAGCGCAAAGCCGCCCGCGAGAAGGCCGAGGCGGCGAAGAAAGGGAAGAAGAAATGATTCGTCCCCGCCTGCTCATTGCATCGGTCGCGCTGCTGTTGGCTGCCTGCGGCGGCGCCGAGTTTTCCGATCTGAAGGAGTTCGTGGACCAGTCTGCCCAGGGCATGCACGGGCGGGTAGAGCCGCTGCCGCAGGTCGTGGCTTACGAACCGATGAGCTACGACGCCTTCGACCTGCCCGATCCCTTCCAGCCGCGCAAGATCGAGCCCGACAAAACCGGCATCGGCACCGGGCCGGCTCCGGACCTCAACCGCCGCAAGGAGGCGCTGGAGTCCTACCCGCTCGAGAGCCTGAAGATGGTGGGGACGCTCGAGAAGACGCGCCAGCGCTGGGCGCTGATCAAGACACCGGACAACAACCTTTACCGGGTCAAGAACGGCAACTACATGGGCCAGAACTTCGGCGTGGTGGCGATGATCACCGAGACCTCCGTGACGCTCAAGGAGCTCATCCAGGATACCAACGGCAGCTGGAGCGAGCGCACCAGCACGCTGCAACTGCTAGACGAGGAGGAGAAGAAATGATTCGACTGCCGCTTGTCCTGGCGCGCGCGCTCATCGTGGGCGCTTCGGCCACCCTTCTTACGGCCGCCGCGTCCTTCTCCGCCGCGCAGCCCGCTGACAGCGCCGGGCAGAACGCGATCGAGGGCCTGGAGGTGGGTACCGAGTCCGGCAAGGTAATCGTCAAGATGAAGCTGAAGGAGCCCATGGCCAATCCCCCGGCGGGCTTCAGCCTGACCAACCCGCCGCGCATCGCGTTCGACTTCCCCAACACGGTCAATGCGCTGGGCAAGTCCGCGCAGGACATCAAGGAAGGCGACTTGCGCAGCATCCGCATCGGGCAGAGCGCCACCCGCACGCGCGTCGTGTTCAACCTCGACAAGGCAGCACGCTTCGAGGCGGCAGTCGACGGCCCGAGCGTGGTCATCACCCTGCAGCCGTCGGTTGCGGCCAGCACGTCCACGGTTGCCGAGTCCACGCATTTCGCCGACGCCGTCCCCAGCCCGAAGCCCCACTCCGTGCGAGGCATCGACTTCAAGCGCGGCCGTGGCGGCGAGGGCCAGGTGATCATCGATCTGTCCGATCCGGGTGCCGGCATCGACCTGAAGCAGTCGGGAAAAAGCATCGTCGTCGAGCTGCTGCAGACCGAGCTGCCCATCTCGCTCGAGCGCCGCTTCGACGTCACCGACTTCGGCACGCCGGTGGACTCCATGGAGGTGACCGCCCAGGGCGATCGTGCGCGTGTCGTGATCAACGCCAGGGGTCGCTGGGAGCAGTCCGCCTATCAGACCGACAACCGCTTCATCGTCGAGGTGAAGCCGATGGTCGAGCGTCCCGATCAGCTGACCAAGCCCAAAGCCGGTTTCACCGGCGAAAAGCTGTCGCTGAACTTCCAGAACGTGGAGGTGCGCGCCGTCCTGCAGGTCATTGCCGACTTTACCGGCCTGAACATCATCACCAGCGACACCGTCTCCGGCAACCTCACCCTGCGGTTGAAGGACGTGCCCTGGGACCAGGCGCTGGACATCATCCTGCAGGCGAAGGGCCTGGACGCGCGCAAGACCGGCAACGTCGTCTGGATCGCACCGCGCGACGAGATCGCCACCAAGGAGAAGCTCGAGCTCGAGGCCAAGCAGCAGATCGCCGAGCTGGAGCCGCTGCGTACCGAAAGCTTCCAGCTCAACTACCAGAAGGCCGAGGCGTTCCAGAAGATCCTCGCCGACGCGAACCAGCGTATCCTGTCCAAGCGCGGCAGTGCGGTGATCGATCCCCGGACCAACACCCTGTTCATCAACGACACGCCGACCAAGCTCGACGAGGTCCGTCAGCTGATCAAGCAGGTCGACGTGGCGTCCCGCCAAGTGCTGATCGAGTCGCGCATCGTCGAGGCCTCGGACACGTTCAGCAAGAACTTGGGCGCGAGACTGGGCTTCACCGACCTGACAGCCCTCCGGGGCCTGGGCACGCCGGGGGTCGGTGGTGGCAAAGCGAGGGGCATGCTGAGCGGTAACGTGCGCAGCATGGGGGTGCAGACGCTGCAGACCGAGGATTACCCGGAGAGTTTCTTCCCCGATTCGTTCAGCGTGAACCTCCCGGCCGATCCGATTAACGGACGCTCGCCAGGACAGTTCGCGGTAAGCTTGTTCAATGCGGGTCTCACGCGATTCGTGAACCTGGAGATCTCGGCGCTGCAGGCTGACGGAAAGGGCAAGATCATCTCGAGCCCGCGTGTGATCACCGCCGACAACGTCGAGGCCATCATCGAGCAAGGTACCGAGATCCCCTATCAGCAGGCCACCAGCAGCGGCGCCACCAGCATCTCCTTCCGCAAGGCCACCCTCAGCCTGAAGGTCAAGCCGCAGATCACGCCGGACGACAACGTGATCATGAAGCTGGAGGTGCACAAGGACAGCGTCGGTGATACCACCGTGGCGGGCCCCGCCATCGACACCAAGCAGGTGAACACCGAGGTCCTGGTGGAGAACGGCGGCACCGTCAGCATCGGCGGCATCTTCACGCAGGATGAAAGCAAGATAATCAACAAGGTCCCTCTGCTGGGTGACGTCCCGCTGTTCGGTGTGCTGTTCAAGCAGGAGCTCAATCGCAACGACCGCCGCGAGCTCCTGATCTTCGTCAACCCCAAGATCCTGCGCGATACCGTGTCGGTGCGCTGACCGAACCGGCAGCCGGATCTCTCCGAGCGCCCCTGCAGGGGCGCTCGGCGTTTCTGGGGCAGGCGGCGGCGCAACGACGCGCACGGCGAGTCGTGCACGTACCCGTTGCGTCGCGTGTCCCTGCTAGAATCCGCTCATCATGAGTGAGACGCTGGACGGCGCAGTTCCCGAGAACATCTTCCTGGTCGGCATGATGGGGGCGGGCAAGACCTCCGTCGGGAAGATGCTCGCGCGCAATCTGGGCAAGGACTTCTACGACTCCGACCAGGTGATCGAGGCCCGCACGGGGGTGAAGATCCCCGTCATCTTCGAGCTGGAGGGCGAGGCCGGATTCCGTGCGCGCGAGGCGGCCGTGATCGAAGAGATCACCGCTCTGCACGGGGTCGTGCTCGCCACGGGAGGCGGTGCGGTGCTCAATGAGAACAACCGCCATTTGCTGCATGCACGCGGCACCGTCGTGTATCTGCGGGCGACCGTGAACGATCTGTGGAACCGCACGCGCCACGACCGCAACCGCCCCCTTCTGCAGACCGCCGATCCGCTCGGACGTCTGCGCGAGCTGTATGCCCAGCGCGACCCCCTCTACCACGAGGTGGCGCACATCGTCTTGGAAACCGGCAGCCAGAGCCTCAAGTCGCTGGTCCTGAAGCTGCAGCAGAGACTCGGGCGGGACTTCGCGGCGCAGCCCGGCGTCGGAGCAGCCGGGTAGACCGGGCCGTAAGACCGAGGCGATCGATGGAAACCTTGCAGGTCGCATTGGGAGAGCGCAGCTACCCGATCCATATCGGGAGCGGGCTGCTCGCGCGTGCCGAACTGGTCGTGCCCCACCTGGCGCAGCCCCGCGCGGTGATCG
>DAIQQA010000100.1:0-18641 GCA_036787045.1 Burkholderiales bacterium | reverse complement strand
GCCCGCTCCGAGGGGGGCACAAGCAGACCGCCCAAGGCTGCAAAGCAGGCGGGCGCGGCGCTGGTGCCACTGGGGCAGGCTGCGCGGTGCTGGTAAGCGGGGTAGCGGGCGTGATGGGGCGAGGGTGTGAAGCTTGGGACGAGCGCATGACTGGAGGCGCGAGTGCGCGCGTGCGAGCGCAGGCTGATCGATGGCGAAGCGGCCGGCGCGTGTCACGGCGGTGCGCGGGTGGACACGATCAGCGGGCCGCGGACCAGCGGCGCGCCGCAGTGGGCACAGCGCGTGGCCGCGAGCGCGCGCGGGAAGCGCGCCAGATAAGCCTGCCATTCGATGGGTGCGGCCGGTTCCACCGCAGCTTGCTGGTGCAGGCTGCGCGCGGCGTTGAGTTGTTCGGTGCACGCATGGGCGTACAGCCCGTAGTAGCGCAGCGTATGCCGTCCGGGTTCGGGAGTGTGCTGGAGCACGCGCGCGAGGAAAGCTTGCGGACAAAGGCGCAGCGTGGCGCTGCGTTTGGGTGCGTCGGGTTGGCCGTGCGGGGTGTAGCGAAACAGCACTTCGCCGGGGCTGGCGTGCACGATCTGGGTGTTGTGGTAGGGTCCGCCCTTGACGTAGCGGGCCAGGTAGACGCTTACCCCGCGGCCGTGCGCGTAGCGCTCGCACACGCGAGCGTTCCATTTGACCTTGCGTCCCAGGCGGTTGAGCAGGCTTTCGAAGCGCTCCGGGCTCAAGCTCTCGGGTAGCCGCAGCCGGTCCTCGCGATGCATCGCGCGCAGCCCCGCGAGCAGCTTGCCACGAAACAGCATCATCACCACGGTGGCCGGGAGGAAGTGGCTGCGTCGCGGGCTCACCCAGATCCCGTCACGCATTCCGCCATCGCTGACCAGCGCGTGGATGTGCGGATGCAGATCGAGCGCGCGCGTCCAGGTGTGCAGCGCGAGCTGTATTCCGGGTTGTGCGCCCAGGTGGCGCGGGTCGGCGAGCAGTTCGAGCAGCGTGTCGCGTGCGGCGGCGAACAGGGCGTTGACCATCGCCGGGGTGTTCAGGCGCCACAGCGGGTTCAGCTCATGTGGGATGGTGAATACCACGTGCCAGTGCGCGCAGTCGATCAGTCTGGCACGAGTGCGTTGCAGCCAGCGCTCTTTAGCCAAACCGTTGCATTGCGGGCAGGCGCGGTTGCGGCAGGAGTTGTACCACGCGCGTTGCACGTGCCCATTGGGGCAGCGTTGCACGTGACCGCCCAGTGCGGCGGTGCGACAGGATCGCAAAGCCATCGCCGCTCGCAACTGCGGCGCGCTCAGTCGACCGGCGTGAGCCAGTTCCTCCAAATGCTCCCGGAGCAGGTGCTGGATGGTGGGCATCGAGCGTGCGCCGAGACCATCGATCTCTCGGCCTTCACGCTCGTGACGCTACTCAGCCAAATCGCTCACGACGTGAGCCTGTGCGCCCCATCCCCCGCACGAACGTGCGGGCTCGTCCAACTAGAAGTCGTCACCATTTGACGAAGTATAAGTCGTCATTTGACGAATAAGACGGAAGCCGAGGCTCGTTTGCGTCGACCATTTCGCTCTGGGCCCTCTGGCTTCCGCGTCTACCGCAACAACCGCCCCGCCATCTCCCCGGTATGCCGGTCGTCGCATGCGATCTCGCGTCCAGCCAGGAACGTGTGACGGTAGCCGTGGGCTTTCTGCATCAGCCGCTTGCCGCCGGCCGGCAGGTCGTAGACGACCTCGGGCTTGAGCAGCTGGAGGTTCTCGAAGTCGATGACGTTGATGTCGGCCCGATAGCCCGGTGCCAGTACGCCGCGATCCTGGAGTCCGTACGCCACGGCGCTGTCGCGCGTCTGTTTGCGCACAAGGAACTCGATCGGCAGCTTTTCGCCACGCTTGCGGTCGCGCGCCCAGTGGGTGAGCAGGAAAGTCGGCGAGCTGCAGTCGCAGATGGTGCACACGTGTGCGCCGCCGTCGCCCAGACCCATGATGGTGGCCTCGTCGGTGAGCATCTCGCGGATGACCTCGAGGCTGCCTTCGAAGTAGTTCTCGAAGGTATGGGAGAGCAGCCGCTTGCCGCCGTTGTCCATCATTGCCTCCAGAGCGAAGGCCCACGGACTGATGCCGCGTGCCAGTGCTCGGGCTGCCACGCTGTGGATCGCCGGATTCGGCTCGTAGTCGTAGTTGTCGTCGACGACGTAGGTCATGGGTAGCGCTGCGTCCACCATACGGGTGTAATCGTCAGTGGGACGCTCCTCGACCAGAGTGCGACGCAGGTCCGCGTCGCGCGTGAGCCGGTCGTAACGTTGAGCCGGCGCAAGGTCGCGCAGCGCACGCCAGGCCGGATGCGTGGTGAACGGGTTCGTCGAGGTTTCCAGGCCCCAGGTCACGCCGATTGGCCGGCAGCCCACCTGGCCGTTGACGGCGAGCCCCGCTTCGCGCGCGGCGTGGATCTTTGCACGGGTGTCGCGCCATAGCTCCGGTGCGTTGTTGACCTGCAGCAGCAGCACCGACAGCGGCCGGCCGGATACCTCTGCGGCCGCCCGCAGGATCTCGAACTCGCCCGGACCGAAGTCCGAGTTGACCTCGATCACGCCGCGCCCGGCGCGCTTCATTGCCGCGGCCAGCCCGAACAGCTCCGGCTCGCTCGCCGACAGGCTCGGCGTGAAGCGACCGTCGCGGGCCTTGTGCTTGATCGTGCGCGACGTGCTGAATCCGAGCGCGCCCGCGTTCAGCGCCTGCTCGAGCAGCTCGCCCATGCGGGCGATCTCGTCGTCGGTCGGAACCGCGGCGTGTTCGGCGCCGCGCTCGCCCATCACATAGAAGCGCAGGGCGGCGTGTGGCACCTGCGCGCCGATGTCCATGATCTTGGGCGCCTTGTCGAGCACGTCGAGATACTCGGGAAAGGACTCCCAGTTGAACTTGACCCCCTCGGCCAGCACGGTGCCGGGGATGTCCTCCACGCCCTCCATGAGGTTGATGAGATAAGGCGAGGTGCCTGGCCGTACCGGGGCGAAGCCCACGCCGCAGTTGCCGAAGATCGCCGTGGTGACACCGTGGCAGGACGAGGGCGTCAGATAGGGGTCCCAGGTGGCCTGGCCGTCGTAGTGGGTGTGCACGTCCACGAAGCCGGGGGTGACCAGCAGCCCTTCGGCATCGATCTCGCGCCGGCCCGGGCCGATGTCGCGGCCGATTGCGCTGATCGTCTCGCCATCGACGGCGATATCGGCGATGCGTTTTGGAGTGCCGGCGCCGTCTACGACGGTACCGTTGCGGATGACGAGGTCGTGCATGGTCGAGGGGTTCTCAGTATTGTCAAAAGAAGGGTCTCGGTGACCTCATAGCCTACTACACTGACGCACACTTGCCCGGGCCCGCGACGTCAGGGAAGGAGTCTGTACCGACTCATTGCGCATGACCCTCCCGGAGGGCAGGGATGTCTTGGAGCGCGGGAACGCACCCTTCAACCGCATTCCACCCGGTTTCGCCCGGCGGTCTTGGCGCGGTAGAGGGCTGCGTCGGCGCGTTGCAGCGTCTCCAGCAACACCTCGCCCTGCACGTACTGTGTTGCTCCGATCGACACTGTGGCCGGGCCGTCTGCCGCAGGATCGAAGAACTTGAGCAACGCCATGCGTCTGCGGATGCGTTCCGCACACTCTCTGGCGCCCTCTAGCGGTGTCCCGGTCAGGACCAGCAGGAACTCGTCTCCACCGTAGCGGCCGATGAAGTCGATCGCGCGCAGCTCCTCCCGCGCAATCCTCGCGAAGGTCTGCAGCACGCGATCGCCGGCCTGATGACCGTAACTGTCGTTGATGTTCTTGAACAGGTCGATGTCGACCATGCAGATCGACAACGGGCCAGCGCCGCGATCGCAGCGGCTCTTCTCGTTGGCCAGGGCATCCAGCACCCGGCCGCGGTTGTAGGTCCCGGTCAGCCGGTCGTACCCGCTCTCCCGCAGGCGCCTGCGCAGATCGTGCACATAGCCGCCCATGAACGAGAACCAGACCAGCACAGTTGCCAGTACCAGCCCGCGCAGCAGCTCCATCCGCGTCGAGTCCACGCGTCCAGGCTGCTGCGCCAGCAGCGCTACGACCAGCGTGTAGGCGAGGAGGATGAAGGCCGCAACGACCAGCAGCGCACGCGTGCTCAGCCGGAACACGCCGAAGAACATGACGATCGGGTAGAGCAGGAGGAATACTGCGCGCGCCGCGCCGAGGTGATAAAGCGCGTAGCTGACCACGCAGATCGCCGTGAGCATCATCGGGACCGTGAGGCTGGGATCCCGGGCGCGCAGGTTGAGGCCGGAGCGGAACAGCACGAAAAACGCGGCGATGGCCGCCAGGACGACGCCTGCGGCGATGGCGAAGGGCTGCCATGCCAGAACGCCAGCCAGGACGCACACGCCCAGCAGGGGGACCACCATCAGGGAGGTCCTGGCAGCGATCAGATAACGGCGAAAACGGATTCTCTGTTCCCGATCGTCGCTTGGAAACAGGGAGAACCGTCCCATCGTTACCCTTTTTGCTGCTGCGCTGCCCGCACCGACGGAGGCGCTCGTGAGTCGCACCTTGTCCACACGCCGTGAGGCAGCAACGCGGCTGCTCTCCAGCCGCCCCGCGATTAGTATATGTCAGTCCTGAGCCCAGTCGCTCACCTGGGCGCGGCCGGCGGCCCAGCTTCCTTGCGTCAGCCCGGTTTGCTGCGGGCCCAGCGCTTACCTCCTGCCAGCAGGAGCTGGTCTATGCCCAGCAGCGTGACCGCTCCCACCAGCGCCCGCTGCTCGGCGGGGGTCAGGCGCCTGCGCTTGCGGCCTTGCGGTGGCCGCGTGCTGCCCGACCCTCGATCGTCTTCGTCGTCGGAGTCGTCCGCGCCGTCCGAGAGCTGGGTGTAGGTTCTGGACAGCCAGTCGCGCGCGCGATCGGCCGAGACATTGTCCTTGGCGAACTGATCCACCGAGCGCGCGACGCCCTTGAGCAGATCCCCGTAGGCTTCCATCTGCTGAACGGATGCCTGGACGATTGCCTGGAATACCCCGTCGATCAGGCCCGCGACAAAGCTCGGGAAGTCCGCCACTGCTGCCAGATTACCTTGGCGGGAGCGTGCTGGTGCGCCCCCGACGAATGCGACGACCTTCCCTAGGTCGCGAGAGAGCTGGCGGCGGCGCGCGGGTGTGAGCGGGGTGCCGATCCGCCCGCCTGCAGCGCGAGCAGGTTGGCGCGTGACGGAACTGCGTTTCGCAGTGGTGCGCTTCTGGGCAGGCATGGTCGTCTCCTCCGTTGCAACGGGGCGGCATCGTGCGAAGCGCTCCCGGCACGACGATAATACAGAAACACCGGCGACTTCCGGAGCGCGAGCGGCCATTGCGCATCCGCGCTCCACCTGACAAGAGGCCGATCATGCCTGAGCAACCCCGTCCGAAGACCCACATCGCCTACCACACACAGGAGGCGATCTACGTGCGCGATGTCGATCTGGTCAACGACCTCATCGGCAAAGTCAGCTTCACGGAGATGATGTTCTTTCAGATCACCGGCCGGCGGCCGACCCCTGCGCAGGTGGCACTGCTCGACGCCGTGCTGGTGACACTGATGGAGCATGGGTTCACGCCCAGCGTGATCGCCACGCGGATGATCTACGTGTCCGCGCCCGAGGCACTGCAGTCGGCAGTGGCGGCCGGCCTGCTGGGCGTGGGCAGCACCTTCGTCGGCAGCATGGAGAACGCAGTCAAGCTGCTCGACGAGATCCTGGGTGCAGAGGAAGGCGAGCAGGCGCGCGCAACGGCTATCGCGAAGCGCTACCGTGAAAGCCGTCAGCCGCTCCCCGGCTTCGGCCATCACTTGCACAAACCGGACGATCCGCGCTCGGCTCGGCTCATCGCGTTGGCGCGGCAGAACGGCGTGCTGGGCAATTACCTGCGCGCCCTGGAGACGCTGTCGAAAGCGATCGACGAGGTATACGGGCGCCACATCACCATCAACGCCACGGGCGCGATCGCCGCGGTGCTGGGCGAGATCGGCTTCCCGCAGGAGGTGATGCGCGGCGTGGCGTTGGTGAGCCGCGCCGCCGGGCTTGTCGGCCACATCCTCGAGGAGAGCCGCGAGCCCGCCGCGCGGTTCATCTGGGAGATGGCGGAGCACGACGTGCCGTACGAGTCCGGGGAGAGCTGAGATCGCTGCAGCCTAGCCCCTACATCTCAACGCAGAGACGCAGAGGGGCGCAGAGAAAGAAGAAGCCAGAATGGCGAGCCACCACGTTGGTCAGGCAACAACCGAATCAGGAGATTGGTCGGAAGCGCACCCCACACCGCCCCGCCGGCGTAGCCGGCACCCCGCCTCGTGAGAGGCGAGGAGAGAAACACTCCCCTCCTGCCTGAGGAGGGGTGGCACGCGCAGCGTGACGGGGTGGTGGGAGCCTGCTCGAGGAGAGGTGGCGCGCAGCGTGACGGGGTGGTGGAAGCCTCCCCGAGGCTGCGCGCACAGCGCACCGGGTGGTTTCGGTTTATCTCATTCTCTGCGTCCTCTGCGCCTCTGCGTTGGGTGTAGGCCATAGAAGAAACGTCAGCGGGGCCGATCGCCAGCGAGCGTGACCCGGTGCATCACGCGCCGGTAGCCGTGGTAGTCGTTTACCGGGTTGTGCAGCGTGCAGCGGTTGTCCCAGAACGCGAGCGACCCGACCTCCCACTGGAAGCGGCAGGTGAACTCCGGCCGGACCTGGTGCTGGAACAGATAGCTCAGAAGCGGCTCGCTTTCCTCTTCGGTCATGTCCTTGAAGCGAACCGTGTGGGCAACGTTGACGTACAGCGATTTGCGGCCGGTTTCCGGGTGCGTGCGCACGACTGGGTGCTCGGCGAGGTATTCCCGGCGAGCGTCCTCGCGTGCGTCGGTTCGGATGCGGTCCTCGCGCGTCTTCGTGACGTCGGCCTTGGCCGAGCTGTTCACGCCGGTCAGGCCATCGAGCAAGCAGCGCATTCCCGACGAGAGCGTCTCGTAAGCCAGATACTGGTTGGCGAAGAGCGTATCACCGCCGACCGGAGGCACCTCGCGCGCAAGCAGCATCGAGCCCATTGGCGGCAGTTCCAGATACGCCGTGTCGGTGTGCCAGACGCCGCCGAAGTTGGTGCGCTCGTGCTCGAGCTTCATCACCTGGATGATCTCCGGGTGCTCGGGCAGACCCTTGACGAACGGATATTCGACGGGCTCGCCCATCCCACGCGCGAAGGCCAGAAACTGGGCGGGGGTGAGGTTCTGCCCGCGGAAGAAGACGACCAGGTGCTCGAGGAAGGCGCAGCGGATCTCGCGGGCGAGATCCTGCGACAGTGGTTTCGACAAGTCGACGCCGAGGATCTCCGCACCGAGCGCGCCCGCGATTTTCTTGATCTCCAGCATCTGTCCTCCGGGTGTCGGGCGTACCCGCGGGGTTGTTTTGGGACGGGGGTGAAGCGCTGGCAAAGGACAAGCGCATGCGTGGCACCCCCACGCTGTCTCGCCCCGTCCCAGGGGGAGGGAACACCGGTCACATGACTTTACTCTTGCGCCGACCACATTGGGCAAAGCCCTTGCCGATCCCTCGGCAGGGCCGAAGGCTTGCCCCGCTGAGTCACGAGGATGGTATTTGCACCACGGGCGTGCATGTGGACGCCGCCATGCTCTCACCCGGTGCAATCGAATCCGGCCGTGAACGCGCGCGGTCCCGGCAGAACCACGCCGTGAACCGCGATTGCCCCATATTATCCTGAGGTTGGCGCGACCGGGCACGAGCGCGTCTGTTGCACCCGGGCTCTGCATGCTTCTTGCGACTCCGCAGTGCAGATTCGGGCTGATCGAGTACTACGGAACCTTCCAAGGCACACGCTCATGGACATGCCCGTTGCGGGGACTTCCCCCGAGATCTCCTCCGAAGACGAGCGTACCGGCCTCGGCAAGGAGGCGCTCAAGCGCGCCTTCCTCGACAACCTGTTCTACATGCAGGGCAAGTTCCCGGCGCTCGCCACCAAGCGCGACTACTACCTTGCCCTGGCCTACGTCGTGCGCGACCGCCTGCTGCAGCGCTGGGTCAGCACCGCCGCAGCCTACACCAAGCAGCGCTCGCGCACGGTGGCCTACCTGTCGGCCGAGTTCCTGATCGGCCCGCACCTGGGCAACAACCTGATCAATTTGGGCATCTATCCCCAGGTGCAGCAGGCCATCGCCGAGCTGGGCCTGGACTTCGACGAGCTGTTGCAGCAGGAGGAGGAGCCGGGGCTGGGCAACGGCGGCCTCGGCCGGCTGGCGGCATGCTTCCTCGACTCCCTCGCGACTCTGCAGATCCCCGCGCTCGGCTATGGCATCCGCTACGAGTTCGGCATCTTCGAGCAGGAGATCGTGGACGGCTGGCAGGTCGAGCGCACCGACAAGTGGCTGCGCTACGGTACGCCCTGGGACGTTCCGCGCCCGGAGTGGGCGGTCGAGGTGAAGGTCGGCGGTCGCACCGAGCAGTACACCGACGAGCAGGGTCGGCTGCGCGTGCACTGGCTACCCGAGCGCGTGGTCATGGGCGTGCCTTACGACACACCCACCCTCGGCTACCGCACCAATACCGCCAACACCCTGCGGCTGTGGCGCGCCGAGGCTCCCGAGTCGTTCGATTTCGCCGTGTTCAACCGCGGCGACTACTACGGCGCGGTGAACAAGAAGATCGTCTCGGAGAACCTCACCAAGGTGCTCTACCCCAACGACGAGGCGATCCAGGGCAAGGAGCTGCGGCTGGAGCAGCAGTACTTCTTCGTGTCTTGCTCTCTGCAGGACATGCTGCGCATCATGCGCGGGCAGAAGATCCCGATGGAGCGCTTCCACGAGAAGTTTGCCGTCCAGCTCAACGACACCCATCCGGCGATTGCCGTCGCCGAGCTGATGCGCCTGCTGGTGGACGAGGTGGGAATGGAGTGGCCCGGCGCCTGGGACATCACCCGCCGCACTTTTGCGTATACCAACCACACGTTGCTGCCGGAGGCACTGGAGCGCTGGCCGCTGGCGATGTTTCGCCGGCTGCTGCCCAGGCACTTGGAGATCGTGTACGAGATCAACGCGCGCTTCCTCGACGAGGCGCGCATCCGCTTCTGGGACGACGATGCGCGCGTCGCCCGGCTGTCGATCATCGACGAGCAGGGCGAGCGCTACGTGCGCATGGCCAATCTGGCCTGCGTCGGCAGCCATGCCGTCAACGGTGTGGCGGAGCTGCACTCGGAGCTTCTCAAACAGGACGTGCTGGAGGACTTCCACGCCCTGTGGCCGGAGCGGTTCGGCAACAAGACCAACGGCGTGACACCACGCCGCTGGATGGCGCTCGCCAACCCGAGGCTCGCTCGCCTGATCACCGACGCTATCGGCAGCAGCTGGGTCACCGATCTGGACCAGCTTGGCGGGCTCGAGGCGCTCACCGGCGACGCCGGCTTCCGGGAAGCATGGCGCGCGGTGAAGCGTGCGAACAAGGAGGAGTTCGCCGGCTTCGCGCGCCGGCATATCGGCGCGACCCTGAATCCGGAATCGATGTTCGACGTGCAGGTCAAGCGCATCCACGAGTACAAGCGCCAGCACCTGAACATCCTGCATGTCATCGCCCACTACGTGCGGCTCAAATCCGGCCTCGCAGCCGACGCGCCGGCGCGCACCGTGGTGTTCGGCGGCAAGGCGGCACCCGGCTATCACCTCGCGAAGCTCATCATCAAGCTGATCAACTCGGTGGGCGAGGTGCTCGAGCGCGACCCCGAGGCGCGCGATCGCCTGCGCGTGCTGTTCCTTCCCAACTACAACGTGAGCGGCGGGCAGCGCGTGTATCCGACAGCGGATCTGTCCGAGCAGATCTCAACCGCCGGCAAGGAGGCTTCGGGCACCGGCAATATGAAGCTCTCGCTCAACGGCGCGCTCACCATCGGCACGCTGGACGGGGCCAACATCGAGATCCGCCAGGAGGTGGGCGCGGAGAACTTCTTCCTGTTCGGCCTCACTGCCCAGGAGGTTGCCGCTGTGATAGGCCGGGGCTATCGTCCGCGCGACCTCTATTCGGCTGACCCCGAGCTGCGCGAGGCGATCGACCTGATCCGTTCGGGATTCTTCTCGCGCGGCGACGCTGAGTTGTTCCGGCCGCTCGTCGACAATCTGCTGCACAGCGATCCGTATCTGGTGCTGGCCGACTTTCGTGCCTATGTGGAGTGCCAGCAGCGCGTGAGCACGGCCTACCACGATTTCGAGCAGTGGGCGCGCATGTCGATCGTCAACTGCGCGCGCTCCGGGAAGTTCTCCTCCGACCGCACGATTCGGGAGTATTCCCGCGACATCTGGCACGTCCATCCCGTGCCCGTCGCGCTGCTGTCCCAGGATGAGGTGAAGGCCGGGTTTCTGCAGTGAGCCGCTGCCCCGGTATCTGAGTCGGGAGTGCGCGACCAACGGCAAAAGCGCTCACTGCCGAGGGCGAAGGCAAGAGCGCTCAACGCCAAGGACGCAAAGGACGCCAAGGAAAACCAACAGGGGCTTTGTCTGATCCCGCCACTCCCATCCCGGGGAGTCGCGATCGTGGCAGCGGGTTTCAGCCGGACGGTGCAACAGCGCTATAGTGGCGTGACGATCGCTGATTCGCCTTCTATTCTCGTCTGGGTTTCCTTGGCGTCCCTTGCGTCCTTGGCGTTGAGAGTTTGCGATCTGTGGTTACCCCGCCAGAAACTCCTCGATGCGGGACCGCAGCTCCTCGGGAATCGGCACCGCCACCTGCTTGTCCAGATCCATGAAGACTATAGTCTGGACGATCTTGAGATGGTCCGCGCCGTCCTTCATGCCGCGGTACTCCAGCTGCACCGATGCGCGGCCGAGCTTGAGCACGCGGACCTCCCAGTGCAGGACGTCGCCCATGGCGAGCGGCTTGGTGAACTCGCCCTGGATGCTGACGGTCGGCACGCCGAGCCGCTGGTTGCGGATCATCTCCGGCATGGGGTACTTCAGGGCGTCGCGGAACCAGTCCTCCATCGCTGCGTGCTGCAGATCGAAGAAGTCCGGGTAGTAGACAATCGCGGCGGGGTCGCAGTGGGAGAAGCGGACGAGATGGTCGACGGTGAACGGCTTGCTCATATGCTGGTTCCGGTTCGAATGCGACGCCATTGTAGCTGGTCCGCCGCGCTCTCCCAGACCAGGCTGCGCACTACTGTAGCGAAGTCCTCTGCCAGCGGCGCGGTGGACCTCACCGCAGAGGCGCACAGGGGGCAAGGGCGACTGTGAGCCAGAGCGGAGACAAGGGCCGGACACCCACACTGCTCACGCATTTCTGGATCCCCGCCTCCGCGGGGATGACAATCGAGTATCGACCTTCTCTGCGACTCTCTGCGTCCTCTGCGCCTCTGCGTTGAGATAGGCAGTATCAAGCCTCGCCGCCAAGTGCGGCGACGAGGTCGGGTAGGAACTTGCCGAGCTGGCCGGTCATGAGCGCGAAGTCGGCGTCGAGCTGCTCTTCTTCCGACTCCTGGTCCGCGCCGGCTTCCGACTTCACGACATCCAGGAACAAAACCATCTTCACCTCCAGCTTGTCGGTCAGGACGAAGGAGATGCGGTCCTGCCAGGTGAGCGCGAGCCGGCTGGGCTGCATGCCCTGGGCGATGTGGTTGCGGATCTCCTGCGTGTCGAGCGGATGGCGGGCGTAGCGCACGGTGGACTTCTCGTTTTGCTGGGAGCGCAGCTCGCAGTCCTGGTCGACCGTGAAGCCGCGTGGGCCGTCTCCACCGACCAGCCAATCGGTCATCGACGTGGCGGGCGAGACCTGCGTCTTCAGCGGCTCGATGGGAAACTCGTCCAGCGAGCGGCGCAGCGACTCGACGATCTCCTCCAGCTTTTTCGGGCTCGCGGCGTCGACGACCAGCCAGCCCGCCACCGGATCGATCCACGCGAAGGTAGCGCGATAGCGGCTGAAAGCGCGCGGCAGCAGCTCGCCGATGGTGTCTTCCTTCAGATCGCGCAGCTCCTTGCGTCCGAGCTTTCTCCCCACCTTCCCTTCCAGCTCGGCTGCCCGCTCCTTCACGGTCTGCCGGATGACCGACGCCGGGAGCAGCTTCTGCTCCACGCCCAACGCGATCAGCCACTGGCGGTTGAGCGCGTAGACCAGTTGATCGTCGCCGCGCGGCGGGATCCAGCCGCGCGATTCCAGCGCAAAGCTGCCGGCGGGCTGAAACGAGTGGTGCTTGAGTTGCGCCGCGAGGTCGTCGGCGGTCAGGTCCCAGTTCTGCGGGACGCGGAAGAGCTGCAGGTTCTTGAACCACATCTTCTAGGTTCACTCCACCCTACACCCACGCAGAGACGCAGAGGACGCGGAGGCCGCAGAGTGGAATATGGATACGGAAGTTGCGCACGGTCCGGAGCGGAAGGATGCGAGCCGAGCATGCCCAGTTGCACCGGCGTGTGGACTGCTGCAATCGGCGAACAAGCTCTGGCGACGATCTTTGGACTGCCACCGCAGGTGCATTGCCCGGACACAAGCTCGCCTGTCTTTCTCCGCGTCCTCTGCGTTCTCTGCGCCTCTGCGTTGGGTGTAGGGTGTAAGCAGGAGATCACCCAGCAGTCTCGAGCACCAGCCCGGCATGCTCGCGCTGCGCATGGAACCGGATGTCCGGCCACATCTCCTGGATTACTTTCATCTCGTGCTTGGATGCAGTCAGCACGGCGGGTGCATCGGCTGCGTCGAGCGCGACTCGCCCGGCGTTGGCTTCAACAAAGCGATCCAGCTTTGCGGGATCATCGGCCGAGACCCAGCGCGCGACGGTATACGGCGCGGGGGTGACGCGCGCTTCGACGCCGTATTCGTGCTTGAGCCGGTGCGCGGCCACCTCGAACTGGAGAACGCCCACCGCGCCGAGCAGCATAGTGGGGTTGCGCATGGGACGGAACACCTGGATGGCGCCCTCCTCGCCGAGCTGCATCAGGCCGGTGCGCAGCTGCTTGGCGCGCAACGGGTTCACCACCTCGATGTAGCGGAAGATCTCGGGTGCGAAGAAGGGCAGGCCAGTGAACTGCAGCGGCTCGCCCTCGGTGAGCGTGTCGCCGAGCTGCAGGCCGCCGTGGGTGGGGATGCCGATGATGTCGCCCGCGTAGGCCTCGTCGAGCAGCTCGCGGCGCTGGGACAGGAACGAGACGACGTTGTTGGGGCGGAACTCCTTGCCGGTGCGCTGCACGCGCAGGCGCATGCCGCGTTCGAAGTGCCCCGAGCACACGCGCACGAACACCACGCGGTCGCGGTGGGCCGGATCCATGTTCGCCTGGATCTTGAACACCACGCCGGCGAAGCGCTCGCGGTCCGGAGCGACCGGCCCCTGCAGGGCGATACGGGCGCGCGGCGGCGGTGCGATGTCCACCAGCGCGTCGAGCACCTCCTTGACGCCGAAGTTGTTGATGGCGGAGCCGAAGAACACCGGCGTCTGCCGCCCGGCGAGGAACTCCTCGCGGGAGAACTCCGGGGTAGCGGCGCGCACCAGGTCGATGTCGTGGCGCGCCTGCTGCAGGGCGGGGCCGAAGCGCGCGGCGAGCGAGGGATGGTCGAGGCCCTGGATCACCTCTTCCTTGCCCGCGAGCCGGTCCTCCCCGGGCTTGAATACCCGGATGCAGTCCTCGCGCAGATCGTAGACGCCGTGGAAGGACTTGCCCATGCCGATGGGCCAGGAGAAGGGTACCGCGGACATGCCCAGCACGCGCTCGATCTCGTCGATCAGGTCGACCGGCTCGCGCACCTCGCGGTCGAGCTTGTTGATGAAGGTGATGATCGGCGTCCCGCGCGAGCGGCAGACCTCCAGCAGGCGCAGGGTCTGCTCCTCCACGCCGTTCACGGCGTCGATCACCATGAGGGCCGAGTCCACCGCGGTGAGCACGCGGTAGGTGTCCTCCGAGAAGTCCTGGTGGCCCGGTGTGTCGAGCAGGTTGATGACCTTGCCGCGGTACTCGATCTGCATCACCGAGCTCGCCACCGAGATGCCGCGCTGCTTCTCGATCTCCATCCAGTCCGAGGTGGCGTGGCGGGTGGCCTTGCGCGCCTTGACGCTCCCGGCGATCTGGATGGCGCCGGCGAACAGCAGCAGCTTCTCCGTCAGCGTGGTCTTGCCCGCGTCCGGGTGCGAGATGATGGCGAAGGTGCGTCTCTGGGCAACGCGCTCGGAGAGCACTGCCGGGGTGATGTCTGTCATGGTCCTGCGGGCGGCGCGGTGGCGCCGGGGTGGAAAGCGGGCAAAGCCGCGCATTGTACCTGGTCGCGGCCGCCAAGTCGAAGACCAGAATGGCAAGGAGAGCTCAACCACGGAGGACAGTCCACCGTGGTTCCCGCTTCTCCTGGCGTTGGCTGTACCGCGGGTGATGGGTGCCGCTGGTAGGCTATACTTCTCCGCCCTGATGCAGCGACAGGCCACCTTTCCCGCCGATCCGGCTCCACCCCAGCGCACCGGCCCGATCGGCGTGTTCGATTCGGGGGTGGGGGGCTTAAGCGTGTGGCGGGAGATCCTTCGGCAGCTCCCCCACGAGAGCACGGTCTATTTCGCCGATCAGGCCCATGTGCCCTACGGGCCGCGCTCGCAGGAGCAGATCCGGCAGTTCTGCGACGCCATCGCGCGCTTCCTCCTCGACCGCGGCTGCAAGGCTATCCTGGTGGCCTGCAACACGGCCTCGGCGGCCGCGCTCAAACACCTGCGCGAGACCTTCCCACAGGTTCCCATCATCGGCATGGAGCCGGCCGTCAAGCCTGCAGCCGCCAGTACCAGGACCGGGGTGGTGGGCATCATGGCCACGCCCGCCACTTTCCAGGGCCGGCTGTTCCAGGCTACGGCCGGGCGCTTCGCGCGCGGCATCCGGCTCGTCAACCAGGTGTGCGACGGCCTGGCGGAAGCAGTAGAGGCGGGCAACCTCGACGGCGCGGAGACCGAGGCCCTGCTGCGCGGCTTCCTGGGCCCGATCCTCGAGGCCAACGCCGATACCATCGTGCTGGCCTGCACCCATTATCCCTTCGTGATCGAACCGATCCGCCGCATCGCCGGCGAGCACGTCAATGTGATCGATCCCGCGCCCGCCATTGCCCGCCATCTGGGCCAGGTGCTGGAGGCCCAGGGGCTGGCGGCGACGCCAGCCAGCGGTGCACAGCATCGTTTCGTCACCACCGGTGCGGGGCCGGATTTTGCCGCTGCGCTGGTCCGGCTGACCGGCGCGCAGGGCGAAGTCACCGAGATGTCCTGGCAGGAGGAGCGGGCGGTGGTGGCCACCAGCGCATCCCGGTTGCAATTCAGCCGTGCGGAGTCGGCGTAGACGCTCGGACCGCGCAGCGATCGGGCAAAGCAGGGTGCGAAAAAGCGCAGCTTTGCGGCGGCCCGCTGGAGGGCCATGCAGCTGCGCTCACTTGGTGACCGCATTCACGACGAGCTGCAGGAGTTCGCTGGCCTCTTGAATGATCGGCGCAGCAACAGGTTCGCGTTGCATCGCCGAGAACGGCCCCTCGCCGAAGTACAAGCCGTCGGAAACCAGGAACGTCAGGCGAACGTTCCCATTGGACGGCGGTGGCAGCCTGGGCTTGCCCCACGGGCCGAGCCGGTCGACTGCAGTCTGAGAGGCCGCCAGAAGCCTCGCGGCTTTGGCTTCCATGTCGGGCGTCGCTGCTTCGAACACCGCCAGCTTGCCGGTCTGGTTGATGTAGCGAATGCGCCCATCCTGGTATGCGGCCAAGGTGTCGAGCCCGGCGTCGAAGCGCACTTCCACCACTACACCAAGCAGTTTGCGCTTCGGCACCGGATGGTGGTTCCTGCTGAGCCAGTTGTATGCGAGAACTCGGACGCGGCTTTCTTGTGTTTGGTCTTCCGCCAATGCCGCAACGGCTCTTGCATCCGGCTTGTCGTTGAACAGGAGCCTTTGCCAGGGAGTCGGCTGCTCACCGTCTCGGGGTCGAAACCGGGCCGGGTTATCGCAGAACAAGAGGTTGTAGATGAAGTTGATCTCTGTCTGAGGATACGGCCCGGGTGGCTCGGCTGCGATGCCGGGGACCACTGCTGCGGCACCGATTCCAAGCGATGCGATAAGCTTCTTGAACATGTCAGTTGTAGATGAGTGAACGATTGAAAGTCAGCCGCGCTCCAGCGCGGGCCGCAGCTTACTCTATTCCTTCGTGCCGAGGTGGAGCCGCGCCACACCGAGGATGCCCGGGAACATTCGCGGGCGCCGCGGGACGCATGCGCGCACAAGTGTTTGATTGAGCGGAACCAGATATTCGTCGAGCGGCCTATTCAAGCCAATGTGGCTCGGACCCCGACAGCTGCCACCCTGCAGCCGGACCGGATGGCGTCACTTCCCCACATAGGCGATGGCGTCGATTTCGACCAGGATACCGAGCAGCTGGCTGCCCACCGTTGTGCGGGTCGGCTTGGGGTCGGGGAAGTAGCTGGCGTACACCCGGTTGTAGCGCTCGAACAGCGACAGGTCGGAAAGATGCGCCGTGACCTTCACCACGTCGCCCAGGGTCGCTCCCCCCGCGGCGAGAATCGCTTTGATATTCTCCAGTACGCGTGCCGTCTGCTCCTCGATAGTGGTGCCGACGACTTTGCCGGTCTGCGGGTCGAGTGGCCCCTGCCCCGAGACGAACACGAAGTCGCCTGCGCGCAAACCCTGCGAATACGCGCCGATAGGCGCCGCGCCGGACGTGGTGGAGATCTGCTGCTTGGGCATGGTGCGCTCCTCCTACTGTAAGGTGATGGTGGTGCGCAGGATACAGCGGACTCGCGCGTACCGGGTGTCGACAGGGCGCAGTTCCAGTCGGGCGCTGATTGTGCCGGCTGCTGAAGAAGCCACTGCGCGAGGGCCGCCCGAGCGGGGCACCCAGCGTCGCCCGGAAATCGCAGCGGGTAGCCGCGGCCGGCGTAATCGAACCCTTCGAGTTCCGCGCGCTCCAAGTCGCGCGGCAAGGGGGCGGCGAGGTAGGCGCGGATCTCGCGGATCCGGCCCGAGTCGCCGTCGAACTCGACCCACTCGCTGCCACGCAGGACCGGGTTGCGGCCACGCGTGAAGTTGCTCCACTCGATCACCGCGCGCCCGGTTGCGGGATCCAGCATCAGCGCATCGATGGTCCAGCGGGCGCCGGCCTTCTGCACTACCTGCTTCCAGCTCATCGCGATCGTCTGCGCGCCGCGAAACGGCCCGCCGGGCATGCCGGGCGGAAAGTAGTGGACTGCGTCGGGCGTGAAGCAGCCCGCCATCTTGGCGACATCCGCCTCGTTGCAGCCGTCGTAGTAACGGCGGATGACCTGCTCCATGTGCTTTGCCGTGAGCATGCGACCCTCCTGGATGTAAGGCATGAGGCGTGAGGCAGAACTCTAGTAGCGGGCCTCGCCTGATAGGCGGTCCAGTCGGGCACTGCGAGGTTGGCTGACAGACCTGCGCGCCACGCCGCTCGTCTCGCACGCCTGACGCCTCACGCATGGGCAGGGCGAAGGCTACACCGTCTCCTGCCGGCGAGCTACGCCCTCCCGCCTACACCCAACGCAGAGACGCGGAGGACGCACGGGATAAGCGGTTGTTCTCGCGCCTTCTGCCGTGGCTCGGATCCTGTCCCCGTCTTCGCGGCCTACAGGGGAATTCGCGTATGATTTGGGTGCCGATGACGACCCCTCAGCAACCCCTCGTCGAGATCCACGACCTGCACTTCGCCTACGGCGATCGGCCGGTGCTCAAGGGATTGACCCTCAGCATCCCGCGCGGCAAGCTCGTCGCCATCCTGGGCACCAGCGGCTCGGGGAAGACGACGCTGTTGCGGCTGCTCGGCGGCCAGCTGCGCCCGGCCCGCGGCTACGTCAAAGTCAACGGGCAGGTGGTGCACAAGCTCAATACGCGCCGGCTCTACGAGCTGCGCCGGCAGATGGGCATGATGTTCCAGGCCGGCGGGCTGTTCACCGACCTGTCGGTCTACGAGAACATCGCCTTCCCGATCCGCGAACACACCACGCTGCCGGAGTCCATGATCCGCGACCTCGTGCTGATGAAGCTCGAAGCGGTGGGCCTGCGCGGTGCGCACAACCTCGCGACTGGCGAGCTGTCCGGCGGCATGGCGCGTCGTGTAGCGCTGGCCCGCGCCATCGCGCTCGACCCGATGCTCATCATGTACGACGAGCCCATTGCCGGCCTCGACCCCATCTCGCTCAACGCGATTGCGCAGCTCATCCGCACCCTCAACGATGCGCTGGGCGCGACGAGCATCGTCGTGACCTACGACGTGTCGGAATCGCTCAAGGTGGTGGACTACGCCTTTTTCATCTCCGATGGCGTGGTCGTCGGCGAAGGTACGCCGCAGGAGATCGCCACGTCGGACAACGCGTTCGTGCACCAGTTCGTCAACGCCGAGCCGGACGGCCCGGTGGCCTTCGACTATCCCGCGACGCCGCTGGAGGCGGATCTCGAGCTGATGCCGAGCTCGAGCTGAGACAACGATTGGCTTACCCGCCAACACCACAAGAACAATGCTCCCCTCCTGCCCGAGGAGGGGTGGCACGCGCAGCGTGACGGGGTGGTGGGAGCCTCCCGCAGGAGGGTGGCAGCGAAGCTGATGGGGCGGGAGGGAGCCTGCCCGAGGAGGCATGGCACGCGCAGCGTGACGGGGTGGTGGGAGCCTCCCGCAGGAGGGTGGCAGCGA
>DAIQQA010000246.1:0-5608 GCA_036787045.1 Burkholderiales bacterium | reverse complement strand
TAAGGTCAATGATGTGCGGCGAGATTGAGCCGCCCTTGGTCAACCCTATCAACCTCGGTGCTCGTGACCCGAGCAAACTGGGCTACGCGACCAGCGGTCGGTAAAGTCGAAGCTCCACTATGCGCCGCCCCGCGTCGGGTTCCTACACATAAATCAGCAAATACGGGTCGTGATTATCATGAGTTTGAGAAATGCGCGTACTGACGTGTGCTAATTCTGTACGTGCACCCCATCGTGTCTCCCGGGCCAAGGGTGGTACGCATCTCGAGGCGAGCCGCGCATAACGCTAGCGTTCGCTGTTGCGCTATGCTGTACGCTGCACTATTGAGCTTTGCACAAATGCATTACGCTCAAGCCGCATTAGTCCACAGCCAACCACCCCGTCGCCTTCGGCGCCACCCCTCCTTTGTAAGGAGGGGAGACACTCCCCTCCTCTCCGAGGAGGGGTGCCGGCGCAGCCGGCGGGGTGGTGCGGAGGTCTGCAACCTGATTCTGCAAGGCGCAATAGTATAGAGGTCCCGAGCCAGCATTCACTTTGCATGTGTGCTGTCAACCCATGGAGGGTCGAAATGAAGTCATACCTGTATTTCCTGCTTGTGTTCCTGGTTGCGTGCGCCGAGTCCGGCGGCAGCAAGCCATCCAGCTCCTCTACCTCGGCGGAGCCTCCCAAGAGCGCTAAACCGGCCCAGTCCACGCAGGCGGCTGCGACGCCGGCCAAGCGCGACAAGCTGGAGAACAGTCCGCTGGTATGGAAGCCCACCACGAGCATGGCCTCCCTTGGCGCAATCGATCTGACCGGGCTGGACAACGTCAAGCTGCAGGTGCCCAAGGTCGCCGACAGCCGAGAAAACCCAACGCTGCTCGGTGAAAACAAGGAAAAAGCCACGCCCCGCATCATCACGACTTCCGATGACGTGCCAGCGTTCGTCACCGAGCATATGAAGCAAATCATCTCGGCAGCCGGCCTCAATGTGGTCGACAGCGGCGGGACTCACGTGCTCAAGGCCGAGCTCAAGCAGTTTTATGTGGATGAGACGGATACCTACAAAGGCGACGTGCGCCTGTTGGTGACGCTGACCAACTCCAGCGGTACGTCCGTGTGGACCGGAGTGACAGGTGGCAGCGCTACGCGGTTTGGACGTTCATACAGAGCTGAGAACTACTACGAGACGCTGAGCGACTCGCTGATCGAAGCGACGTCCAACTTGCTCAAGAATCCGAGCTTCCACGACGCGCTCACCAAGCAATAACGGATGGGCGCGCGGCGGCGTATCCGGAGGTCAAGCCGTGCGCCGCTGCTCGAGCTCCGCGATCGCGCGCCCGCCCAGCCAGCGCTTGAGGGCCGGGGTGGTGATCACGGGTGCTCACGATCGCCATGATCACCAGCATGGTGAACCCGGTCTGCGGGATGACGCCCAGATCGTAACCGATGTTGATGACCGTCAGCTCCATCAGCGCGCGTGTAATCATCATGATGCGTGATACGGCTGGAATTCCCATCCGTAGAGATGGCCAAGGGCATCCAGTGGGGGCAAGCGCCTGCGTCACCGCGCCGCAATCATCGATTGGCGCGCTGGAGGTCGGCGATGACGGCGGCCAGAAAGCGTCCCGCTTCGCCGCCGGTCACGGCGCGATGATCGAAGGTCAGCGACAGCGGGATCAGCTCGTGCACCTCGACGCCATCGCCGGCTGCCACCGGTGTGCGAACCTTTCTGCCCGCGCCCAGGATCGCCACGGTCGGCGGCAGCACCACCGGCGAGCCGTACTTGCCGGCGATCATGCCGAAGTTGGACAGCGTGATGGTGTTGCCGCGCAACTCCCCGGGCGACAGGCTGCGCGCCTTCACACCGGCCCGGAGGCGGTCCACCTCGCTGCGCAGCTGCGCGTCGGGCCTGTTGGCCGCGTCCCTGAGTACCGGAACGAACAGTCCGTCGGGGGTGTCCACGGCGATGCCCAGATCGATGGTCTTGCGCACCCGCCTTCCCACCGCCTGCGCGTCATACCACGCGTTCAACGCCGGCTCGGCGGCGCAGGCCACGATCAGCGCCCGGATCAGACGGACCGTGATGTCCGTGCCCGCAGGCCAACCCTGCACGTCGGCGTCATCCATGATGGTGACGGGAACGACCTCTGCGTGTGCGAGCGCCATGTGACCGGCCATGGCACGCCGCACGCCTCGGAGCGGCTCGAGCGGTTCCACTTCGCTCAGGATCTTCGCCACCCGCTGCACGTCGGCGACGGTGATCAACCCGTCCGGGCCGCTGGGCGTGACGATGGACAGATCGACGTCGAGTCGATGCGCCAGCGCCCGAACTGCAGGGGTGGCCTTGACTCCGGCGGCGCTGGCGGTGACGCTGGCCGGCGGCTCTTTGACCACCTCCTTGCCCACCGCCACCTCGCCCACGACGGTGCCGGCATCGGGCGCGCGAGCGCTCTCGTCGAACTCCACCAGCGGGGCTCCCAGCTTGATGACCTCCCCGACCTCGCCGTATAGCCTGGCGATGCGGCCCGCCTGAGGCGAAGGAATGTCTACGATCGCCTTGTCGGTCTCCACCGAGACCAGCGGCTGATCCATGACGACCTGGTCGCCCGGGTTCACGTGCCAGGTCACGATCTCGGCTTCCTGCAGCCCTTCGCCCAGATCGGGAAGCGTGAAGACGCTCATGCGTACTCCATAATCTTGTGTACGGCCGCCAGGATGCGGATGGTGCCAGGCAGATACTGCTGCTCCAGGCGTGCTAGCGGCATCACGGTATCGTAGCCGGTCAGGCGCGCAACCGGGGCCAGCAGCGACAGCAGGCCGCGCTCGGCCAGGTTGGCCGCGATCTCGGCGCCGAAGCCGCTCGTGCGCGCGGCCTCGTGCACGATGACGCAGCGCCCGGTCTTGCCCACCGACTCGAGAATCGTCTCCATGTCCAGCGGCTTGAGTGTGGCCACGTCGATCACCTCGGCCTCTATCCCCGCGTTGGACAGAGCCTCGGCCGCCGCCAGAGTCTCGTGCAGCGCGGCGCCCCAGCTCACCAGCGTCACGTCCTTGCCTTCCCGCAGCGTGAAGCACACGTCCAGGGGCAAAGCATCGTCGGTATCGGCGACCTCCTGCTTCACCAGCCGGTACAGCCTCGTGGGCTCCAGAAAGATCACTGGATCGGGATCGCGGATCGCCGTCAGCAGCAGCCCATAGGCGCGCGCCGGCGACGACGGGACGACCACCCGCAGTCCCGGCACGGTAGCGAACATCGCCTCGTTGCTCTCGGAATGATGCTCGGGGGCGCGGATGCCCCCGCCGCTGGGAGAACGCAGCACCATCGGGCAGCTGAGCCGCCCGCGCGTGCGGGTGCGCATGCGCGAGGCGTGATTGACGATGTGATCGAGCGTTGCGTAGATGAAGCCGGAGAACTGGATCTCGGCGACGGGCCTGAGCCCCTGCACCGCCATGCCCACGGCCATGCCGGCAATGAGCGATTCGGCCAGCGGGGTATCCAGCACGCGCGCCTTGCCGAAGCGCTCCTGCAGCCCCACGGTGGCGCGAAACACCCCGCCGTTCATGCCCACGTCCTCGCCCAGCACCACCACCGCGGGATCGCGCTGCATCTCGTAGGCGAGCGCGCGGTTGACGGCTTCCACCAGCGTGATCTCAGCCATTCCTCGCTCCGGACTGCAGCGCCTCGCTGCGCTGCGGCGCGAGGCTTGCCGGCAGCGAGGCGTAGAGGTGCTCGAACATGGCCTCGGGGCGCGGAGGCGGTATCGCCTGCCACGCCTCCACCGCCGCCGCCACGCGCTCCGGGCACTCCTTCAGCAGCGCCTCCTCGTCCATCTTGCTCCAGGCGCCCACGTGCGTGAGGTAATTGCGCAGCCGCAGCACGGGCTCGCGCGCCCAATGCTCCGACAGCTCCTTCGGGTCGCGGTAGCGGCTGGCATCGTCCGCGGTGGTGTGGTCCGAGAGCCGGTAGGTCACGGCCTCGATCAGCGTGGGGCCGCCGTGCGTGCGCGCCTTGTCGAGGGCCTGCTGCATCACGTGCTGCACGGCGATCACGTCATTGCCGTCGACCTGCTCGCCGTCGATGCCGGCGGCGATGGCCTTCTGGGCGAGCGTACGCGCCGCCGTCTGCAGCGCGAGCGGCACCGAGATGGCCCATTGGTTGTTGTTGATGACGAACACCAGCGGCAGCGCCCAAACCCCCGCCGCGTTGAGCGCCTCGTAGAAGTCGCCTTTGGAGGTGGCGCCGTCGCCCAGCACGCAGACCGCGACCCGCGGCTCGTTGCGCAGCTTGAACGCGTAGGCCGCGCCCACGGCGTGGCAGCACTGGGCGGCGACGGTGATGCAGACGGGGAAGTCCGACCGGGCCGCGCTGAAGTCGCTGCCGCGCTCGTCACCGCTCCAGTAGCTGAGCAGCTCGGCGAGCGTAACGCCGCGCATCATCATCAGCGCGGACTCACGATAGCTGGGCAGCAGCACGTCTTCCGGCCGCATCGCATTGCCTACGCCCGCGGCCAGCGCTTCCTGGCCCAGAAACGAAGGATAGGTGCCGAGCTTGCCGGTGCGCTGCAGAGCAATCGCCTTGGCGTCGAACGTGCGCGCCAAAACCATCGCCCGGTACAGGGGAATGAGTCTGGACGGGTCAGCGGCGAGCAGCGGCAGCGGCTGGGTCGGCTCGCCGCGCTGATCGAGAAACTGTGTGTAGCGGACTTGGAACGACGCAACCGTGGTCATGGTTCCTCCGGCCCGTTCACCGGTCTGATTCCAACGAGTCAGCGATGCGCGCCCGGGATGCGGCAGAAGCCCTGCGCCGGCACGTCGAGCGCGCTGTTGAACTTGCTCGACAGGTTCTGGAACGCGATCAGCCCGGTCAGCTCGACCATGGCATCCTCGTCGAAATGGCGCGCGAGCCTCGCCATCAGATCGTCGCTGATGGTCTGCCCGGTGATGGTCACCGCCTCGGTGTACTCCAGGGCGACCCGCTCTCTCTCGCCGAACAGCGGGCTGTCACGCCACTGAGACAGCGCCTCGACCTTCGCCATCGATCCCGCCCGCGTCGCCAGCGTCGCGGAGTTCAGATCGACGCAGAAGCGGCACCAGTTGATCTGCGACACGCGCACGGTCACCAGCGAACGCAGCACGGGCTCGAGCGGCGAGCCGCGCCGGTCGAGCATGCCGTAGAGGATCGCGACCGCCATGAACAACAGGGGCGATCTGCCCCAGAGCAAGCCGGGTTTCAGGACCTGGCCGTACTTGCGCCTCTGATTCCAAAAGAACGGACGCAGGTACCAGGGATATCGGCGAAGCGGCTTCTCCGAGATGCGCATGTTCGGACCGTGAGCTGGCGATCGCTGGCGCCCGCCCCTGATTGGACGAGGCGGAAACGGAACATGAACCTGCGATCCGCAAAGGAGGATACGCGCGATCCCGGACCACGTCTTGAGCCAGATCAATCCATCCCGTCTGGCTTGGCCTATTGCGCCGAGGCGAGGTGGCGCGCCCAGCGGGTGGTTTCTGGCAGCCGGTAGCGCGTGTCGCACGCCATCACGTAGTGCACTGCCGTCTCCAGGCTGACCCGGTGTCCGATGGAGACGAACAGTGGCTTGACGCCCGTGCGCGTGCGCAGGACCG
>DAIQQA010000332.1:0-1592 GCA_036787045.1 Burkholderiales bacterium | reverse complement strand
GCCTCCAGCCCCGCCCTCGCCGCCTGTTCCCGCGCCAGCCGGCCGGCAAGCAGGGTGGCGGCCCTCCCGAGCGCTTGGTGCGCTTCGCGCACTTCCGCGATGCGATCATCCACCGACAGCGGATGGTCGCCATTCCCGACCGAGCGTACCGAATCGGCAAGCTGCCGGATCGAGCGGGCGATGCGCTTTCCCAGGAGCCACGCGAACGCGAGGCCGAACCCCAGCAGCACCGCGAAACCGAGGGCGAGCTGCGCCAGGGAGGCGCGCACCGGGCCCTCGATCGCCTCCTGCGGCATGAACGTCCCGACCGTCCAGCCGGAAAAGGCCATCCTTCGGTAGGCGCCAAAGCCGTCGGTGCCCTCGAGCGTGGGGCCACGCAGCAGGCCGCCCTCGGGGCGCTCATCCATGGCATCCAGAAACGTGCGCACCGGCTTCTTCCCGGCGAAGCGCTCGTTGTCCAGGGTGCGCGCGATGATCGTGCGGTGCCTGTCGAGGAGCGTGGCCTGCATGCCCTGTGGGAGCCGCGAGCGCAGAAAGCCTTCCCAGTTGGCGGCCTCGTACGCCACGCCGAGGACGTACTTGACGCGATCGTCGCGCACGACCGGCACGGCGACCAAGGTCAAGGTACGGTTCACGAGAGTCCCTGACGGAATCAGGTCCGAAAATCGGGGCTGCCGGGAGCGGGCGGACTCGACGTAAACGTCAGGATTGACGAGCTTTGGTAAACGAGCGCCGAATGGCACGCGCAGATTGAGCAGGTGCTCGCCCTGCGGTCCGACCAGCACGATGTTGGCCCAGTCGGGATGGCTCCTTTGCACTCTTTGCGCCAGCTTGTAGACGCCTTCGAGGTCATCGGAAGCCATCACGTTCGACACGGCAAGGACCTCCAGCGCCGCGATTGTCTGCAGCAGGAAAGCGTCGACGTCCTTCGCCAGCACCTCGGTCACGTCCCCGATCTCGGACTTCAGCTGCGCGCGCTGCTGGTCGGCGACCTTGTAGATCATGGCGGCCGAGAACAGGAGCACCGGCACGACCGCGGCCACGATCAGGCCGAGCAGGTGCCACCGCAGCCTCACTGCGGGGCTGCGAGCTTGCGAACTCCCTCGAGCAGCCTGGCAACGTCGAACGGCTTGCGGAAGGACAGGTCCGCCCCCGCCGTGCGCGCAACCGAGAGGTGATCGGTCTTCTGCCCGGAATAGCCGCCGCCGGAGATGGCGATGATGCGCAGGGCGGGATGGCGGGCGCGGAAGAACTGCACCGTCTCGAACCCGTCGCGCCCCGGCATGAAGAGGTCGGTGATCAGCACGTCCGCCGGGTGCCGCTCGTATGCCCGGATCGCCTGCTCGCCGTCCGCGGCGAGATCCACTTCGTAGTTGGCCTTCTCGAGGACAACCTTGAGCATTTCGCACAGGTCGCCGTCGTCATCGGCAATGAGAATGCGGGGCATTGACGATGTTAGCGCGAGAGGCATGGCCCCGCCATCGCTTATCGACTCAGGATAGCGGCAGCTCGCCGTCCGATGGTCCTTTGATCTCGATCAAATTCCCCTCGGGATCGGTGATGTATAGGGAGAGGCCGTTACCTTCGGCGCC
>DAIQQA010000245.1:0-5657 GCA_036787045.1 Burkholderiales bacterium | reverse complement strand
GATCATGGTTCATTGTACGCTATTCTGTAACTGTATTGATGGAACGACCTACTAGTACATCGACCCATTAGTTCCACCTCTCACCACGAAGGCACGAAGACACGAAGAAAACCGAAAGGACGAGGACAGGTGCGGTTTGCCGATGTTCCACGTCTGCCAGGCGATGTTTCGCAACTACCGTGTCGCTGTACTAGCCTCCCCCTTGAAGGGCCCTTGAAGGGGGAGGAATGCAGCCCGCTGCCCTCACAGCGACTTCAGGAACGCAATCAACGCCTCGCGCTCCTCGCGCGGGAGCTTCCGGAATGCTTCCCGCGACACTTCGGCCTCGCCGCCGTGCCACAAAATCGCTTCCTTGAAGTTGCGCGCCCGGCCATCGTGCAGGAACGCCCCCGCGCCGTTCACCGTCTCCGACAACCCGATGCCCCAGAGCGGCGGCGTGCGCCATTCGCTGCTTCCCGCGAGATAGTCCGGCCGCCCGTCGGCGAGGCCCTCTCCCATGTCGTGCAGCAACAAGTCAGTAAAGGGCTGGACCGTCTGGCCAGCGAGCTGCGACATCTCGGGGAATGGGCCGGTCTGCAGCTCGGGAACATGACACACTGCGCAGTGCGCTTCGACGAAGAGCTGCTCGCCGCGACGGACCTGCGCGTCTTCGGTCTGCCTTCGCACGGGCACCATGAGCGCGCGGATGTAGAGCTCGGTTGCCGCGAGCCGCAGCGGCGTGATCTCAGGCTTGCCGGCGGCCATCAGTTCCTCGCAGCCCTTCTGGATCGCCGGGCAGTTCTGTTCGGGATAGACCGGTGTGCTCAGTCCGATATCGTTGAAGAAGGCCGCTGCGACCTGCTCGCGGATGCCGCCGTGGTTGGCCTTCAGCCCGAAGCGCCCGAGCACGGTCTTGCGCTGGCTCTCGTCCCAGACGCGATTGACGCGGCCGCGAATGCCGGCGACCGGCGCCCGCGCCGCTAACTGGACGATCGTTTCCTCCGGTATTGCCTCGAGCAGACCGAGCCCGACCAGGGGTGGCGCCAGCCGCAGCCCTGTTATCGCGTCCTCGCCCAGCGGCCCATAGGCCAGATCGGAGACCGTGAGCGTGGGCGCGCGCAGTGCAACCTCCTCGCCGTCGGCCAGGGGGACGAGTTGTTCGCGCCATTGGATGTCGAACCTCCCTTCCGCGGCGATGACTCCCTTTACGCCGAATATCTGGAGCTGATCGCCGTAATAGGGATGCGGTTTGGGTCCCCCGTACGGGTCCTCCCCCTTGACGCTGACCCGAACCACCAGGTTCGGCGCGGGCTCGAAGGGCACGGTAATGTGGTGGTCGCGCTCAGCTCCCTCCAGCCCCGTCGCTGGCGACGGCGTGCCCGTCGTTAGCCCTCTGCCGTTGTTCGTATGGCATGTCGTGCACGCCTGCGCGTTGGAAGTCGGCCCGCGTCCGAACTCGGCATTCTCGAACCAGAAGAACGCCCAGCGGTTGTTGAACATCTGGTGACCGAGCGCAAACAACTCGCGCTGCTTCGCGTCGAGGTCTGGTGCGGGGTGCGTATAGGCGGATGGGGATGCGTCGGCGACGCTGAGCTGCCCGCCCGAGAGCGCCCGTGCCGGTACCTGATCCGCGGGTTCCAGCCAGGCGACGGCAGGCGCGAGGGCAAGTCCTGCGGCCAGACAACGCAGCGCAGTTCTCTGCATCGCTTGTCAGGCTGCCGGGCGTGCCCCGCGCAGCAAGCGACCGGGCAGCGCACCCGTGGGCCGGTCGTGCTCGATGACCACTTCCCCGGAGACCACTGTGGCGATGTAACCCTTCGCCGTCTGCATCAGTCGACGGCCGCCGGCGGGCAGGTCGTGCACGATGGTCGGCGGCGAGAGGTAGAGATTGGCGTGGTCGATCAGATTCATGTCCGCCTTCATCCCGGGCGCGATCAGGCCACGGTCGTAGAGACCGACCAGCTCCGCCGGTGCGCGGGTGTAGCGCTGCACCGCGAACTCCAGCGGCAGCCGCTCGCCCCGCGTGCGATCGCGGCCCCAGTGGGTCAGCAGGTAGGTCGGGTAGCTGCCGTCGCAGATCGTGCCACAGTGTGCGCCGCCGTCGCCCAGACCGATCACGGTGTGCGGATGGCGCAGCATGGTCAGCGCGGCCTCGTAGTCGCAATCGACGTAGTTGGCGGCCGGCGCGAACAGCAGCTCGCGGCCGTCGCGCTCGAGCAGCAGGTCGTACATCAACTCCATCGGATCGCAGCCCATTTGTGCAGCACGCGCCGTGACGCTCGCCTCCGGCGGTGGCTCGTAGTCGGGCGGATCGCCGAGCGCGAAGACGCGATCGAGCCGGGCCAGTACATTGACGATGAAATCGGGAATCCGGCCCGGAAGGGCATCGAACGGCTCGGCGAGAATCCGCGCACGCAGAGCCGGATCGCACATGCGTGCCACCCGCTCGGCGAGCGGAAGCTGCGCGATGGCCAGATAGCTCGGCTTGGTCATGAACGGGTGCAGGGTCGCTTGCAGCCCGAGCACCAGGCCGATCGCGCGCGGTGCCACCTGGCCGCGGATGGGCAGGCCGCGCTGCTGGGCGCCCTCGATCAGCTCCAGGAGCCGTTGCCATTGCTGCGGCATCTCGAGGCGCTGCACGAGCGTGAAGGACAGCGGCCTGCCCCCGCTCGCTTTCACCCAATCACATAGCAGCCCGAACTCCGCATCGACGTCGTCGAAGTCGGACAACAACTGCAGCACGCCGCGTCCGGCGCGCTTCACACCGGCGCCGATGGCATTGAGCTCCCGGGCGGCGGCGCCGAAGTTCGGCACGTACTCGCCGCGCGCGGTCTTGTGCAGCAGCGTGCGCGAAGTGGAAAAGCCGAGCGCGCCGGCCGTGAGCGCCTGCTCGGTGAGATCGGCCATACGCTGCAGGTCTTCGTCGGTCGCCGGCTCGCGGGCGGCTCCACGCTCGCCCATGACGTAGTACCGCAACGCCGCGTGCGGCAACTGCGCGCCCAGATCCATGATCCGCGGCTTGGCCGCGAGCGCATCGAGGTACTCGGGGAAGCTCTCCCAGCCCCAGTCCACCCCTTCCGCGAGCACCGCGCCAGGAATGTCCTCCACGCCTTCCATCAGCTCGATCAGGAACTCGCGGCGCTCCGCTTTCATCGGCGCGAAGCCGACGCCGCAGTTGCCCATCACCGCCGTGGTGACACCATGCCAGCAGCTCGGCGTCAGCAGCGGGTCCCAGGTCGCCTGGCCGTCGTAGTGGGTGTGCACATCGACGAACCCTGGGGTGACCAGCAGCCCGTCGGCGTCCAAGGTGCGGCGCGCCGGGCCGTCGACGCGACCGACGGCAACGATGCGGCCGTTCTGGACCGCCACGTCGCCGGTGAAAGCAGTGCTGCCGGACCCATCGATGACGGTGCCGGCACGGATCAGGAGGTCGTACATCGAGCTAGTCCATATCCTCAGAGCAACCCATACCCGAGCCTGTCAGCGCTCCATTTCAAGCTGTCAAGCAGCACATCGTCCGCCAGCGCACACAGATCCAGGTATTTCGGAAGGCAGTCGAGTTGTTCTGCGCGATCCGTCAGCGCGACGGAGCCCCGTTTCCGTTCATGGAAGACGGCCAGTAGATCCCGTGAAGCACATCGTACGCCTGATAGAGGACTTTCGCCCACTTGCGCGCCCGGGAACGGCTCCCCGTGCTGATCGCCACGGAAGCACCGCGCGCGTTGGAAACGCACCGGGGAGATCGAGGAGGTCGACGTCTTTCTACAGGACGAAGGTCGCCAGCCACGGAGCACGCCGTGTCCGGTTGATCCGCCGAGTTTCCTGGAACACTTCCGCCAAACATGCGTCTGCACTCGCTGCGCAGTACAGGATCGATCTTGCCTGGCTGAACAGCTCACCCGGCGCAGCTAGCAAGTGGTGATCGAAGCGGGCATCAGTGGGACCGTAGTGTCGAAACTCGTTCGAGCGAGTCGGGTACTCCCCGCCTACCTGGACAAAGGCAAGCGCAGCGATTGGGGACGCCCACGGCTCGTCATTCCACTGCGCGGTAGCACCCGGGGCGATCTCGTTTGCGCTAGATCAAAGCGGGGGCATGGACCGGGGCAGCGACTGGTGCACCAGGGAGTTGTCGCGCTAGGAGGACTTGCTGCTGGTCACCGACGACGAGGCGGACGCCTTCGTGGCGAACCGGGCGGCGCACGCCGGCCTGATCGCCGAACGTGCGGCGCTGCTGGAGGTGCTGATGAGCAAAGAGCCGCCGTTCGTGTTCGAGGGCGATCCGCCGCCGCTGTCCGCCTACAAGGACCGCGGCGGCCGCAAGGTCGAGCTTGCCCAGGCGGGCACCGAACTCAAGGGCATCGGCGTCTCGCCCGGCCGCTACACCGGCCGCGCCCGCGTCATCACGTCCTTGGCCGCAGAGAGCAATCTCGAGCCGGGCGAGGTGATGGTGGCCGTGGCCACGGATGCGTCGTGGGGGCTACTGTTTCTTGCGGCCGGCGCGGTGGTTGTGGAGATCGGCTCCGCTATCTCGCACGCCGCGATCATATCGCGCGAGCTTGGCATCCCCGCCGCGGTATCGGTGGCCGGCGCGACGCGGCGCATCCGGGACGGAACCATCATCACCGTCGATGGAAACACCGGAAACGTGATCGTGCACGAAGGTCGTTCCGGATAGCCCACGTCGTTCTCATAGTCGCCGCCGAGCGGATTGCGGGATCGAGCAGGTTCGCGTGCAGGCGCTGGCGGGCCTCCCCGCTCAGCGGCGGCACGCCGTTGGTGGCCACGACGTCCTCGAAGCGCCAGTCGAAGAACACGCGGAAGTCCCTGCCTGTTGAAATCACGGGTCATCTCATTCTCGACGGCAACCGGATGGTCCTGCCGGCGACCATGAATGTCCCTCTCCCGAGATGGTGAATCGTCCGCGGGCGCTTTCTCGAGCGGTCGATCCACGCTTTGACGACCTCGAGGATGAAGAAGCAGTATTTGGGCACCATACCCGTGTCGACGACCTTGCACTCGAGGCTGACATAGCACTCGTCGATGAGCGGTGCCGCGACGCGCGATGCGGGACTTGGCGTGAGCCCAAACGCTTGAAACTTGTCGATCCTGCGGCCAGAGGCATTGCCGCACGCTACGGCCTTTGTAGCGAGCTTCACAGTCGGGATGTTGATCACGCACTCTTTGGTCGACTTCAGGATGCCGAACGTGTAATTCCGGTTGCTGATCACGCAACCCATGATCGGCGGCTCGAAGTCGATCATCGTGTGCCACGACATGGTCATGACATTGGCGCGTCCTTTTCGGGCCGTCGTGACCATGACGACCGGTCCCGGCTCCAGCAGGCCATACACCTGGGAAAGGGGAAAAGATCTCTTCGCCATCTCGCACCCTCCCGTTTCGTCGGAGGCGCGCGGTGCTTCGCTGCCGGCCTATGCCCACGTCGGCCGCCCCGTTGGTCATCCCATCCACGTAGACTGGGGTGTCTCGGAGCACGCATGCAACCGCCTATTGAGCCTTGCAGAATCAGGTTACAGGCTTCCACACCACCCCGCCGGCTGCGCCGGCACCCCTCCTCGGAGAGGAGGGGAGGGTCTCCCCTCCTTTCAAAGGAGGGGTGGCGCCAAAGGCGACGGGGTGGTTGGCGTTGGACTGCTGCAGCTTGAGCGTAATGCATTTGT
>DAIQQA010000244.1:0-5672 GCA_036787045.1 Burkholderiales bacterium | reverse complement strand
CGGCAGTCGGCAGGCGCTGCCACACTCGACTGAACCCGATGGTCAGATGCTCGATCTGGCCGCGCGACACCACGATCGCCACGGGCGCATCGGCGCGGTCGCGGTCGAGCGCGCCGTAGACCGCGAACAGCGCAGCCCCCAGCACGACAAAATGAACCAGCGGCTCGCGCAGGAGCGCGCTCAGGAAAGCCGGCATGGCCTCACTGCTCGGGGGTGTACCAGATCGGCGAAGTGTAGGCCCGCTCCTGAAGCGTCATCGAGGTGCCGGTCAGCGGCTTCGCGCCGAGGCGTTTGGCGTCATACGCGGTCCAGCGCGGCGTGGGGATCTCGAGGACGCGGGCATAGTAGAACGCCGGGTGCTTGGCATCGAAGTCCGGATCTTTCCACACGGTGATCAGCTCCGGGTCGCCGATGGTGTTGGTCCAGGTCGCGTTGGCCACATCCACCGTGCTGCCCACCGGCGGCAGCTTACCGTCGGCGCCAGGCTTGCGCTTGTCCGCATCGCCCCACACCACGTCGTACACCCTCTCCTGCGCCTGACCCTTGGCATCGAGCCAGCCCTTGACGATCTGGACGCGGTCGAGGTTCGCGCCGATCGGGTCTCTGAGCGCCGCAACCAGGAACGTGGGGGCCTTGCCGGCGGGAGCGTCCTGCAGATCGCCTCCCATCGGCACACCCTTGGTGTAGCCGATCACCGCCGGGGTCCGGCTTTGCGCATCCTTGCTCTCGAAGTCCCAGCCGCCGAAAAACCGCACCATCATGCGCGGGCCGGTCGTGGCGTAGGTTTCCTTGCGCTGCATCGCATCCCACAGGGAGGCGCGGGTGTTCTCCCTGGCCCAGACGGCGGCGTAGCCGGAGGCGGATACCTCCCAGTCCATCACTTTCACGCCCGACTTGTCGTTCTCGAAGAAGGCTGTGGTCATGCGATGCGCGCTCGGTTCCTGCGGCGTGGTCTTGCCGAAGAAGTTCTCTTCCTCCAGCGCGCTGAGGCCGTTGTGCGCATCGCTGCTGCCGATCAGGCCGAACTTGTAGGGATTCGTGCCCAACTCCTGCTCGAGCTTGAGCCCGGTCTTCAGCGCCGAGCGGGCATACTCGAACTCGAGCATCTCCTTCTTCTTCGCCACGCTGCCGTCGAGGTTGCCTTTGTCCCAGCGCTCGAAGTTGGCGAACTCGTCGTTCGGCGACAGGAAGGGATGCGCCTCACCGTCGCCCTTGGTCTGAGTGGCCTCGTAGAGCCGCTCCCACTTGGCACGCTGCTCGACGTACACGCGGTCCACCGGCTGGCCGGTGAACGACTCGATGATGGGGAACATCGTCCCGTTGCTCAGATTGCCGTTGTGGGCGATGGCCAGCACATTGCCGCCAGTCTTCTCTTCGTATGCGGCCATCCATTTCCACAGCGCGCGCGGATTGTCGCTGCCCATCGGCGGATAGACGGTGAACGGCTCGACCTGACTGGCCTTGTCGCCGTTGTCGCGGAAGATGACGTTGCGGTGCAGATTGTTCCCGCCGGTGTTCGATGTCCACTCATACCCGATGAACGCAGTGAAACGACCGGGCTCGTTGTAGGCTTCGGCGGCGGCAATGGTCTCCTGCCAGGCGCTGCGGTAGGCGCGCGTGCCGGGGAAATACATGAGGTCTTTCGGAAACGTCCCTTGGGAGAAGGCGACGATGATCTCGATGGCCGCGTCGGCACCCTTGCCGGACTGGATCATGTTGTACCACTTGCGACCGGTCGGGTCGGCGAGCACCTCCGGCTTGCCGGCGAACAGGTCCGGAAAGAATCCCATGTTGTCGGAGTGATCGGCCACCACGAGGAAATCGAGCGGGCGGGAGAGCTTGACCGGCTGACCGCTGGAAGCCGTCACCTCTTCGCCACGGGCGAACCGGTAAGCGTCGCGCGGGCCGAGCCGCGCGCCGAATGCTCCCGCATCCATCGAGTAAGCGGTGTGCAGGTGCGTATCGCCGAAGAACGGGCGCGTGGGGAAGTCCCGGCCCGCGTACGGGGAGTACGGTCGCTTGGCGGGGTGTCCTCTTTCGGCCTGCTCCTTATCCGGCGCACCGAGACCTGGGGTGCTTACTTGGGCAGGGGCGAGCGCCGGCAGCGCCAGGGACGCCGCCGAGACTACAACGCCAATCGTGTGCTGCAATGGCTTGTTCTTCATGTTGCTCTCCTTGACTTCAAGCGACGAGCGCTTCACTGCGACGGCTTGCATGAGTGCAACCGTCTGCCGATCGCGCTAGCCGCTCTACTGGGCAGTGCAAGCACCGAACAATACGAAAGCCCCGTCGCGGTTCACCAGCGTGGCGGACATCTGGCCGGTGTCCTTGTCCAGCGCGATGCTCCAGGCGAAACCCAGCTCGGTGCCTTGCAGCAGCAACTGCCTCTCGTTCTCCTCGACGAGCTGCACCGGCGAGGTCCGCTTCGGTCCGATCACCGCCTTCTGCGCAACGTCGATGCGCATGAACGTGGGGGCACCGACGTCCTCCGCGAGCCCTCTCACGCATTCGTCTCCAACCACGCAATCCATCGCCTGCACCGTGGCGCAGATCAGGGGCTTCGAGCCGTCGAAATCACCGGCGAGCGCCGCCGGTGTGCCCGCGCTGGCGGCCACAGCCAGGACCATGCACAGTAATGGGCGCATCGTGCTCCTCCCCTTCACTTGATTGTGTAGCCGCGGCCTTCCAGGCAAGCGGCTACAGCGCGGTTATAGGTCGCCAGGGCCTGCTGCGTCTGCTGCTGCGCCTGCTGCTGTTGCTGCTGCTGGGCATCCGCTTTGCGTCTCTGCCTGGCGCCGCCGGCCATGGTCCCGGCCACTGCACCGATGGCCGCGCCCTTGCCGGCATCGTCGTCGACGATCTCACCGATGACCGCACCGCCCACGGCGCCTCGCGCCGCCCCCCGCACCCGCTCGCCCTGCGGGCCGCTCGGCGCCGGCTGGCTGGCGCTCTGCTGCGCCAGCGCTGCCGGATTGACTCCGGTCGTCTGCTGCGCCCAGGCATTGCACTCCGCCGTGTCCTTCTGCTGCTGCTCGGGGCTCTGGCCCTTGGCCGGATACACGATCGGTTGCTGCGCCAGCACGCCTTGCGCCGGGAGCAGCACCGCTAGTACGATCAAGCCCAGTCGCTTCCTGCCGACCATATCAGTCTCCTCTTCCTGGGTTCGGTCCCGCAGTCCAGGGCGCGAACCAGCTCCGCTCGCGGACTGCAGGGCATCAGCGTTGCTCGCTGAAGCAACAGGTAAGTATCGGTCCTGCCCCGGCACAGCGCTTGACAGATCAGGACACTCTTCCGACAATTCGCGACATGTTCCGGGGGTGAGCGCATCGATGTCCAAGTCAGTACCGAAGTCCGCCCCGACCACCCCCGTCCCGCGAGCAGCCGTTCCTGCCGCCGCGGTCGGCCAGGGCTCGGTGCGCATCGCGCCGCTGCTCGCTGTGCCCGAGCTGCTGATCGAAAAGGGCTGCGATCCGGTCCAGATTCTGTCGCTCGCCGGATTGGAGGCTGGCATCTTCGACGACCCCGACAACATCATCCCCTTTGCCACGGCGGGCCGTCTTCTCGCGCTGTGCGCCGCGTCGACCGGGTGCCCGCACTTCGGTCTGTTGACCGGGGAGCGCGCGGGAGCGTCCAGCCTCGGGCTGGTTGGTTTTCTGGTGCAGAACTCGGTGGACGTCGGCACCGCGCTGCGCAACCTGCTCCTGCATCTGCACCTGCACGATCAAGGAGCTGTCCCTACACTGGAGACCGTGGGGGAGAAGGTGCTGTTGGGCTACGCGATCTATCAGCGTCGCATCGAAGGCACCGACCAGGTTACCGATACGGCGATAGCGATCGGGCATAACATCTTGCGACAGCTCTGCGGGAAGAGCTGGACCCCAACCGAAGTCCTGTTCTCGCACGCCCGCCCCAGGGATATCGCCCCCTATCGGCGCATCTTTCGCGCGCCGGTGCGGTTCGATGCCGAGCAATCGGCAATCGTGTTTTCGGCGGAGTGGCTCGGGCACAAGGTTACGTCGGCCGACCCGCTGTTGCGGCACGCGCTGGAAAAGCAGATCGCAGCAATGGAATCGCTGTCTCCCGCAGATCTCGCGGGACAGCTGCGCAGGGCACTGCGGACCATGCTGGTGACCGGCAGAGGCTCAGTCGAACAGGTCGAGAAGATGTTTTCTCTCCATCGGCGCACCCTGAACCGGAGGCTCCATGCGCAAGGGTTCAGCTTTCACGATCTGGTCAACGAGGTGCGCTACGAGATCGCCCGGCAGCTGCTGGAGGGCACGCGGCTGTCGCTGGCGGAGATCGCCGCGACGCTCGACTACTCCGATCCGAGCGCCTTCACCCGTGCGTTCAAGCGCTGGTCGGGAGAGCCACCGACGCAGTGGCGGGTGACCACCGCCTGCGCGCTGGCGGGCAATCCGAAGCGCTCGGCGCGAGGCGCAGAGGTGTCCTGAGTTCGCACCTGGCAAGCCTCCACGCCCCGGGGCGAGGCGCCGACGTTTAGACCTCCGGTGTGCTCAGCGCAACGCCTGGAAAGTAAGTCCGGTAGCGCGCCGTTTCACGTGTCAGGAGCGGTAGCTCCAGGACCGCCGCATGTGCGCCGATGAAGAAATCCGGCAGGACACCGGTTCTGGTGCCGCCCCGTTTCCGATAGGCGAGGAAGGCCTTGCCGGCGAGGAACAGCGCTTCGCGAGGCATCTCCAGAAGGCGCAGTTCGGCCGTGTCGATAGTGTCCTCTAGCTCCTCGATTCGCGCGTAGGCGATGGACAACTCCGCATAGATCACGGCATTGATGGCGACCTCGTCGCGAACGGCCCAGGTGTCAAGCTGCCCTTGCGACCATTCCGCCCATACGGGGTCGTCCTGCACGACGTCGAGGATCACGTTGGTGTCGACCAGAATCAAGGGTCACACCTCACCCCTGGTCAAGGCCATGATCTCCTCGGTCCGCATGCGCACGGTCGCTTTGCCGCGAAGCTTTGCGAAGCGACTTTTCACCTTACGCGGGCGCCCGACCCCCCGCAAGGTGACTCTTCCATCGGGATCGACGTGGAACTCGACCGCGCTGCCGGGCTGGATGTTGAGCAGTTCGCGGACGCGCTTGGGGATGGTTACCTGCCCTTTGGATGTGACATGGACGGCCATCTCGACCTCCTGGTATTACTCAAGGATCCAGGGTAATACAAGGCGGGCGCCAGGGCAAACCGGCCGGTATCGGCTGCTGCATCGAAGAAGCTCAGCGGGTCGGGCTGCAACGCGAGCCTCCACCCCGAGCCGCTGCGGATGCTACAGTGCCCGACTAGTCACCCGAGGAGGACGGGATCTCATGGAGCCAGCGAGCACGAACCGTTTCCATGCCGAGCTCGAAGCCCTGAAAGACTACTTCGAAGCGATGCAGCCGGAGCTGGAAGCCACATTGCGCGATCCGGCGCTCGGCGTCGAAGGGTATGTCGTCGTCTGGAACACCGGCATCAGCATCGGCGGACCTCTGGAGCGCTGCGGCAAGGGCGGAACGCGCATCACGCCCACCGTTTCGCTGCCCGAAGTCAGGATGCTCGCCCGCACCATGGCGCTCAAGAACGCGGCGGCCGGGCTCCCTTTGGGCGGTGCCAAGTCCGGCCTGAGAGCGGATCCCTCCTCACCCGGCTTCGAGAAGCAGTATCGCCGCTTCGTCC
>DAIQQA010000099.1:0-18901 GCA_036787045.1 Burkholderiales bacterium | reverse complement strand
GAAGGGTGAAGGGTGAAGGGTGAAGGGTGAAGGGTGAAGGGTGAAGGGTGAAGGCGTGAAAGGTCTGCAGATGGTGCCTCGAGCTGTTGTTTGTGTTCTTTCTCGGTGGCGGCGGGAGAAGGGCGGGGAAATGGCGCACAACCCTCCACCCTTCACCCTTCACCCTTTACCCTTCACGCGTTCCTTCACCTTCACCCTTCACGCCTTCACCGTTCAAGTGGCGAGCGCGGTCTTGGCGGCAGGCCTGCTATTCGCTACCCCTGCCGCCCGCGCGGCCGGCAGCATCGAGAAGCTCGAGGCCTTCATCGCGCAGACCCAGTCGGCGCGCGCCAACTTCTCTCAGCAGGTGCTGGACAAGGACGGGAAGACCACCCAGTCGGCGAGCGGCCGGGTGATCTTCTCGCGGCCGGGCCAGTTCCGCTGGGAGTACCAGAAGCCCTATGAGCAGCTGATCGTCGGGGATGGCGAGAAGCTGTGGGTGTATGACAAGGAGCTCGCCCAGGTCACGGTCAAGAAGCTGGAGGGCGCGCTCGGCAGCAGCCCCGCCGCGCTGCTGGCCGGCAGCAACGACATCGAGCAGTACTACAACCTCGACGCCAAGGGCGTGAAGCGGGGGCTGGACTGGCTGGAAGCCTATCCCAAGGAATCCGAAAGCATGTTCCAGAAGGTACGCATGGGATTCAAGGGCAACACGCTGGACACCATGGAGCTGTATGACCAGCTCGGGCAGACCACCGTGATCCGCTTCAGCCGCATCGAGCGCAACCCGAAGCTGCCCGCTGACGTCTTCACGTTCACGCCGCCGGATGGGGTGGATGTGATCGAGGACCAGTGAGAGGGATCCGTGACAGGTGAAGCGTGACAGAAACTGCGTGACAGGGGAGGCGAGACGGGGCGTGTCCAGGCAACAGGGCGGGGTGCGAATCGTCGCTGGCAGACCTTCATGCACGGAGTGCCGTTGGCGGGCAGATACTCGACCTGACGGCGTCGCGCCCTGGCCGTTGCGGGTTGTCTTTGACGCCTCGCCTGTCACGCCTGATCTGTCACGCCTTTCCTGACGAATGCCACCCACATCCTCCGATCCCGGGCTGTTCGCCGAAGCGAAACCAGCAGCTCCGCTGGCCGAGCTGATGCGCCCGCAGCGGCTGGAGGATGTAGTCGGCCAGCGCCACCTACTCGATCCGGGCAAGCCGCTCGAGGTCGCGGCGCGTGCGGGCAAGCTGCACTCCATGATCCTGTGGGGCCCGCCGGGCGTGGGCAAGACCACGCTTGCGCGGCTGCTGGCGCGCGCCTGCAACGCCGAGTTCATTGCCCTGTCGGCGGTGTTCTCCGGGGTGAAGGACATCCGTGAGGCAGTGGCCCAGGCGCAGCAGACCCTGCGCACCACCGCCCGGCACACGATCCTGTTCGTGGACGAGGTGCACCGCTTCAACAAGTCCCAGCAGGATGCCTTCCTGCCATTCGTCGAGCAGGGCCTGTTCACCTTCATCGGCGCCACCACCGAGAACCCGTCCTTCGAGGTCAACAGCGCGCTGCTGTCGCGGGCTGCGGTGTATGTGCTCAAGCCGCTCAGCGAGGAGGACCTGGGGGTGTTGTTCGAGCGCGCACGCAGCGGGCCGCTGCACGGGCTGAATCTCGGCGACGCGGCGAGGCAGATGCTGATCGGCTTCGCCGATGGAGACGCCCGCCGACTGCTCAACATGCTGGAGCAGACGGCCGCCGCCGCATTGCTGCAGGGCAAGGACATGGTCGACGAAGCTTTCGTGCGCGACGCACTAGCCGAGCGCATGCGCCGCTTCGACAAGGGCGGGGACGTGTTCTATGACCAGATCTCGGCGCTGCACAAGTCGGTGCGGGGTTCGTCTCCCGATGCGGCGCTGTACTGGCTGGCTCGCATGCTGGATGGCGGCGCCGACCCGCTGTATATCGGCCGACGCCTGGTGCGCATGGCGGCGGAGGACATCGGCCTCGCCGATCCCCGCGCGCTGCGTGTGGCCCTGGATGCCTGCGAAACCTACGAGCGGCTGGGCTCGCCGGAGGGCGAGCTGGCGCTGGCGCAGGCAGCCATCTACGTGGCATGCGCACCGAAGAGTAACGCTGCCTACGTCGCGTATAATGCCGCGCGCGATTTCGTCTCTCGCGACGGTACGCGCCCGGTGCCGGTGCATCTGCGCAACGCCCCCACGCGGCTCATGAAGGAGCTGGGCTTCGGCAAGGCCTACCGCTATGCGCACGACGAGCCGGGAGCCTATGCCGCGGGCGAGGACTACTTCCCCGAGGGCATGCCGCAGGTGAGCTTCTACCAGCCGACGCCGCGCGGGCTGGAGGGGCGGATCGGCGAGAAGCTCGCGCACCTTCGCGAGCTCGACGCCGCCGCTGCGAGAGAGAGCATCCACCACAGAGGCACAGAGGCACAGAGGAAAGACGAGGACGACTGAGTGTTCGGTCCGGGTAATATGTCGGGATCGACGCAGGGCTCCGCTGGACCAGACGGACTTTGTTCTTCCTGTGCCTCTGTGGTTCAAGAGGCTTAGATGTTAGACATCCAACTGCTCAGAAGCGACCTGGAAGGCGTGACGAAGCGGCTCGCAACGCGAGGCGTGACCATGCCCACCGAGGAGTTCCAGCGCCTGGAGGCAGCGCGTAAGGACGTGCAGACGCGCACCCAGGATCTGCAGAACCGCCGCAACATCCTTTCCAAGCAGGTCGGCGAGGCCAAGCGCAAGGGCGAAGATGCCTCCGCGTTGATGGCCGAAGCGGCAGCGCTGCCGGACCGGCTCAAAGGCCTCGAGCAGGAGCTGGACCGGATCCAGCAGCAGCTCACTGATTTGTTGCTGGTGATCCCCAACCTTCCCCATGAGTCAGTGCCGGTCGGCAGCTCCTCCGAGGAGAACCCTGAGGTGCGCCGCGTCGGCACGCCGCGCCGATTCGACTTTCCGGTCAAGGACCACGTGGATATCGGCGAGGGATTCGGGATGCTCGACTTCGAGCGTGCCGGCAAGATCTCGGGTGCGCGCTTTTCTCTAATGACCGGCGCGGTGGCGCGTCTGCATCGAGCGATCGCCCAGTTCATGCTCGACGTGCATACGCGCGAGCATGGCTATACCGAGGTCTATGCGCCGTACCTGGTGAATGCGGCGAGCATGCGAGGAACGGGGCAGCTGCCCAAGTTCGAGGGGGACCTGTTCGCAATCCGCCAGAGTCCGATATCCGGCGCGGATGTGTACGTTAGCAAGGTGAACGAGGATGGCAGTGTGCCTGACGAGGCGGAAGTCCGGATACTCCCCAGGAGAGATCAGCTCTACCTGATCCCAACCGCCGAGGTCCCCGTCACCAACATGGTCCGCGACGAAATCGTGCCGCTCGAGCAGCTCCCGCTCAAGTTCGTCTGCCACACGCCCTGCTTCCGCAGCGAGGCCGGCTCCTACGGCAAGGACACGCGCGGCATGATCCGCCAGCATCAGTTCGACAAGGTCGAGCTGGTGCAGATCATCCATCCGGAGAAGTCCTATGAAGGCCTCGAGCAGCTCACGGGACATGCCGAGGAGATCCTCAAGCGCCTCGAGCTGCCCTACCGGGTAGTGATCTTGTGCACGGGCGACATGGGCTTCTCGGCCGCCAAGACCTACGACATCGAGGTGTGGCTGCCCGGGCAGGACACCTACCGCGAGATCTCCTCCTGCAGCAACTTCGAGGCGTTCCAGGCGCGCCGCATGCAGGCGCGCTTCCGCAACGAGAAGGGCAAGCCCGAGCTGGTGCACACCCTCAACGGGTCGGGGCTCGCGGTGGGAAGAACACTGGTGGCCATCCTGGAAAACTATCAGGAGGCCGACGGGAGCGTGACGGTTCCGCATGTGCTGCGCCCGTATATGGGCGGTGTCGAGCGCATCACGGCTTCCTGATTGTCACTATCGAGCCCTGCAGAATCGGGTTGCAGTCCTACACGCGCCACCCCGTGGCTGCGCCGGCAACCCTCCTCAAGCAGGACTCCCACCACCCCGCCTGCTGCGCAGGCACCCCTCCTCAGGCAGGAGGGGAAAGCATCTTTCTCCCCTCCTTTCCAAGGAGGGGTGGCGCCGAAGGCGACGGTGGTTGGCGGTGGACTGCGGCTTGAGCGTAATGCATTCATGCAATGCTCAGTAGGCATGTAGCGGCTGTCATGACTCGCCAGCGCTACGGAGTCGCCGCGGCGACGTCGCTGTCTCCCTCTTCAGTGTTGGCAAATAGCGTGAAGCCCGGCACGTGCGGCTCCTCGAACCGGCTGAGGATGTCGTAGTAGTTGCGCGTGTTCTCGGTGAGCACCAGGGCTTCGCCGCCACGGCAGAAGCCGTGCTTGAGCGTGCTGTAGTACTCGTAGCGGGACAGCAGCGGCAGCGTGCGCTTGACGTCGACCCAAAGGTCGGGGTTCAGGCCCAAGCGCTGCGCCAGCCGGCGTGCGTCCTCGAGATGGCCGTAGCCGATGTTGTAGGCCGCGAGCGCGAGCCAGGTGCGATCGGGTTCCTGAATACGCGCCGGCAGTGTTTCCTTCAGCTCCATGAGGTACCGCGCGCCGGCCCGGATGGCCTGATGCGGATCCAGCCGGTCGGTCACGCCCATGCGATCGGCTGTTTCGTTGGTCAACATCATCAGTCCGCGCACCCCCGTAGGCGAGACAGCGGCCGGCTCCCAGTGCGACTCCTGAAAGCCGAGTGCCGCGAGCAGGCGCCAGTCGATCCCGGTGGGCTCCTGGGCACGCTTGAAGATGATGCGATAGTGCGGCAGCACGCTGCGCATGCGCCCGAGGAAGTTTGCGATGTCCATCTGGTTGAGGCGCTGAACATGCCCGTAGTAGCGCTCCATCAGCTGCCGCAAGGTGCCGTCGTTGATCACACGCAGGAAGAACTCGCGCGCCCGGTTCATGACGAGCGGATCACCCGTCTTGGGGAACACCCAAGCCAGCGGCTCGGGGTCGCCGATCGGGAACGCGCGCGCCAGATTGGGGTAGAAGTTGCGCACCACGTCGAGGCTGTGGGATTCGGTCACCACCAGGTCGGTCTTGCCCTCGGAAAGGCGGCTCAGCAGGCCTTCGCTGTCGCCCTCGGGCACCTCCCGCCAGCGCAGCTTCGGGAAGCGCTTGCGCAGCAGGTGCAGCTGCTCCACGCCGCTGGATCCTTTCACTACCTCGATGCGCTTGCCGACTAAGTCCTTGAGGGCGCGCGGTGCAGGGCTGTCGGTGTTGTACGCGATGACCGGCTGCACCATCTGGTAGGCCGGTCCGAACTCGAAGTCGTCGAGGCGCTCCGAGGTGATGGCGAGGCCGGCGGCAGCCAGATGCGCGGCGTTGTGGCGCAAGGCGGGCAGGACTTGGTTCAGCGGCTGCCGATCCAGATAGCGCACCCTCACGCCCAGGTCTTGCGCGAACATCTCGATCAGGTCGTACTCGAGCCCCGCGTAGCGACTCTGAGAGTCGATATAGCGGGTAGTCGCCGAGTTCGTGGTGAGGACGAGCAGTTCGCCCAATGCCGCCACCGGCGGTACCGGGCGTGGCGGCACGAACGCCGGTTCGCAGACAATCGGCAGGAGCAAGAGGACCGACAGGGGCAGCTTGCGCATCGACCGGTTGTTCACATTACCGCGGTGCCCGCGCTCGAAAGCCATGCGCCGGCGCCTGCACGTGCACAGTTGGTGGGTTGGGCGTCTGCCTGCATCGTTCAGCCTGCGTGCGGTAGCCGTGTGCGGTTGTCTCTCAACACGCTGTCGGGGACAGATAAAGCAAAAAAAAGGCCGCTCACGGCAGAGCGGTCCGAAACCGATGGCCCGCGCATCCTGTAAGATAACACTCTGTCGGAGAGGTGCTGGAGTGGTCAAACAGGGCAGACTCGACAACAGCGCGGGGGTATCGCGCTGATACGTCGCAGCCAGATCTGTTGTCGGCACGTCTACGACTGAGCGGAGAGGTGCCGGAGTGGCCGAACGGGGCAGACTCGAAATCTGTTGTACGGGGCGACCCGTACCGTGGGTTCGAATCCCACCCTCTCCGCCAGCATCCGGATGGGGCGCGCCGCTCCATCCGGATGTTGGCTGCCAGGCCGGTCGGAGCCAAGCCCACCGTCGTCTGCTAGCGTTCAGGAGGCGATCCATATCCCTCGTGGGTAGTCTCCTGTCCCTGGCAAAGCTCACTCCGACCGGAGTCTGCTGGTCCAACTTCCCTACCGGAGATCGCAGTGGCTTCTCTTCACGACCTCTCCCGTCTCGGCCAGTCCGTCTGGCTGGATTTCATCGATCGCAACCTCGTCAACAACGGTGGTCTGCAGCGTCTGGTCGACAGCGGAGTGGCGGGCGTCACCACCAACCCGACCATCTTCCACAAGGCCATCTCGGGCAGCGGCGACTATGACGAGGCCATCCGCGAGCTGCTCGAGCGCGACCACCAGATCCAGGCGGCCGACATCTGCGAAGCATTGATGGTGGCCGACGTGCAAGGGGCCGCCGACGTGCTGCGGCCGGTATACGAGAGGACATCCGGCAGGGACGGCTACGTGAGTCTGGAGGTGCCGCCCGACCTCGCGTACAGCGTGGAGCGCACCTACGAGGCAGCCCACCACGTGTGGCGGGAGGTGGCGCGCCCTAACGTATTGATCAAAGTGCCCGGCACCGCCGAGGGCGTAAAGGCGTTCGAGCGCCTCACCGCCGACGGGATCAACATCAACGTCACGCTGCTGTTCTCGATCGCCCGCTACGAGCAAGTGGTACGCGCATGGGCTCGCGGGCTGGCGCGCAATCCACACCCGGAGCGGATCGCCTCGGTCGCTTCGTTCTTCGTCAGCAGAGTGGATACGAAGACGGACAAGCGACTGGAGGGCCTCGGTTCGCCCGAGGCGCGGCGGTTGATGGGCCGGGCCGCGATCGCCAATGCCAAGCTCGCCTATCGGCGCTTTGTGATGCTGACGGCCGAACCCGACATCGCGGCCCAGCTCAAGCGCGGCGCACGCCCTCAGCGGCCCCTATGGGCCAGCACCAGCACCAAGAACCCCGCCTACCGCGACGTCCTCTACGTGGAGTCCCTGATCGGCAAGGACACGGTCAACACCGTTCCGCCCGAAACGCTCGATGCATTCCTGTATCACGGCGAAGCACTCAGCACCCTAGAAGCCGACCTAGACGTGGCGCAGCGCGATCTCGAGGCACTGGCGAAGCTGGGTGTCGACCTCGACGCGATCACCGCGGAGTTGGAGCGCGAAGGCGTGACATCGTTCCGCGACTCCTGGGACAAGCTTATCGCGAGCCTGAAGCAGAAGTGCTTCGCGGTAGCGAAGGCTTACGCCGGGTGATCCCTTCCACCCGTTGCTCCTTGAACCACGGAGGACACGGTGGACACGGAGGAAAGGGAGTGATGGCGGTGCCTTCCTCGGTGACGGCCAATCCTGCCCCTCCGACAGAAGGGCGGCGAGGGCGCACATAAGGTCGCTCAGTTCCCGCGGCACCTCCCTGTTGGCCGGCCAGGACGTATGATGGTGCGGGCTCGGTCGGCGTATCCAATTGTTCAGATGGTGCAGTCCTCCGGGTCCACCGTGTCCTCCGTGGTTCAAGCCGTGGGATAGAGGAAGGCTGGGGTATAATCCGCGCCTTTATCCGGCGGCGGGTCGATGCTCCAGGCGGTGGGTCTCGAGTGCGTGCGCGGGCGGCGGCGCCTGTTCCGCGACCTGTCCTTCGAGGCTCAGGCTGGCGAGCTGATCTGGGTCGCAGGCCCGAACGGCAGCGGCAAGACCAGCCTGCTGCGCATCCTCTGCACGCTCCTTCCGCCCGATGCGGGCAGTGTGCTGTGGAACGGCACCAGCACGCGCGATCTGGGCGAGACGTTCCGCGCCGAGATGGTCTACCTCGGCCATGCGCCGGCGGTGAAGGACGACCTGTCCGCGCTGGAGAACCTGCGCTTCGGACTGGTGCAGCAAGGCATCCTTGCCGACGAGGCTGCGCTGTTCGAGGCGCTGGCGTGCTTCGGGTTGCAGGGTCGCGAGGAGCTTCCGGTACGGTCCCTCTCACAGGGGCAGCGGCGGCGCGTTGCGCTGGCAAGACTGGCTTTTGGCGAGGCGCAGACGCTGTGGATTCTGGACGAGCCGCTGACCGCGCTGGACGTCGCTGCGGTAGAGTTGGTGCGAGCCCGGATCGCGGAGCACCTCGGACGCGGCGGCGTGGTGGTGCTCACCAGCCACCAGGACGTGGAGCTCGGCGGGCTGCGCATGCGCCGCCTGCTGCTGGGTGAATGAGCGCGGATCCGCCGCAGCGAGCCGGGCTGGGCACGGCGTTCGCGAGCCTGGTGCGGCGCGATCTGCTGCTCGCGGCGCGCCGCCGTTCGGATGTCGCGACGACGTTTTTCTTCTTCATCATCGTGGTGAGCCTGTTTCCGTTGGGTGTTGGGCCCGAGCCCAACACGCTGCGCAGCATCGCAGCGGGCGTGGTGTGGGTGGCGGCGCTACTCGCTTCGATGCTCGCGCTGGCGCGCCTGTTCGCCGGAGACTACGCCGACGGGACGCTGGAGCAGCTGGCCCTGAGCCCGCAGCCATTGCTGCTGCTGGCTCTAGCCAAGATCCTTGCGCATTGGCTGACGACCGGCCTGCCGCTGGTCTTGATCGCGCCGGTGCTCGGCCTGCAGTTCGACCTTTCCGGCGCGGCGCTCGGCATCATGACGCTCGGCCTGCTGCTCGGCACCCCGGTGCTGTCGATGATCGGTGCCGTCGGCGCGGCGCTGACCCTGGGGGCGCGCGGCGCGGGCGGACTGCTCGCACTGCTGGTGTTGCCCCTGTACATCCCCGTGCTGATCTTCGGTGCCGGCGCGGTGTCGGCCAGCATGGCCGGGATGAGCGCCGGCGGACACCTCTCGCTGCTGGGCGCCTTCCTGCTCATCGCCCTGGTGCTCGCACCGTGGGCCACTGCGGCGGCGATCCGCATCGCGCTGGAGTAGCCCGACGATGGCCTTGAGAATCTGGCGCTTCGCTTCGCCGCAGGTCTTCTACCCGCTGGCCGGGAAGATGACTCCGTGGTTCATGACCGCGGCTGCGATCCTCGCTGCAGCCGGCCTGTATCTCGCTTTCTTCGTCGCACCCACCGACTTCCAGCAGGGCGAGGCCTACCGCATCATCTTCATTCACGTTCCGGCAGCGTGGATGTCGATGTTCATCTACGTGGTGATGGCGTTCTGGTGCACGGTGGGGCTGATCATGAACACGCGCCTGTCCTTCATGATGGCGCTCGCGCTGGCGCCTACGGGGGCGCTGATGACCTTCATCGCGCTGTGGACCGGTTCGCTGTGGGGCAAGCCGACCTGGGGCACCTGGTGGGTGTGGGATGCGCGGCTCACCTCCGAGCTGATCCTGCTGTTCCTGTATATCGGCTTCATGAGCCTGCACGCGGCCATCGACGACGTGCGGCGCGCCGACAAGGCCGCTTCGCTGCTGGCCCTGGTCGGGGTGGTCAACGTCCCGATCATTTACTTCTCGGTGCAGTGGTGGAACACGCTGCATCAGGGCGCCTCGGTGAGCCTCACACGCGCACCCTCCATGGCCACGACCATGCTGACCGGCATGCTGATCATGGCTCTGGCGGCCTGGATGTACAGTATCGCTGCGAGCTTCATGCGCGTTCGTGCGATCATCCTGGAGCGCGAGGAAGATGCAGACTGGGTCCGCGCTCTGCCGGAGCTGAAGGCGAAATGAGCTGGGGAAGTGCAGGCGAGTTCTTCGCCATGGGCGGGTACGCCTTCTACGTCTGGGGCTCCTATGCCGTGACCGTGGTGCTGATCGCTGCGGAGCTGTGGCTGCTGGCGCGGCGGAGGCGAACTCTGCTGCGGCGGCTGGGTCGTAGTCTCAGCGGGCGTGCCCCTGGTGACCGAGCGGGCCCCGCAACGAGAGCAGAATGAAACCGAGACACAAGCGATTCGCCTTGATAGCGGCGGGGCTGGCGGCACTGGGCGGCGCGGCTGCGCTGATCCTCTCCGCATTCCAGAGCAACCTGGTGTTTTTCTACACGCCCAGCCAGGTAGCGAGCCATGAGGCGCCCCAGGGCCAGGCCTTCCGCATCGGCGGGCTGGTCGAGACGGGCAGCGTGCAGCGCCAGGCCGATGGGGTGACGGTGCGTTTCGTCGTCACCGATACAGCCAAGAGCGTTCCGGTGCTCTATAGTGGCATCCTGCCCGACCTGTTCAAGGAAGGTAAGGGCGTGGTGGCCCAGGGCGAGCTGGACAGCGATGGCGTGTTCCGCGCCCGCGAGGTGCTCGCGAAGCACGACGAGAACTACATGCCGCCCGAGGCCGCCGAGGCCGTGGAGCAGGCGCACAAGGCGATGCAGGAATCGCAGAAGACGCTGGTGCAAACCAAATAAGGTAGCCCCAATGATTCCCGAGCTCGGTCACTTCGCCCTCATCGTCGCCCTGTGCATCGCCGCCGTGCAGGCGCTCGTGCCGCTGGTCGGCAGCTTCCGCGGCGACGCGGCCTGGATGGGTCTGGCACGGCCGGCTGCGCAGGGGCAGTTCGTGTTCGTCGCCATTGCGTTCGGGTGTCTCGCCTGGTCCTTCCTGAGCAACGACTTCTCGGTGCTCAACGTGGCGAACAACTCCAACTCCAGCCTGCCGGCCAACTACCGACTGGCTGCCACCTGGGGCAGCCACGAAGGCTCGCTGCTGCTATGGGTGTTGATGCTCACCCTGTGGATGCTGGCGGTGACCGTGTTCAGCCGCCAGCTGCCGCCGGAGATGCTGGCGCGTGTGCTGTCGGTGATGGGCATGATCAGCATCGGCTTTCTCGCCTTTATGCTGTTCACCTCCAATCCCTTCGAGCGCCTGCTGCCTGCGGCAGCGGACGGGCGCGACCTCAATCCGCTGCTGCAAGACCCCGGGATGGTCATTCACCCACCCATGCTGTACATGGGCTATGTGGGCTTCTCGGTGGCGTTCGCGTTCAGCATCGCCGCCTTGCTGGGCGGCCAGCTCGACGCCGCCTGGGCACGCTGGTCGCGTCCCTGGACGACGATGGCCTGGGCCTTCCTGACGGTGGGTATCGCGCTGGGCAGCGCCTGGGCCTACTACGAGCTGGGGTGGGGCGGCTGGTGGTTCTGGGATCCGGTGGAGAACGCTTCCTTCATGCCGTGGCTGGTGGGCACCGCGCTGGTGCACTCGCTGGCGGTGACGGAGAAGCGCGGCGGCTTCAAGATCTGGACGGTGCTGCTGGCCATCATCGCTTTTTCCCTGTCGCTCCTAGGCACGTTCCTCGTGCGCTCCGGCGTGCTCACGTCGGTGCACGCTTTCGCCACCGATCCTGCCCGCGGCAGCTTCATTCTCGCCTTCCTTGCTGCGGTGATCGGAGGCTCGCTTGCGTTGTTCGCCTGGCGCGCGCCGAAGGTCGGTCTGGGCGGCAGGTTCGAGCTGGTGTCCCGGGAGTCGATGCTGCTGGCCAACAATGTGCTGCTGCTGGTCGCGGCCGGGGCTGTGATGCTGGGTACGCTGTACCCCCTGTTCCTCGACGCGCTCGGGCTGGGCAAGATCTCTGTCGGCCCACCGTACTTCGAGGCGGTGTTCGCGCCGCTCATGGCTCCTGCGATCTTCCTGATGGGCGTCGGCCCGATCGCGCGATGGAAAGAAGCCAAGCTGCCCGATCTCGCCATGCGCCTGAAGTGGGCCTTCGGCGTCGCGGTGGCGAGCGCGATCCTGCTGCCGTTTGTCATGGGCAAGTGGACGCCGCTGGTCGCCCTGGGCCTGCTATTGGCCGTGTGGGTGATCGCAGCCAGCGTCGTCAATCTTCACGAGCGGCTGAAGCAGCTCGGGGCGACCGAGCAGCCGCTGGGGGCGCGTCTGAAAAGCTTGCCGCGCGGCTACTGGGGAATGCTGCTGGCCCACTGCGGGGTCGGCGCATTCATCATCGGCGTGACACTCGTGAGAGGGTTCGAGACCGAAAAAGACGTGCGCATGATGGTGGGCGATACTGTGGAGGTGGGCGGGTACACCTTCCAGCTCACCGGGCTCGATCAGGTGCCCGGCCCCAACTACGAATCCACCCGCGGGCACATCCAGGTGACGCGCAACGGGCGCGACATCGCGTTGCTGCATCCCGAGAAGCGCTTCTATCCCGTCCAGCAGATGCCCATGACCGAGGCGGACATGGACTCGGGCCTCACGCGCGACCTGTACGTGTCGCTGGGCGAGCCGGTGGGCGGGGGCGCCTGGGTGGTGCGCGTGTACCACAAGCCCTTCGTCGACTGGATCTGGGGCGGTGCCTTCCTGATGGCCATCGGTGGCGTCGTCGCGGTCACGGACCGGCGCTACCGGCTCGCGCGGCGCGAGCAGGGCGATGCGCAGCAGGCTCGCAGCGCGACCGCGCCGGCGGCGGCATCCTGACGCGCCAGGCCACGACGGATCGCGCGACCTTGACGAAACTGCGCTTTCTGATCCCGCTGGCCGTCTTCGTCGTGCTGGTGGCATTCCTGTGGGCCGGGCTGTCGCTCAAGCCGCGCGAGGTCCCTTCGCCGCTCATCGACAAGCCCGCGCCGGAGTTCCAGCTCGCGCGCCTGGACAACCCCGAGCAGTCGATAACTACGCAGGATCTGCGCGGCCAGGTGTGGCTGCTCAACGTGTGGGCGTCCTGGTGCGTGGCCTGCCTGCAGGAGCATCCGCTGCTGGTCGAGTTCTCGCGATCCGGCGTGCTGCCGGTCTATGGCCTCAACTACAAGGACCAGCCGGATGCGGCCAAGGCCTGGCTCGGCAAGCATGGCAATCCCTACACCATGTCGATCGTCGACGCGGACGGGCGCGTGGGGATCGACTACGGCGTGTACGGTGTGCCCGAGACCTTCCTCATCGACAAGGAGGGTGTGATCCGCTACAAGCAGATCGGGCCGGTCACGCCCGACGTCCTCAAGGACAAGATCCTTCCGCTGGCCAGGCAGCTGCAGGGGTAGCGCCCCCCGTTTCGGCCGGGCCGTCGGTGCGGCGCCCACAGCATAAGCGGTTTGCCGGACCGCCGGTAAGGTCAACCTACCCGCTCAGTGATGTGGCACATCTCCTGCTGATTGTCGAGCAGGTACTCGTTCAACGGGTTTGTCACAACACCGTCGACTGAAAGGAAAGATGCATGGACGCAGAAGCCAAGGCGTGCGCTCTGCTTGAGCACCTCATCGACCGCCTACACGACGCTGAGGTAGATTATCAGTGCAGCGGGAGCTCGCATGAGTTACTGGTTCGTCACGCCGGATCGCGCTTCACGATCCGGTTCGCCGAGCAATCGCTGCTGACAAAGACCCTCCCGGACCTGTACGCGTTGTTGGCCCCGATGGTCGAGCGCATTCGAGCCAACAGCTATCGTAGCCAGGCACCCACACCTGCGTCCGCAGCGCCGTTCCGACACGCAGCGTAGGCCCCGCCTGCCAGACTTCAGTCCCACAGGCGCGGCGAACTGGTCGCGACGACCGGTCAGGGCTGGAACGTGTCTCGAAGCGCCGCGCCACCGAGATCCTTAGGCATGCGACGGGGTTCGCGATGGCGGGGATGCAGTGGGCGCGTGGGAGTCGATTCCTCTCTGCTGTCTCCGGCGACCAGCTATCCTATGCGTAGCGCTTCTTCCATGGAAAGGTTCAAAGGACCACCGTCGGGTGGGATCCAGATCTTGGCGTGCTTGGCCAGATAGCCGTAGACGGCGGGACGCCATGGCGCCTCGATGCGCACCAGGAATCGGAACTCCAGCCCATTCGGCACGCACGCGACCCTGATTGCAGACCAGGAACCCTCGCAGAGCGTCTCCAGCGCAAGGCAAAGTGACGACGTCACCTTGCTATTCTCGCTTCGTGTTGCCATATCCGTCCACTTCGCGGTAACTTGCTCTACCGAGCAAGAGCCTTGCCTGCCTGCCATCAGGGAGAACCGAGCTCTCCCTACTTGCACGAAGCTCCAATGGACCAAGCCGGTTGCAGGGGACGCAATCACAGCGGCTTCTGCTCCGTGCTTTCGCTCATCACGTCATTGGAGCGGCTGAGCATACGCGTACCCAACGTTGGTGTACCTCTTGCTTAGCATCGCGTTCATGCTTGGCCCGGGCAGGATCAGACCAATCGCTGCGGCTGACACCGCAGTTGGAGAATTTTTCTGACCAAGGGAACGGTAGCCATGGAGCAGTTTAACGACCTGGCGGATCTCTCTATCGAGGAGGTTCGCGCACTGCTCAAGCTGGCTGGCAAGCTCGAGCGTGAGCCGCAGCCGCGCGCACTGCAGGGCAAAGTTCTGGGACTACTCTTCCTCAGCCCGTCGCTGAGGACCCTGACCTCTTTCCAGGCGGCCATGGGGCGACTGGGTGGCAGCTCTTTCGTCGTGTCGCCCGAGATGTCCATCCATGGGCTCGAATCCCGGTCCGGCATCGTCATGGATGGCGTGGCCGCGGAGCACATTCGCGAGGCCGTTCCCGTCATCGCTTCATACAGCCATGCCATAGGAATTCGTGCCTTCGCCGAGCGCCACAGTCTTGAAGATGATCTCGCCGACCGCCAGTTCCGCGAGCTGGCCGAGCTGGCTGATATCCCGTGGGTCAACATGGAATCGGCCATGAATCACCCCTGCCAGAGCCTGGCCGACTGGAAAACCCTGGACGACCTCGGCATCCCCGGTAACGGTGGGCGTTTCGTGCTGTCGTGGGTGTACCATCCGCGGCCGCTTCCTTTCGCCGTTCCCGCGGCAACCCTTCACATGGCCAGCATGCGCGGCATGGATGTCGTCGTGCTCCGCCCACCGGGCTTCGAGCTGCCCGAAAGCATCATGAATAAGGCGCGCCAGGCCGCGCAGCACAGTGGCGGCAGCATAAGCGAAACCGCAGATCGCCGCGAAGCAATGCAGGGCGCCCATATCATCTATGCCAAGTCGTGGTCATCCACCAGTCAATACGAAAGCCGTCCTGGGGATCAGGCTCTCCGGGCAGGGTTCATGAGCTGGTGCATTGACGAGCCTTGGTTCGAGACCGCACGCGCTGATTGCAAGTTCATGCACTGCCTGCCGGTTCGCCGCGGCGTCGAAGTGGTCGACAGTATTCTCGATGGGCCACGCAGCGTAGTGATCAAGGAGGCCCGCAATCGCATGGTGACGCAAATGGCGGTGCTCCACCGGATGTTGGCAGGGTGACTAGTCGCCACGCTGCCTGGTACACGATTCTCCTTGGGTTCTGGTTGCCACCGCGGTCTGGTCGAAGGACTCCTCACGGCCTGGCTGCGACACTTCGCGGGTCCGCTCAGAAAGAACTCCCGGCGCCGACGTCTATAATGTCGCCCTTGCACCCGGGCAACGAGTTGTGCGGCCCGGGAACGCCAGCCAACGCCAGTGGTCACTCTACCAGCACCCCATGGTCAAGCTCGGTACTGCCATCGTATTGCTTCTTCTCGCGCCCGTCCTGGCCTGGCCGGGCGAGGCGCCGCCTGCTGCTGCCGACCCGGTTCTGGAGAAGCGGCTCACGAATCTCGCCTCCGAGCTGCGCTGTCTGGTGTGCCAGAACCAGTCGCTGGCCGACTCGAACGCCGACCTCGCCGTCGACCTGCGCAACGAGGCGCGCGAGCAGATCAAGGCGGGCAAGTCCGACGCTGAGATCCGCGCCTGGATGACCGAGCGCTATGGCGACTTCGTCCTGTATCGCCCGCCGGTGAAGCCCACGACCCTGCTGCTGTGGGTGGGTCCCTTCGTGCTGCTCGTTGTTGCCGTGGCTGGGCTGGTCCTCTACCTGCGCCGACGCCGCCTCCAGCTCGTCCAGGAGCCGCTTTCCGATGAACAGCACGCGCGCGCGCAGTCGCTTCTGCACGGCGAAGAGGCAGGCTCGGGCTCCAAGGCATGACGGCGTTCCTGATCGCTGCCGCGCTGCTTACCGCGGGCGGGATGGTGTTCGTGCTGTGGCCGCTGCTGCGGCCGGCAGCGGGCGCACGCACGACGGTACGCGCCGCGAATCTGTCCATCTACCGCGATCAGTTCGCCGAGTTGGAGCGCGACCTCAGGCTCGGCACGCTCGACGCGACCCAGTACGAAAATGCACGCGCGGAGCTCGAGCGCCGCCTGCTGGAGGAGGTTGCGGCGCAGCCCGCAGATGCAGGCGCGGCGCGCCGGTCGGGGCGGATGCTTGCCGTTCTGGTGGCGGTGCTGATGCCGCTGTGCGCCGGGCTGCTGTACTGGCATCTGGGACAGCCCCAGGGCATCGGGGCTCCCAAGCATACCGTACCCGAGGCTGGCGACATCACGCAGGCCGACTTCGAGGCCATGACCCGGCAGCTCGCTGAGCGCATGGCCGCCAACCCGGACGATCCGGTGGGCTGGCTGATGCTGGGCCGCGCCTACAGGGCGCTGGAGCGCTTCCCGCAAGCGGTCCAGGCCCTGCAGGAGGCCGACCGGCGCAAGCCGAACGAGCCCGAGATCCTGGCCGAGTACGCCGAGGCGCTGGCCCTGGAGCGCGGCCGTAAGCTCGAAGGCGAGCCTACGCGATTGCTCGAACGAGCCCTCAAGATCGACCCAAATCATCCGAAAGCCCTCACATTGGCAGGCTCCGCTGCCTTCGAGGCCAAGGACTACAAGCGCGCCATCGGCTATTGGGAGCGGCTGCAGGCTCAGGTTCCTGCCGATTCCGAGTTGGCCCAGGCCCTCCAGGCCGGTCTTGCCCAGGCGCGCGAGCTGGCCGGGGCGAAGCCCGCCCCGGCCGGCGCCGAGACGATCCGCGGCGAGGTGCGCCTGGCCGCCGGGCTCGCCGGCCGTGCTGGCCCCGAGGACACGGTGTTCGTGGTGGCGCGTGCGGAAGAGGGGACGCGCATGCCGTTGGCGGTCCTGCGCAAACAGGTGAAGGATCTGCCGCTGCGCTTCGCTCTCGACGACAGCCTGGCCATGGCGCCGCAGATGAAATTGTCGGGTTTTCCTAAGGTGATCGTGACGGCACGCATATCGAAGAGCGGCAACGCCGCCGCGCAAAGCGGCGACCTGGAAGGCGCGAGCGCACCGGTGCAGCCCGGCGCCAGCGGCGTCGTGATCACTGTCGATTCGGTCGTGCCATGAGGCCCGGGCGCTGGCTGCGACGTGCTTGCGCAGCGGCGCTCGGTGCCGGCCTGGGCCTGGTCGCGTTTGCGCAGACTCCCCCTGAAGAGTTCCGTCCGCTGCGCGCGCCCCTAGCGCAGTTCATCACCTACATGGTGGACACGCATGGGTTCGACCGTCGCGAACTGCATGCACTGTTTTCCAAGATCCGACCCAGCGAGAGCGTGGCACGCGCAATCGCCGCGCCGTCCACTGCCAAACCGTGGCACGAGTTCCGCCCGCTGTTCGTCGACGAGCGGCGCATCTCTGGCGGCGTGCAGTTCTGGAACGAGCAGGCCGAGACGCTGGCACGCGCACGCGAGACGTTCGGCGTGCCCGAAGGCATCATCGTCTCGTTGATCGGCATCGAGACGCGCTACGGCCGGATTACGGGCGGGCACAAGGTGGTCGAGGCGCTGTCCACGCTGGCCTTCGATCTGCAGAACCGCCCGGACTATTTCCGCAGCGAGCTGGAGCAGTTCCTCCTGCTGGCCCGCGAGCAGAAGTGGGACCCGCTCGGCATCACCGGCTCCTACGCCGGGGCCATGGGCATGCCGCAGTTCATGCCCACCAGCTACCGCCGCTATGCGGTGGACTTCGACGGCGACGGCCGGATCGACCTGTGGAGCAGCACTGCCGATGTCATCGGCAGCGTGGCCAACTACCTGCGGCTGTTCGGCTGGAAGGGCGGCGAGCCGGTGGTGGCACCCGCGCGTATCGACGCCGTGGACCCTCAGCCGCTGATCGACCTCGGCTTGCGTCCCTCGCTCACGCTGGACCAGTGGCGCATGCGCGGCATAGAGGACATGAGCGGACACGACCGCGAGCTCAGCGCCGCGCTGTTCCAGCTCGATCTGGTCGGCGGGCCCGAGTTCTGGCTGGGTTTCGACAACTTCTATGCGCTGTTGCAGTACAACCGCAGCCGCAACTACGCGATGGCGGTCTATGACCTGGCGCAGGAGATCAAGCGCGAAAGGGAGCGCATCGCGGCCAGCGTGCAGTAGTTGTGCATTTGGGAGAGGGGGACGGGGAACCAACTCCCGGACGCAAGGGCGCTAGTACTTTAACCCATCAATTCCACCTCTCACCACGAAGGCACGAAGACACGAAGAAAACCGAAAGAACCAGGGCAGGTGCGCTTTGCCTACGGTCCGCGTCTGCGGGGCGATGTTTCGTAACTACCGTGGCTGTACTAGTCTAGGCGCCCCTTCTGTTCCTGCCGAATCGCTACTTACGATGCTGCGCCGCGGAGTGAAGGGCGAAAGATCTCACTACCGACCCAGCAGCTGTTCCGAAGCTCGGGCTTGAGCGTACCGACGATCACCCCCGCCCAGCCGAATCTCTTGTCGCTGACGGTGCTCGCGATGTCTGGCACGTGTCGCACCGCCCTCCAGGCCACCAGTTGTCCCGGCTCGAGTCTTGGGCCTCTCGGGCCTGCAGTGGTGGCGGCCACGACAAATCCGCCGTCGTTCGATGCGACACAGAGGAAAGCGACCTGATTTCCATCCTCAGTTTTGGCGGGCGGCTGGGTGCCGAACACCTCCCGAGGATCGAGAACAACAGCCGGCAGGAAGGCTCCCTCATGCAGTGGACACTCCAGCAGCTTACACGCGTAGCGAAGCGCGGCGATCCCATCTGGGAAAAACCGTGGAGGACGACCGACGTCGCCGTCGGATGACACTTTCGGGTTCCTGCGTTTGAACTCGAACATGGTCGTTGGCGCAAACAAGAAGCGCGCCTGGTGGCCGATCTGAGCCATCTCCCCCTCCCCGGGGGGGCAGCCAGTTGTTGGCGTCCGCTTGCGGCCACTTCCAGTCACTGAGCGAGCCAGATTCTTTGCCCGAAAGCGGCCAGCCG
>DAIQQA010000098.1:0-18948 GCA_036787045.1 Burkholderiales bacterium | reverse complement strand
GCACTACAACATCGACGCCTACGACGTGCACCGGCATCAGGCGCGCGCGATGATCGCGCTCGAGCAGCGCGATCGCCCTGGACTGCAAGCGAGCCTGGTTGATCTGTTCACGTGCGCCGGCCGGCACGGGACCAACATCCCGGTCCGTTTCTTCCCGACCTGGATGCCACGCCTGTGCGCGGAGGCTCTGGCAGCGGGTATCGAGGTCGACTACGTGCGCAGCCTGATTCGCGCATTCGACTGGCATTGCCCCGGCACGCCCATCGAGCAGTGGCCCTGGCGCGTGCGCATCTATGCGCTCGGGCGCTTCGCCGTCTTCGTCGACGACCAGCCGCTAGCGTTCGCGGGCCGGGCGCCGAAGAAGACGCTAAACCTGTTGAAGGCGCTGGTGTGCCTCGGTGGCAGCGGTGTGCGGGATCATCGGCTGATCGATGCGATCTGGCCAGACGACGAGGCGGATGCGGCACGCGCCGCGTTCAGCGTCACGCTGCACCGTCTGCGCAAGCTGCTTGGACATCCGGATGCGATCCTCCTCGAAGACGGCCTGGTCAGCCTCAATCCCCGGTTGTGCTGGGTGGACGCGTTCGCCTTCGAGCGTCTGGGCGATTCGCAGCCCGCGACGGATCCGGCAGGTGTGGCTGCGCTGCAGCTCTATCGAGGCAACCTGCTGCCGTGCGAGATCGACGAACCGTGGTCGGCCAGCCTGCGCGAGCGCCTGAAGGCTCGCTTTATCCGGCAGGTGCGCGCCACAGCCGAGAGGTACGAGAAGGCAGGGGACGTCCGTGCCGCGCTCGAGCTCTACTCGCGCGGCCTTGAGACGGACGATCTGACCGAGGCGTTCTACCAGGGCCTCATGCGCTGCCACCTCGCACTCGGTTGCGTTGCCGACGCCGCAGCAGCCTACCTGCGCATGCGGCAGTTGTTCGCTGCGGTTCTCGGCATCAAGCCCAGCGCCGAAAGCGAGCGGCTACACGCCATAGCGGTCCGCGGTGCCCAGGCGACGGAGCAGGCCCTGGCAACGGCACCACGTTGACGGGCAGCACTCGCGCGGGGCGAACAGCAGCGCTGCGTCACCCTGATCCTCGGGCCCGCTCCCATCAAGTCGATGCTCCGATTTGCCGTCATTTGCCCGTCAAGCTGACGGATGGGACAATCCGCCTGCACAACCACAAGCCGCAGGAGACACGGATGTTCGAGTACTTCAAGATCGACGCCAAGAATTACGACGGCCCGGTGCTGATCACCGGAGCAGGTGGATGCATCGGCAGTTGGGCGCTGGCACTGCTGACGCGCGCGGGCGTCCCGGCAGTGGCGTTCGACCTCAGCGACGACAAGCGCCGCCCGCGCCTGCTGATGTCGGAGCCGGAGCTGAGCCGGATCGAATGGCTCACGGGCGACCTCGCCGACTACGATGCAGTCCTGCGGGCCTGCGAGCGGTCGAAGGCGCGCGCGATCGTTCACCTGGCCGCACTGCAGGTGCCGTTCTGCAAAGCAGACCCGGTGCTGGGCGCCAAGGTCAACGTGGTGGGCACGGTCAACGTGTTCGAAGCCGCGCGCAAGCTCGGTATCCAGCGCATCACCTACGCCAGCTCGATTGCGGCGCACGGTGCGATGGAAGGACACGGCACCCTGCCGACACTCTACGGCGCCTACAAGTATTGCAACGAGGAAACCGCCAAGGTGTACTCGCAGGACTGGGGCGTGCACAGCGTCGGCCTTCGCCCGGGTGTGGTGTACGGCGTGGGCCGCGACCAAGGCCTGACCTCCAAGACCACGGTCGCTATTCTCGCAGCCGCGGCGGGCAAGCCCTACGACATTCCGTTCCGCGGGGCGATCTCGTGGCTGCACGCGGGCGAGGTCGCCAGCGCTTTTCTTTCGGCGGTCTCCAGGCCGCGCGACAGCGCGCCCGTCTTCGACATCAACGGGATCGCTTCCACCGTCGAGGAATCGGTCGCGCTGCTCCAGAAGGTCGCGCCCCAGGCAGCGATCACGTTCTCGGGAAGCGCGCTGCCGTTCCCGATGAATCTATCGGACGAGCCGGTGCGAGGCTACCTCGGCGATTACGGCTCGGTGCCCCTCGAGGCAGGGGTCCGCGGCACCTACGAGGCGTTTCGCGCTTTGCTGGCCGACGGCCGCGTCACCGCGGAACGCCTGGCGTAATTTGATGCTGCTGCGAGCCGAAGCATCCGCGCTGCTGGTCGTGGACTTGCAGGCCCGCTTGCTGCCGGTCATCAACGAGGGCGAGCGCGTGCTCCAGAACTGCGTGTGGCTGGTGCGCCTTGCACAGGAACTGAACGTGCCTGTTGCCGTTTCGGAACAGTATCCGCAGGGATTGGGGCCCACCGTTGCGACGCTGCGCGAGCTGGTCGCGCCGGAGAGTGTGGTCCAGAAGGTGCATTTCTCGTGCGTCGCCGAGGGTTGCCTCGCACGGCTGCCGAGCTATGCACGCGAGCAGTTCGTGGTGGCGGGGACGGAGACCCACGTGTGCGTGCTGCACACCTGCCTCGATCTACTGACCGAAGGCAAGCAGGTGTTCGTCGTCGCCGACGCGGTCGGGTCGCGCAACTTGTCGGACCGCGAGCTTGCGCTTGCCCGGCTACGCCAGAACGGTGCGCAGATCGTGTCGCGGGAGATGGTGGCATTCGAATGGCTGCGGCGCGCCGGCACCGATCTGTTCCGCCGCATCAACCGCGAGTTCATCCGCTAGTGCAACCGCTCGACACGAAGGCACGAAGAACACCAGGAAACCCGCAATGAAAGTGACCCTGCATCACGGGACGCTCGCACGCATCGCGCTGGCCGCTCACCTCGCAATCCTCGCGAGTGCGGCTGCCGCTCTTCCGATCATCGATCAGCCCGCGCCGCCGCTCAAGGGCAAGCTGTTCAGCGGCCAGGAGTTCGATATCGCCAGCATGCGCGGCAAGGTCGTGCTGGTGAACTTCTACTCCAGCTACTGCAAGTTCTGTGCGTACGAGATCGGGTTGCTCGAAGCGTTCTATGAGGAGCACCGAGCGGAAGGCTTCGAGGTCATCGCGATCGGGGTCGACGCGCTGGAGGACCGACCGCGCGTCGAGCGCATGCTCGGCATCTACAACCTGCCCGGCACCATGGCCGACGAGTTGACCGAGAGCGGATACGCGCGGCGCTATCCCACACCTACCGCCTTCATCGTCGACCGCGACGGCATCCTGCGACATCGCATCACCGGCGCCAAGACGCCGCAGCACTACCGCGAGGTGCTGCTGCCGCTGCTGCGGCACTAAGCGCGATCTCGCGTCGCCCGGCTAAAGCGGCGGGCACCCCGAGCCGTAATCGGGACATATCCTGCCCTTTCCGAAACGCTCGCGAGGCCTCGCATGAATCCGTCGACTGGGACCACCGCCCTGCTCGCTCGCCCCGTCGCTGCTGCGCTGCTCGCCTGCATCGCGCTGAGCAGCCAGGCGGGCACGCCCAGCTTCCTGTGCAGCAAGGCCAAGACCTGGCTGGAGAAGACCGTGTGCGCCAGCGACCGCCTGTCGGAGCTGGACCTCGAGCTGGCGACCGTCTACGCGCGCCTGCTGCGCGTGACAACGGGGGAAACGCAGAAGAAGCTGGCCGCGGAACAGAACCGCTTCTGGGCAACGCGCAACGACTGCCGCGCCAAACCGGATCCGGTGGGTTGCCTCGACACGCTCTACGCCGACCGCATCGCCACGCTGCGCGCACGTCCCGACTTCACGGAGCAACGTCCCACCCAGGTCGAGCTGCCGCCCGAAACGCTGTCCAGCGTCGGCGAAGGCTGGTCGAAGTCGCTCGGCAAGTACCGCAAGGCGATCCGCGCCTGTTTGCGCAGGGCCCCGGCGCCGGCCAAGGCCGTGGTCGCCGCATGGAACGACGAGCAGCGCGACAATGCGGTCGGCGTGCGCATGCAGGGGCCCAACGACGAGATCTGGATGTGTGTGGCTGCGGCCAGCGGCCTGGAAGTGTTCAGCCTGCGCGAGCCGAACGAGTACGAGACGCTGCCCGAGCCCGGCCCGATCTACTACCCCGATCCCAGCTCGCCGCCCGCCGGCGCCTGCGGCACGCCGATCCAGATCCTGGACGAGAACGATGCACCCGCCGGCTGGCTCGGCCCGAGCTGTGCGCCGAAGGTCGCCAAGCCTGTAGAGCCCGAACCGGATCCCGAGGCGTCGCCGGAGATACGCTAGCGCCTACGGCCACAAGCAACCGCAGAGGCGGCTCGGATCAAGCGCCGTCAGATAGCAGAGCAGCGACGATCTCCTCCCACTCGGTCTGCAGATCGGACTTCGGAACCCCGCGCCCCGCCCGCGAATACCAGTAGGCCGCGTTCGGCAGATCGCCATCGATGCGATGCAGGTGGGCGTGGATCCAGCAGCTGTCGTCGTCGTCCTGGGTCTGGATCAGCGCATGAGCGCGATCCCATTGATCGCGCCCGGCATGCCACAGAGCGCGCAGCCCTCGGCTGATTTCCTCGGGTGGTTCGCTGTCCTTCAGGCTGCGGCGGAAGGCATCCAGGTCCATGCCGGTCCTCCTGGTTTGCTGCGCACGCGCAGTCTAGCAAAAGGCGGATCGCCAGACCGGTTCGCCAGCGGCGATGTACCAGGGCGCGTTGACCCAGGTGGTTGATGCAGACCCTTTCTGGCAAGTGGGACCGGAGGGCGGTTCTTGCGTCTGGGTTAGTATGACCGGCCAGGGCACCTGGAACTTCGCCGACGGGATCGTGCCCTGCTGACCGAAGAGGGAGAACCATGAAGAGATCGACCTTTATCGCTGTGAGCCTGCTGATCGCGTCCGCAGCGCTCGCGGCAGACAACGGCATCGTCTCCAAGCCCAGCCGTTACTCCGTCCCGGAGACACTCGACCGCCTGGAAGCAGTGGCGAAAGCCAAAGGCGTCACCGTGTTCGCACGCATCGACCACAGTGGCGAAGCACAAAAGGTGGGGCTCAGCATGCGCCCGACGCAGCTCTTGATCTTCGGCAACCCGAAGGTTGGGACCGCGCTGATGAACGCCTCGCGTTCCGTCGCCATCGACCTTCCCCTGAAGGCCCTGGCCTGGGAGGACGACACGGGCCAGGTCTGGCTCAGCTTCAACAGCCCCGCCTATCTCCAGCAGAGGCACGGGCTCGAAGACAACCTCGTGAAGAGCATTGCCGTAGTCGCCGTGCTGGTCGACGAAGCGCTGAAATGACAGCGATTACCGTCACCAGGGCCCGACACGCTGTCCGGCGGGTCAGCCGGCGACGGTCCGAGCAGCCTTTCGGAAAGGGTCGTCATATCAGGATGATACGACCTCATCCAGGCTCGCAGGATAGCTGCTCGGCGCTTGGCCCGTTCCGTGCTACAGTCCCCGCTCGTAACCGCTTACCCGTGCGGCACGGCCCGAACACCGGCAGGCGGTAGGCCACAACCCGACAACTCCATGCGTGCACGTGTAAACAGTCTGCTGCAAGTGGTGTTTCACACCGGACTGCCGCTGTTCCTGGTGGCAATGCTCCTGATCCTGAACGCCCTGCTGTCCCAGTCCGGCGCCTTAGTGCGCTAGAGCCGACCCCAAGCAGTTCTTCCCTTCCGCCGGCCAACGCTTTGGCCGGGCGGTGCGTTACCATTCCCGCACATGGAGAACGCATCCGCGCTAGTACCCGAATCGGCGCGCGCACTGGTCGACGCATTCGACCTGCGCAAGCTGTCGCCAGAGTTCTACGCCAATCCCTTCCCCTGGTACCACGCGCTGCGCGCGCTGGACCCGGTCCGGCACATGCCCGACGGGTCCTACTTCCTGACCCGGTACTCCGACATCATCGCGGTCTACAAAGACCAGCTCACCTTCAGCTCGGACAAGAAGGCCGAGTTCAAGCCCAAGTACGGCGACTCGCTGCTGTATCAGCATCACACCACCAGTCTGGTGTTCAACGATCCGCCCCTGCATACTCGCGTGCGCCGCCTGATCCTTGGCGCCCTAACCCCGCGCGCGATCGAGGCGATGGAGCCGGGCCTCGTCGCGCTGGTGGATGGGCTGCTCGAACGCATGGCCACGAAGGGTACAGTGGATCTGGTGGAGGACTACGCCTCCGCCATCCCGGTGGAGATCATCGGCAACCTGCTCGGCGTGCCCCACGCGGAGCGCGGCCCGCTGCGCGAGTGGTCCCTGGCGATCCTCGGTGCGCTCGAGCCGGTCGTCACGCCGGCCGCCTTCGAGCGCGGCAATCGCGCGCTCGCCGAGTTCCTGCCCTATCTCGAGACGTTGGTGGCGCGCCGGCGTGCAGAGCCCGGCAACCCCGAACACGACGTGCTGACGCGCCTGATTCAAGGCGAGGCCGACGGCGAGCGCCTCACCCACACCGAGCTGCTGCACAACTGCGTGTTCCTTCTCAACGCAGGGCACGAAACCACGACCAATCTGATCGCGAACGCGCTGCACGCGCTCACCCAGTGGCCGGAGGAGAAGGCGCGCCTGATCGCGCAGCCCGAGCTGATCAAGACGGCGGTGGAGGAGTTTTTGCGCTTCGAGAGCTCGAACCAGCTCGGCAACCGCATCACCACACGCGCGACCGAGGTCGGCGGCGTGGCGATGCCGTCAGGCACGCAGATCACGTTGTGCATCGGTGCGGCGAACCGCGACCCGGCCCAGTTCCCCGAGCCGGACCGGCTGGATGTGGCACGCAACCCCAACCGGCATCTCGCGTTCGGCTCGGGTCCGCACCAGTGCGCAGGCATGCACCTCGCCCGGCTCGAAGGCCGCATCGCGATCGGGCGCTTCCTCGCACGCTTCCCGAAGTACACTCTGGCCGGCGAGCCGCTGCGCGGCGGGCGGGCGCGCTTCCGGGGGTTTCTGAGCATTCCGTGTCGCGTGGATGGACCGCGCTAATGCCTACCCGGCAACGCATTAACCGCAGAAAGCGCGGAGGACGCAGAGGAAATCAGACCCGCATTGACCACGAAGGATCACGAAGGAGGCCTGACTAGCCGGGGGCCTGTGTTGCAGATCCTCCGTGTCCTCCGCGTCCTCTGTGGTTCATGTGTTTCGCTCTAGTGGAGGAGACAATCGAATGAGAACGACGATTCACGCCTTGCTGGCGGCGCTGCTGCTGGCGCTCGCCGGCACGGCGCTGGCCCAGATCAAGATCGGGGTGAATCTCTCGATGACCGGGCCGGCGGCCTCGCTGGGCATTCCCGAGCGCGATACGGTGGCGCTGTACCCAAGAGAGATCGCCGGCCAGAAGATCGAGTACATCGTGCTGGACGACGCTTCGGACACTACCACGGCGGTAAAGAACGCCAAGCGGCTGGTCAGCGAAGACCGGGTGGACCTGGTGATCGGCGGCACACTGACCACCAGCACGCTCGCCATCCTGGAGGTAATTGCTGAGGCAGCCACGCCGACCATCTCGCTCGCCTCCGCTGCCCGCATCATTCAGCCGATGGACGACAAGCGCTACTGGATGTTCAAGACGCCGCAGACGGACGTGCTGATGGCCTCGGGGATCCTCGAGCACGCGGCCGCGCGCGGAGTGAAGTCCGTCGCCTACATCGGCCAGGCCGACACGCTCGGCGAGGCGTTCTACCAGGAAGTGGCGAAGTACGCCGCCGAGCAGAATATCAAGGTGGTGGCCAACGAACGCTTCAACCCGCGCGACACGAGCGTGACCGGGCAGGCGCTGCGGATCATTGCCGCCAGGCCCGACGCCGTCGTGGTGGGCTCGGCCGGCACGCCCGCGGCGCTGCCGCCCAAGACCCTGGTCGAGCGCGGCTACAAGGGTCTCATCTATCACAACCACGGCGTCGCCAACTCCGATTTCCTGCGCGTGTGCGGCAAGGACTGCGAAAACACTCACCTCCCGGCGAGCCCGCTGCTAGTCGCCTCCCAGCTCCCGGACAGCCATCCGGCGAAGAAGGTCGGGCTGGACTACATCAAGCGCTTCGAGGCCACGTACGGCACCGGGACCGTCACCGCCTTCGGCGGATACGCCTGGGACACCTGGCTGCTGCTCCAGCAGGCGATCCCCGCTGCGCTCAAGAAGGCGAAGCCCGGCACGCCGGCGTTCCGCAAGGCGCTGCGCGACGCCCTGGAGGGTATCAAAGGCCTGCACACAACCAATGGCGTGGTGAACATGAGCGCAACCGACCATCTCGGCCTCGACCTGCGCGCGCGGGTGATGGTGAAGATCGCCGGTGGGAAGTGGATGCTGGAAGACTAGGCAGTTCTGGAACGTGCTCCTCTGTGCACAGGAATACAAAGTCACGGACAAGATCTTCTTCGGCACCGACTTCCCCTTCTCCGGCGTGGAGGAGAGCATCGCGGGTCTCCGCAACGTCAACGCAGTGGTCGATGGCACCGGGCTGCCGCGCGTCTCCCAGGATGTCATCGAGGGGATCGTTCACTCGAACCCCTTCCAGCACTGGTGGCATCAGCCGATCCGGTTTTGAACCGGATCCAAATCGCCAGGGCAGTTGAACCGCCAAGCCTGTCCTCGACCTGATCGGGGGCAGTTCCCCGTTCTGTTTTCGCGCTATGCGTCGATAGTCAACCGGCGTGTCGCCGCCAGACGACCGGCCACCCGCAGCCTCCGGCCTGTGACTTGCTACGGAACCTGCAAAGGCGGCTGGCGCCGTCGGTGGAGAGCGGTGATGGGTGTGTCCTATTACATCGTCCTCGACAAGGAGGACGTGGACGTCGACGCTTTCGTGAACGGCAAGGCCGTCGCGAAGGCGGTCGACGAGCTCGCGGGCGTCTGCGCGAAGCTCGGCCTCCCGCCGCTGGACGACTTCCTCGCCATGTCCCCCGATGACGTGGAGGATCTGCTGGACGAAGACGTCGACATCCCCGAGTGCGGGGAGGCCTGGTTCGCCCCGGACGAGGGGCTGAAGCTGATCGACGCGCTGTCCCGGCATCTGCAGGCCAACCCCAAGGATGTGAAGGACGCGCGCAGTGTCCTGGACGACCTGGCGGAGTACCGCGAGGTGCTGACGCAAGCCAAAGCGGTGGGCGCGAAGTGGCACTTCCACCTGGACCTGTGACCGCACGAGGTTATCGATGATGCTGCTCAAGCGCCCCGTAGGGGTGTGGATCCTGATGGTCTGGTGTGCGGTGCAAGCGCTGGCTGGCCTCGTCATCGGCCTGGATTCCTCTGGTATGCGCGGTGTGCTGGCGTGGGGCTTCGTCATCGTGCAAGCGCTGTTCGTCGCCGGGCTCGCGCTGCCCGTGTCGCCGACACGGCACTTCGTCGCCGCCTATCTCGCCGTGAAAATCTTCGCGGTAGCTGTCGCGGTCTGGGCCATCGTGTTCGTCGCCACTGCCTGGGGCTTGCGTAACACCGACCTGCCCCTGGTCGCGCCCATCGTGGGGTACCAGGTATTCGTCGCATGGGCGTTCCTCTACCTGTTCCATCCGGACGTACAGGCCTACCTCAGAGGCTATGTGAACGCACCCATGGCGCAGTAGGCGACGAATTGCGCCGCGCCGGCGTTTCGACCCGCAGGGCATCGGCGTACCATAGCCGCCGGAGAATCCACCATCGAGGGACCACTCCGATCGTCCTCAAGCGCACACCCCGGCGAGCCGAAGTTCCTCCCACTGGCCGCGGCACGCAACGTGCATCGCCTGTCAGTCGCAAGTCCGGGCTGCACCGCCCGGACGATAACGCATGGGGAATACGGCTATGAAACGCAGCGTCTCCGCCTCGGCCGGGTTGGCCTGCCTCCTTGCCGGTCTGCTCGCTTCGGCCGAGCCGATCACCGACCCCACCGCCCCCCTCGTCAGGCAGCTCGAGATGCGCTTCGCCAGTTCTCTGGCCGCCGCCCGCAGCGGCAACCTCGACGCGTACTGGGGCCACCGCACTGCGGCGTCGCGCACCCGGCCGCCCGCCCTCGACAGCACCCGCCTCAAACTGCTCGCGGAGCTGCTCCCGCCCTTGGATACGATGCAGTTCGTGCGGCTGGACTCCACGGCCAGGATGGCGCGCGCGCTCTACCGCTGGCGCAAGCCCGATGTCGCGCAGTACACGGTGATCGTCTACCGGGTCGAGCAGGGCGAATGGAAGATCGACGACTTCAACGTCCGGCGCTCGGGAATGGCCGCGCCGCAAAAACACACCCCGACAGAGGCGGTCCTGCGGCAGCGCAGCGAAACGGCGACAGTGCCCGCTCCCTCACTCGAAGCGCCGCGCCTGTAGCCATTTTCATCAGATTCGCCTTTTCAGCCCGGAGCCTCGGGAGTACCATGTCGCCAACTCTCGGGCACGTCCCCGGCGGCGCACTCGCGCCGCACCGAAGAAAAAATCGCAAGAAAAACAGGGGGGCGGCCGGAAAGGAGAAATGTTGAACCCGACAGACATCAGCAACCCCGACTACTTTCACAAGGTCGTGGATTGCCAGTGGGCCTGCCCCGCCCACACCCCGGTACCCGAGTACATCCGGTTGATCGCGCAAGGCCGCTACAGCGACGCCTACATGATCAACTGGAGATCGAACGTCTTCCCCGGCATCCTCGGCCGTACCTGCGACCGACCCTGCGAGCCCGCCTGCCGGCGCGGACGCGTCGAGGAAGGCGGCGGCAACAAGCCCGAACCGGTGGCAATTTGCCGGCTCAAGCGCGTCGCCGCCGACTTCAAATCGGATATCCATGCACGCCTGCCCAAGCCTGCGAAGAGCAGCAACGGCAAGCGCATCGCACTGGTGGGCGCAGGGCCGGCCTCTCTGACCGTCGCACGCGATCTCGCACCGCTCGGCTACCACTGCGTGCTGTTCGACGGCGATGGGCAGGCCGGTGGCATGATCCGTACGCAGATCCCGCGCTTCCGCCTGCCCGAGTCGATCATCGACGAGGAGGCGGGCTACATCCTCGACCTTGGCGTGGAGTTCCGCGCCGGTGAGCGCGTCGACAGCATGAAGGCGCTGCTCGCCGACGGCTTCGATGCGGTGTTCGTCGGCACCGGCGCACCGCGCGGCCGCGACCTGGACATTCCCGGCCGCAAAGAGGGCGCAGCCAGCATCCACATCGGGATCGACTGGCTGTCCAGCGTCTCCTTCGGCCATACCACCCGCATCGGCAAGCGTGTGGTCGTACTGGGCGGCGGCAACACCGCCATGGATTGCTGCCGCTCGTCGCGCCGGCTCGGCGGAGAGGACGTCAAGGTCGTGGTGCGCTCCGGCTTCGAGGAGATGAAGGCCTCTCCCTGGGAGAAAGAGGACGCCATGCACGAGGGCATCCCCATCTTCAACTACCTCGTGCCCAAAGCCTTCACCCACGAGCATGGGAAACTGACCGGAGTCGTGTTCGAGAAGGTCGCCGCCGAGTACGACGCCAAGGGACGCCGGCAACTGGTGCCCACCGGTGCGCCGGACATCCACATGGAATGCGACGACGTATTGATAGCTGTGGGACAGGAGAATGCCTTCCCCTGGATCGAGCGCGACATCGGCATCGAGTTCGACCGCTCCGGCATGCCGGTGGTCGATCAGGTCACCATGGGCTCCACCCGGCCCAACGTGTTCTTCGGCGGCGACGCCGCCTTCGGGCCGAAGAACATCATCTGGGCGGTAGCGCACGGCCACGATGCCGCCATCTCCATCGACAAGCTGTGCCACGGCGAGGACGTGCGCAGCCGTCCCGCGCCGATGGTGAACCTGATGTCGCAGAAGATGGGCATCCACGAGTGGAGCTACGACAACGCCATCTCCAACGATTTCCGCTTCAAGGTGCCGATCAAGGAGAACCGGATCACCCTGAAGGACATCAAGGTCGAGGTGGAGCTCGGCTTCGACCCGCAGCTCGCCTTCCAGGAAGCGCAGCGCTGCCTGAACTGCGACGTGCAGACGGTGTTCGCGCCGAAGCTGTGCATCGAATGCGATGCCTGCGTCGACATCTGCCCGATGGACTGCATCAACTTCACCGCCGACGGCGAGGAGCAGGACTTACGCGCCAGGCTGCGCGCGCCGGCGAACAACCCGACCCAGGACTTGTACGTGTCGGGCCCGCTCAAGACCGGCCGCATCATGGCAAAGGACGAGGACCTCTGCCTGCACTGCGGACTGTGCGCCGAGCGCTGTCCGACCGGCGCCTGGGACATGCAGAAGTTCTACCTGGACCTGACACACGCGGGGCCGAAGTGCCGTTCCAAGCACCTCGAGACGAGCCCGGTGGGAGCCTGACCCGGTGCCAACGAGCCACGGCGCGAGTGCCCCGGCGCGTACCAGGAGCGGCGGAACGACGGCGCGAGCCTGATCCGCACAACAACGAACCACAGCGGAAGCGTCCATGCCGCAAGAAGCGCAACGCACCAACGACTTCGTAATCAAGTTCGCCAACGTCAACGGCTCCGGCTCCGCCTCCGCGAACGCCCTGTTCGCCAAGTCCATCCTGCGCATGGGCGTGCCGGTGAGCCCGCGCAACATCTTTCCCTCCAACATCCAGGGGCTGCCCACCTGGTACGAAGTGCGCGTGTCGGAAGCAGGCTACCTGGGCCGGCGCGGCGGCGTGGACTTGATGGTGGCGATGAACCCGCAGACCTGGGACCAGGATGTGGCGGAGATCGAGCCGGGCGGATACCTCTTCTACGATTCCACCAGACCGATCCCAAAGTCGAAGTTCCGCGACGACATCCACGTCATCGGCATGCCGCTCACCGAGATCTGCAACCGCGAGTACAGCGACGCGCGGGAACGGCAGCTGTTTAAGAACATCATCTACGTCGGCGCACTGTCGGCGCTTCTGGAGCTCGACCTGAAGGAGGTCGAGAAGCTGATCGGCGAGCAGTACAAGGGTAAGGAGAAGCTGCTCGAGCCCAACATCAAGGCCCTGCACATGGGCCGCGACTACGCCGCCAGCTTTCTGCCGTCCATCGACCTGAAGGTCAAGCGCGTCGACAAAGTCGGCAACCGCATCTTCCTCGAAGGCAACAGCGCGGCTGCGCTCGGCGCGGTATACGGCGGCGCGACGGTGGCGGCGTGGTACCCGATTACGCCTTCGTCGTCGCTGGCCGAAGCCTTCGCGCGCCATTGCCGCAAGTACCGTGTCGACCCCAACACCGGCAAGAGCCGCTTCGCCATCATCCAAGCCGAAGACGAGCTGGCGTCGATCGGCATGGTGATCGGTGCGGCCTGGAACGGCGCGCGCGCGTTTACTGCGACCTCGGGCCCGGGCATCTCGCTCATGCAGGAGTTCATCGGGCTCGCCTACTTTGCCGAGGTTCCCGCCGTGATCTTCGACGTGCAGCGTGGCGGGCCCTCCACCGGCATGCCTACGCGCACCCAGCAGTCCGACGTGCTGCTGTGCGCCTATGCATCACACGGCGACACCAAGCACGTGCTGCTCTTCCCGGCGGACCCGAAAGAGGCGTTCGACCTGGGCGCCCAGGCCTTCGACCTCGCTGACCGGCTGCAGACACCCGTGTTCGTCATGCTGGACCTGGACATCGGCATGAACGAGCGGCTGTGCGAGCCGCTCGAGTGGAACGACGCGCACCACTACGATCGCGGCAAGGTCATGAGCTTCCAGGACCTGGAGGCCGGCAAGGAGTTCGGGCGGTACCTGGATGCGGACGGCGACGGCATTCCCTACCGCACCTACCCCGGCACCCATCCCGCGCGTGGAGCCTACTTTACTCGCGGGACGACCAAGGACCGCTACGCGCGCTATAGCGAGGCGGGGTTGGACTACGTCGAAAACATGCAGCGGCTGCTGCGCAAGTTCGAGACTGCGAAGCAGCACGTGCCCAAGCCCGAGCTGCGCGCAGCCCGCCATCCGACCCGCTCCGCGGTGCTGTACTTCGGGTCCACCGCCCCCGCGATGCAGGAAGCGCTGGATCGCCTCACCGAGCAGGGCCTGCACCTCGATGCGCTGCGAGTGCGGGCCTTCCCGTTCACCGATGAGGTCAGCGAGTTCATCGCCGAGCACGACCAAGTCTTCGTGGTGGAGCAGAACCGCGACGCGCAGCTGCGCATGCTGCTGGTCAACGAATGCGTGATCGATCCCGCCAAGCTGATCCCGATCCTGCACTACGACGGCACGCCCATCACCGCGCGCTTCATCGTCGCCGAGATCGCGCAGCAGATGAATGCGCTAAAGGTAGCGCCGCTCAGGCGCGTAGCGCCGTGACCGAAAGACCGCGGGAAATACCATTAGCCCATGAAAGACCTTAGCACTCAGCGCTTATCGCGAATCCCATGACTTACCTCGCCAAACCCCGCCTCCACCACCCCGCCCTCGAGCACAACAAGCTCGGCTTCACGCGCCGCGACTACGAGGGCGCGATCTCGACGCTGTGCGCAGGCTGCGGGCACGATTCCATCAGCGCCGCGATCATCCAGGCCTGCTTCGAACTGGACCTGCCGCCGCACCGCATCGCCAAGCTGTCGGGCATCGGCTGCTCGTCGAAGACACCGACGTACTTCCTCGGCAGCTCGCACGGCTTCAACAGCGTGCACGGCCGCATGCCATCGGTGCTGACCGGCGCCAACCTCGCCAACCGCGAGCTGATCTACCTGGGAGTCTCGGGCGACGGCGACTCCGCCTCGATCGGACTGGGGCAGTTCGCGCACAGCCTGCGCCGCGGCGTCAACATGGTCTATATCGTGGAGAACAACGGTGTCTACGGACTCACGAAGGGGCAGTTCTCCGCCACCGCCGACAAGGGCTCGAAGAGCAAGAAGGGGGCACTCAACACCGACGCGCCGATCGACATGGTCAGCATGGCGCTGCAGCTCGGCGCCACCTTCGTGGCCCGCAGCTTCTCGGGCGACAAAGAGCAGCTCGTGCCGTTGATCAAGGCCGCCGTGCTGCACCGGGGCGCTGCTTTCATCGACGTGATCAGCCCCTGCGTAGCCTTCAACAACCACCCGGGATCCACCAAGAGCTACGACTACGTGCGCGAGCACAACGAAGCGGTGAACCGGCTCGATTTCATCACCGGGCGGCCCGAGATCAAGGCCGAGTACGCGCCGGGAACCGTCGAGGAGGTCACTCAGCACGACGGCACGGTGCTGCGCCTGCGCAAGCTGCACGCGGAGTACGATCCGCACGACCGGATCGCCGCGATGCGTTATCTGCAGGAGCGCCAGGCCGCCGGCGAGGTCGTAACCGGCCTGCTCTACGCCGATCCCGAGCCCGCAGACCTGCACGCGCACCTGAACACTGTGGACATGCCATTCAACCAGCTCGGCGAACGCGAGCTGTGCCCCGGTGCCGCAGCGCTTGACACGCTGAACGCCTCGCTGCGCTGACCCCTTTACCGCTCACCACGAAGACACGAAGGCACGAAGAACCCAGGAAGGGCAGTGCGTGCCTGCTCAGATCATGGCCAGGGTGAAGGCGTTTCCGATGCACGGCACTTCGCTCACCCTCACCTCACCCTCTCTTGATGGGAGAGGGAGCCCTCACATCGTCTCGCCTGGCGGAAGAGCGTAACGCCCAAGATCCCGAAGTTGACCTTACGAAGGTTTTCTTCGTGTCTTCGTGTCTTCGTGGTGAGAGGTTTTTTGCTGTCTTGCAGACGGACGCGGCTACAAGTATAAGCAGCCGCATGTCCGGCCCCGCCATCCTGCTGATCGTCCTGGGCGTCGTCCTCGGCCCCGCCTATTACGGCTACTGCGAGTATGTCAGCGGCGAGGAGCTGCAGAGCGTCACGGTAACCGAGCGCTCCGACCGCTGGACGCTGCCCGACGGCACGATCCAACGCTTCCGCAAGGGGCTCGCCTATCGACCCGTGGAGTTGACCCTGCGGCCGGAGCTCAACCGCCTGAGGCTGGGCCTCACCTTCGAGTTTCCCGCCGAGGGGGAAAGCCAGCCGGTCGAGTACCTGGCCACGCTGCTGGACCAGGACTACCCCGTGATCGAGCAACCCCTGCTTGTGAACCCCACCGGCCGGGTGGACAAGACGGTCCGCACCTTCGAGGTGCAGGCCGCGGGGAATTACCTGTTCCTGCTCGAGGAGGTTGGCCCGCCCCGGCCCGGTGCCAGCGTCACCCTGCACCTGCGCGGTGAGATCGAGCAGCAGTACCGGCCGCTGATGTGGTTCGGCCATGGGCTGCTGCTGATGGGGCTGGGGCTGCTAGCCTACTCGCTGGCCCGCGGCGTGCCACGCCGCGGTTGAGCGGCTCCCACAGAGGCATGGCGCGATAGCCAAGCGTACTGCGCCAGGGCAGCCCGCGACCTGCAGCCCGGACCGTTCAAGCACGCGTCGCGGATCGCCGTTATAAGGGTCTGCTCGTCGCCCGGTGCGCGCCAGTGGTCTTTATCCGGCGGGGCGGACCGGTGTGGTCTATACTTCTGTCCAAGCAGATAAGGACGCGTAGAGAGCACGAAATGCGCAGGCTATATCCGATCTGCCTGGTCACGCTCGGCTCGCTTTGTCTGGGCGCGCAGGCTACGCTGGTCCATGCGGGGGTTGGCGCAGCGCCGATCGCCAGGATGGTGGCGCCATCGCAGGAAGTCGTCCGAGCGAAGCAGGTAGCACGCGCTCTGCATGCCAAGAAGCCCGCCAAGCGGACGAAGGCGGCCCGTAAGCAGCAGCGACCCAAGCCTGTCCGCCTCGCCGCGCTCGGCGCGCCGGACTTCGCGCTCTACCCGGGCATGATGCTCACTGAGGAGGAGGCGCTCAAGTCGCTCGAGCAGGAGCTGTCCCTCAAGGTCGGCAAGAAGATCACCCCGAGCGACTACCCGGACGACGCCCGGCGCTGGCGCTGGACGGGTACCGCGCTGGTGCAGGTCCGGGTCGACGCCGAGGGCATGGTCGCAGCGGTGGAGCTCCATCGCACCAGCGGCTTCCGCGTGCTCGACGACCAGGCGGTGGTGATGGTCCGCCGCGTCTCGAAGCTGTTCGTGCCGTTCCGGTTGCGCGGGCGCGAGCACGCGGTGACTGTGCCGATCGGGTTCTACCTGAAACAGACCTAGGATGCGTCTGCGCCTTGTCGTGATAGCCGCGGCGCTTGCGGCCGCCGCGTGCGGGTCGAGCTTCGCCGCAGACACCCAGTTCCAGGGTCATTGTGCGATGAGCGTCGCCAAGGGCACTCCGGTGCCCACCGACTGCTCGATCTACTGGATATCGCCGGAGGACAAGCTCTACTGTTTCGTCAGCGTGGAGGCGCGCGAACAGTTTCGCGCCAACGCACCACGCAACGAAAAGCTCGCCGACGCCTTCTGGCGCGATCCCGCCTTTTGGGAACAGCTCAAGGAACAGCAGTAACCCACCGTCCGCGCCAACGAGACCTCAAGAGCCGCCGTGGCCGCGATTCCGCAAGTCCTTCTCGAGTACATGCAGGGCCTGGCGACCCACGACCTCGAGCGGGTCGCAGCCACCGTCTCGGACGATCTGCGCTTCATCGCTGCCACCCGCGTGCTCGACAAGGCGCAGTTCCTGGCCATGCTGCGCGCGCTCTACACCGGCTTCCCCGACTGGCACTACGATCATGATCCGATCGAGGCTCGCCCCGACTGCTTCGCCGTGAAGTGGCGGCAAGGCGGGACCCACACCGGTACCTGGAACCTCCCGGGCATGGACCCCATCGCCCCGACGGGCAAGGCCGTGCGCATTCCGGAGCACTACTTCTTCTACAAGGTGCGCGGGGACAAGATCGTGGAGATTCATCCCGAGCCGATCCCCGGGGGCGCGCCGCGGGGCATCCTGCAGCAGATCGGCGTGGAGGCGCCTCCGTTGTAAGTGGTCAGTTAGCGATCTTCACTGAGAAAGCCCACGGCATTCACGTTGTTTGACACTACCTTGAAGCAGAATTGAGTTTGAGCGTCGCTCATGCTGTCGCCCCGAACAAACGCACAGAGTCGGTGCGATAGCCCGCGAGGGCGGCCTAGCGGCGTACGAAGGGATAGACCAGCTGGCTGAAGAAGCCTTCCGGCACCGGATGCTCTTCGATTCCGAGAGCCTCGGGCCAGGCGCCGCCGGGCATGTGATGAGTGCCGAAGAGTCGGTCGATCCACGGAAAGTGCACGGCGAAGTTCTTGTCCACCGGAGCTACGGCGTGATGCCAGTGATGGAAACGCGGCGTGACTAGGATCGGCTCGATCCACCGGAAGCGGAACTTCAGGTTCACGTGGTTGAAGATCGCATGGAACGCCACGATCACCAGCCAAAGATACAGGGCGCTTTGCGCGAAGCCGAGCAGAAAGATCGGCACCAGGATGATCGACCGCGTGACGAGCACGTCGACCACATGCAGGCGCGAGCCCGCCAGCCAATCGAGCGCGCGGCTCGAGTGGTGCACGGCGTGAAACGGCCATAGCCATGGAACGCTGTGAAAGGCGCGATGCATCCAGTACTGGACCACATCGGCGATCAGCATCAGCTCCAGCACCTGCAGCCAGATCGGCTGGGCGGCGACCGCGTCCCGCAGCACCGGGCTCACCAGGTAGGCAGCGACCACGGTAGCAGGCAGTAGTGTCAGAAACGTCAGCGCCTGCACGCCGACGTGGCTGACGAGGAAATGCACACCGTCGGTGGTCCAGCCGAAGCGGAACACGCCCTGCTCCCGCAGTCTCGGGAACAGCCGCTCCAGCGGCACGAACACCAGCGCGAGGAAGAACAGATTGAGCAGGAACCAGTCGAAGCCGAGATGGAACGGCTTGTCGAACTGTGCATCGATCTGCACCTGGGCACCGCCCAGCACGGTGGCCGATCCCGCCAGTAGAAGTCCGGTGAGTCCGAGCGTCTTCTTCTTCCGCAGGAGCAGGTTCAGGCAGCCGAACAAGAGCGCAAGCCCGATGATCAGTTCGACCAGCGCCCGCATCAGGTCCATCGGATAAGCTGCGCGAAACTGCTCCGACGAGAGCCATTCTGGGAAGTGCAGCACTGCGACCGCGCCCAATCCGCAGGCCCCGAGAAAGACCGACACGGTGCCGCTGAACCACCCGGAGCCCAGATGCGTCGGCGCGTCGTCGCCGAACGTGCGCTCGAACCAGCGTTCCAGCGGTGGCCGTTTCATCGGTTCGTCGTGCATGCTGT
>DAIQQA010000243.1:2307-5706 GCA_036787045.1 Burkholderiales bacterium | reverse complement strand
GCGGTGGCTATCTGACGAAGAGGCCGGGCAGGCTCGCGTAATACGCGGCGAGCTCTGTGATCTGCTCGTCGGTCAGCGTGGCCGCCTGCTCCTGCATGACCGCATGCTTGCGCGTGCCGGCCCGATATTCACGCAAGGTCTGGTCGATGTACGGGACCTTCTGCCCAGCCAGCCGCGGGGTGTCCGGCGTCACCGTCTCGCGCCCGTCGGCACCATGGCAGGCCGCGCAGGCTGATGCCGCGGCCGGTGCGGGCGTCTCGGCCGCGGCCTCCGCAGCCATCTCGCGCGGCTCGGCGTAGTAGGCGGCAAAGTTCTTGAAGTCCCGGTCCGAGAACGCCTTGGCAACGTCCCGCATCGTAGGATGCGGCCGCACGCCATCCTGGTACGCACGCATGGCCGCGACGGAGTAGGCGGGATTCTGCCCGCCGAGGCTTGGCATGCTCTTCATGCCCGCCTGGCCGTGGCAGCCGTTGCACGTCACGGTCTTGCGCTTGCCCGCAGCGGGATCGCCGCCTGCGCCCAGCACATTCGCGCAAGCCAGCATGCCTGCGAGAAACGCCACCCACGGAAGTCGAGTCACCACTGATCCCTCCCGTCATTTCCACCGACTTGCGGCGACCGCGTATCGCTGCCAATACAATGCGTGGTGGCCGGCCATACGATACCATTCCCCGCGTCATGTCCGAATGGGCGACTCTGATCCCGTCGCGTCGGTCGGGCCCGGGAACAGAGGACGTCCGCCTCGTTGCGCGGAGGGGAGCATGATCGACAAAGCCTTCGCCGAGCACTTCGCCCAGGACTGGATCGAGTCGTGGAACAGTCACGATCTCGAGCGCATCCTCTCGCACTACGCGCCAGACTTCGAGATGTCCTCGCCGCTCATCATCCAGATCGCCGGCGAGCCCAGCGGGACCCTGAAGGGAAAGGATGCCGTTGGGGCATACTGGGCGACGGCGCTGCGTCTTGTCCCGGACCTTCGCTTCGAGCTGCTGGCGACGCTGGCCGGGGTGAACAGCGTCACGCTGTACTACAAGGGCGCGCGCGGCATGGCCGCGGAGGTGTTCTTCTTCGGCCCCGACGGGAACGTGGTCCGGGCTTTCGCTCACTACGCCGGCTAAGCAGCTGATGGTGCAGGCGGGCGCGAGCGACGTGCAGGTCCGCCCCGAGGGGCCGTCGGACTTCGCCGCAGTCCATGCGCTGAACCTCTCCGCATTCCCCTCGCCCGTCGAGGCTGAGCTGGTCGATACGCTGCGCGAGCAAGCGACGCCGCTCGTGTCGCTGGTCGCGGAGGTCGCGGGCGCCATCGTCGGCCACATCCTCTTCTCGCCGGTCACGCTTGCGGGCCGTCCGGACCTTCACCTGATGGGCCTGGGGCCGATGGCGGTCGCGGCGACTCATCGAGGGCGTGGGATCGGCTCGGCTCTCGTGCGCGCAGGGCTGGCGCGGTGCCGGTCGATCGGCACGGTCGCGGTCGTCGTCCTTGGCCATCCGGACTACTACCCACGCTTCGGCTTCCGGCCGGCGAGCGAGTTCGGCATCGGCAGCGAGTACGATGTCCCGAGAGAGGTGTTCATGGCGCTCGAGCTCGTGCCCGATGCACTGAGCGATGCCTCCGGGACGGTCAGGTATCACCAAGCCTTCGCCGACGGTTGACGGCCGGCTCGACGCTAAAGGGCGGGTTGGCGAAGCGCAACCCGCCGGATGCTGTCTACGTCAGATCGAGGTTCATCGACGCCGACGATGAGCAGCTTGACTTGCCGTGGCGCAACGGCGTGAAATCGAGCCCTCTTTCCTCCCCTCGGAGCCCCACACCATGCCGGCGCACGCCATCAAGAATCGCCAGGTCCGACTCAAGGTCCGTCCCACGGGCATTCCCCAGGCCGGGCATTTCGAGATCGTCGAGACGCCCGTCCCCGAGCCGCAGGACGGACAGATCCTGGTGCGCAACATCTACCTCTCGGTCGAGCCTGCCATGCGCGGCTGGGTGAACGCCGCCGCCAACTATTCCGAACCGGTGCCGATCGGTGCGGTGATGCGCTCGCTCGCCGCCGGCCGCGTCGAGGCCTCGCGCAATCCGGACTTTCGTCCGGGCGATCTGGTGTGCGGCTGGTTCGGCTGGCAGGACTACGCGGCCGTGGACCCCAAGGCCATCGACCGCAAGATCACCGACAGCGATCTGCCCCTGTCGACCTCGCTGGGCGTGCTCGGCCTCAACGGCGTCACCGCCTACTTCGGGCTGCTCGAAGCGGGGCAGCCGCAAACCGGCGAGACGGTAGTCGTCTCTACCGGAGCGGGTGCGGTCGGCTCCTGCGTCGGGCAGATCGCGAAGATCAAGGGCTGCCGAACCATCGGCATCGCGGGCGGTGCGGAGAAGGTCCGGCTCTGCCGCGACGAGTTCGGCTACGACGCAGCGCTCGACTACAAGAGCGGCGACCTGGATGCCGCGCTGTCCGCGGCCTGCCCGGAGGGCGTTGACGTTTACTTCGACAACACGGCCGGCGCGATCAGTGACGCCGTTTACCGGCACCTGCGCGTCGGTGCACGCGTGGTGATCTGCGGCACCGCCTCCATCGCCAGCTGGGATCCGGCGCCGCAGGGTCCGCGGGTCGAGCGGCATCTGCTGCTCAAGCGCGCGCGCATGCAGGGCTTCATCGTGCTCGACTACAAGCCGCGCTACGCCGAGGCCGTGTCGGCCCTCGCGCAGTGGGTGCGCGACGGCCGGATCCGTTACCGCGAGGACATCCTCGAGGGCATTGAGCACGCGCCGGACTCGATCGCCGGTTTGTATCGCGGCGAGAACCTGGGCAAGCGGTTGATCCGCATTGCTCGAGAAGACTGACCGGACCGGGTCGGGATACCTGCCGGCGAGCCACCTGCCCTTGCGGGAACTCCTAGCGCTGGTCGAGCGGTTTTCTGATCGAGATCAAGCCCGCATTGCGAGGACGTTCGATCATTCGCTGTTGGGGCCTTCATGAGGGGGCACCGCCCCGATACCCGCGCCGGGGGCCGCAAGGAACTGATCAGTCGCTGCGCCATGAGCGGGCACTTGAACGACGTTGTCACCAGGCTGCGTGCACTCCCGAGCTTACCCGGACCGTAATCGTGGCATGACCGATCACTACGTCGCTTTGCTGAGCTGGGATGTGCGCGAGCACTGGCCAGAGGTGGCGCCCAAGGACGCGAAAGGGCAGCCGGCACACCCCTACGCTTACGGCAGCTGCCACGACTACTTTCCGGCGCTGGCGAAGACGAAGCCGGTGCTGTGGGTGGTTGCCTCTCCGGACTATGGCCCTGGTTCGAAGCGCCTGCCGCCTACCCTGATCGCCCGTCTACAAATTCGTGGCGTCTGCCAAGGCACCCACCCGCTCGACCAGCACTGCTCGGGTCAACGTCTGATTA
>DAIQQA010000243.1:0-2207 GCA_036787045.1 Burkholderiales bacterium | reverse complement strand
TACAGTCGTCCGCTGCTTGCGCAGATGATGGCCGACGGCATCCGCCAGGCCGGCCTGGTCGTGGTCATGCGAAGCCGTCATTACGGCCGCACCGAGTGGACCCGCTACGAGTGGGACATCATCCATCAGCCGCCGTGGCAGGGCGCGCTGCTGCCGGTGGTCCAGATTGTGAGCAGCGCCAAGCCGGGGCAGCGCGGCCAGGACGTGGTAGTGCGCCGATCCCCGGCCCTGACGGCACAGCGCGTCGCGCACTGGTGGGACACCCGCGGACGGAGGCTAAGGCGGTAGATGGCGGCCTTGCGCGCTCCCTTCTCGCCCCGCTGAAAATGACTGATCAACGAGGCCGCGCGGCACGCCGCCCTCTCCCGAGGCTCCGCCAAGGTCGCCGCGGCATCCTCCGGCCGCGTCAGCCCGAGTGCTTCTTGAGGAACGCCAGCGTCCGCTCGTTGAACTCCGGCACGTTCTCGTACAGAGCCGCATGCGCGCAGCCTTCGAAGATGTGCAGCTCGGAGTTCTTGATCCCGCGCTTCATGGCGTCGGCGAACCGCGTGGACGTGACCATGTCGTGCCGGCCGAATGTGATCTGCGTGGGTGCCTGGATCCTGGCGAGCTGACCCTCGGCGTCGTGCGCGATGACCGCGTCGGACTCGCGCATGAAGGCATCGATGGGCTGCTTGGGCCGGCTGCGCACGAAGTCGCTCAGCGACTGGACGTAGTCGGGTTTCTGCGCGTACAACTCCGGCGTGAAACACCAGGGGAAGATGCCCTGGATCACCATCTCGGGCACACTGTTCAGCGCTTTGGCCATCACCTGCCAGCCCGACACCACAGTCTTCAGGTACGGATCGCTCTTCGTCCAGCCGCTATGCAGCGACAGCGACTTCACCCGGTCCGGATACTTGCCGGCAAGCCACATGCCGGTGGCGGCGCCGAGCGACAGGCCGAAGATGTGCGCCTTCGCGACCCCGATCGCCTGCATCAGCGCGGCGACGTCGTCGGCGAACATCTCGGTCGAACAGGGGCTGTCGGGCTTGTCGGACTCTCCGGTCCCGCGCAGATCCACCGAGATGCAGGTGAAGTGCTTCGCGTAGTCCGCCACCTGGAAGGCATAGCAGGCGTAGTCGGCTGCGAGATACGGGATCAGCACCAACGGTTCTCCGCTGCCCTGCTGATCGTAGTTCATGGTGATGCTGCCGGCTCGAACTTTGGGCATGGTTTCCTCCGATTGAACTCGCTTGTGGACCGCGGCAGCGGTTCGGATCCCATCGAGCCGCGCCCGGTGCCGCGGTGACGACCAGCATACGCCCTCCGCGGGACGCCGGGGGTCCGACCCGGCTCAGTCCGAGCGATCCCGGGGCAGCAGTGGTAGGCTCACGTCGACCCGCGGGCGAGTAGCCACGGCCCGCCCCGCTTCCCCCGCAACGATCAGGAGATCCCATGGGAAAGACGATCGAACTCACGGCCGCCGACGGCCACAAACTCCTAGCCTACCGCGCCGAACCCGCGGGCAAACCCAAAGGCGGACTGATCGTGGCGATGGAGATCTTCGGCGTCAACAGCCATATCCGCAGCGTGGCGGACGGCTACGCGACCGACGGCTACCTGGTGATCGCACCGGCGCTGTTCGACCGCGCGCAGCGCGGATACGATACCGGCTATTCGCCGGAGGAGATCCAGCGCGGCAGGGAAATGATTCCGAAGATCAACCTGGACGACACGATGAAGGACGTGGCGGCCGCGCTGAATAACGTCGCAGCGGCCGGCAAGATCGGCATCGTTGGCTACTGCTGGGGCGGGACGGTCGCCTGGAAGGCAGCCGCCGAGGTCGCGGGACTGCACTGCGCGGTGCCCTACTACGGGGGTGGCATTCCGGGGCTGATTGGCCTGAAGCCGAACTGCCCCGTCATGTTCCACTGGGGTGAGACCGACCAGTCCATCCCGCTCGAGAAGGCGAAGGAGTTCGCCGCCGCGCACAAGAACCAGACCCACCACTTCTATGCAGCGGGTCACGGGTTCAACTGCGATCAGCGCGCGTCCTACAACGCCGAGGCTGCCCGGCTCGCACGCCGCCGCACACTGGAGTTTCTCGCCAAGCAGCTGGGGTGAGGTTGCCTAGTCCGGTTGCAGACATCCACACCGCCCCGCCGGCCGCGCCTTCTCAGGCAGGCTCCCACCACCCCGTCACGCTTCGCGTGCCACCCCTCCTC
>DAIQQA010000097.1:0-18973 GCA_036787045.1 Burkholderiales bacterium | reverse complement strand
GGACACCGAAGGACATCCTGATCAAGGTCCTGGAATCATGGGATCAGATCGCGAAACAAGAGGCGGCCAAGAACGCCTTTTTCAGGAAGGTCTACGAGTCGCAGCGCGCGTACGCCTCCAAGGTCGTGCCGGCCAGGCGCGCGGTGTATGCCCCTTACGACGTCGGCGCCGACTACTACTGGCCAGAGAAGAAGTGATGCCGGAGGGCCGTGGCGCCGCGCGGCCCTTCCTCCCCGCAACGCCCCTTCCGGGCTGCCGGAGTCGTCATCGGGAACGCAGAGCAAACTCGAGTGAGACAGCCTTCACGCGCTTACCTGCGCATCATCCGGACCATCGATAGATTCACGCGGTGGAGCGGCTATGCCTTCGCGTTGCTGATCATCCCCCTGGTCGCGGCGAACACGATCGAAGTCTTCATGCGCTATGTGCTGGATGCCCCGACGGTCTGGGCAATGGATACGACCGTCATGTCCTACGGAGCGTTGTTCATGCTGGGCTCGGCCTTCGCGTTGCTGAAAGGCGCGCATGTGCGTACCGACATCTTCTGGCAGCGGTTCTCCGACCGCAAGAAGGGCATCATCGACAGTTTGACCTATCTGCTGTTCTTCCTGCCCTCGATGGCGATCCTGTTTTATCTCTCGTTCGAGGAGTTTACCTACGCGTGGTCGATCGACGAGCGCTCCAACTTGACCCCCTGGCAGCCGGTCATCTGGCCTCTGCGCGGCGTCGTGCCGCTGACCGCCCTGCTGCTTTTTCTGCAGGGAGTGTCCGAGCTGCTGAAGAGCATGTGGGCAGCGCGCACCGGCGAGCTGCTCGTGCATCACGAGAAAATCGAGCTCTGAAGCTCGCAAGGAGCCGACCGCCGTGACCGGCCTGGAAATCCTCGGCTTGCTGATGCTCGTGGCCATGATCAGCATCATCTTCATCGGCTTTCCGATCGCCTTCACGCTGCTGTTCATCGCCCTGGTGTTCGGCTCCGTGGGCCTGGGCCCAAACCAGACCTACAGCCTGGCCTATCTGCAGATCTGGGGCACGATGAAGGACGACATCCTGCCCGCGGTGCCGCTGTTCATCTTCATGGGCTTCATGACGGAGCAGGCCGGGCTGATGGAACGGCTGTTCCTGGCATTGCGCAACCTGCTGGCCGGGCTGCGCGGCTCGCTCTACCTCGCCGTCATCCTGACGGCGATGATCTTCGCGATGGCCACCGGGATCGTCGGGGCGGCCGTGACGGTGCTCGGCATCATGGCCGGCCCGATCATGGTGCGGATGGGTTACGACGCGAAGCTGTCGGCGGGAGCGATAGCGGCCGGCGGCACGCTCGGGATTCTGATACCCCCCAGCGTCATGCTGGTGGTGATGGGCCCGACCCTGGGCGTTCCGGTCAACCTCCTGTACTCCTCGGCTCTGGCTCCGGGATTCCTGCTGGGGAGCATGTACATCGTCTACTGCCTGGTGCGCAGCGCCCGCAATCCGACGCTCGGTCCCCCGGTGCCGAAAACCGAAAGAGTCACCGATCCCATCGAGCTCGCGAAGGAGCTCCTGGTCGGCGTGGTCCCGCTCACGGCGCTGATCGGGTTTACGCTGGGTACGATCCTCGCGGGGCTGGCCACTCCGACGGAGGCGGCAGCCTGCGGCGCCTTCGGCGCAACGCTGCTGGCATTCGTCTATCGCAGGCTCACGTTCCGTACGCTGAAGAACGCCGCCGTCTCGACCATGATGACATCGAGCATGGTGCTGCTGCTGGCCGTGTCGTCGAACGTGTTCGGCGCGGTCTTCACACAACTGGGAGCGAGCGCCCTGATCACCGACGCGCTGGTGCAGCTGCCCCTACCCGATATGGGCAAGCTGCTGCTGCTCATGGCGCTCATCTTCGTCCTCGGCTGGCCGTTCGAATGGCCCGCTATCATTCTGGTGTTCCTGCCGCTCTTTCTCCCGGTTGTGCGGAGCCTGGACTTCGGGCTCACCAACCTGGAGCTGCTCACCTGGTTCGGCGCGTTGGTGGCGGTGAACCTGCAGACAGCATTTCTGAGCCCGCCGGTGGCGATGTCGGCGTACTATCTCAAGAACGTCATGCCGCAATGGAGCCTTGCCACGATCTATCGGGGCATGGGGGAGTTCATGGTCATCCAGGGCATTTGTCTCCTGGTGCTGGTGGTTTGGCCGGAGATCGCGTTGTGGTTGCCCAGGGTTCTCCAATAGGCAACGATCGCATCAGTTTCGAGCAAGACAACTTCAATGAACCAACCGGTTATCGGATTCATCGGCTTGGGCGTGATGGGCGAGCCCATGTGCAGGAACGTGCGGGTGCGCGGCGGCTATCGGGTCCTGGCTGTCGATCGCGATCCCGCACCGCTGGAGCGGCTTGCAGCGCACGGTGTCGAGGCGGCCGGCAATATCGGCGCCCTGGTCCGCGGCAGCGACATCGTGCTCGCGTCTCTGCCCTCCGGCCGAGTCCTGGACGAGCTGGCGCACGCAAACGATGGACTGCTGCAGAACATCCGGACGGGGCAGACCTTCATCGACCTCGGCACCTCGCCGGTTGCGATGACCCGGCGGCTCGCCGCACAATTCGCCGAGCGCGGGGCTCGCTACCTGGACGCGCCGGTTGCGCGCACCCGGCAGGCCGCCGAGGCGGGCACTCTGTCCGTGATGGTGGGCGGGGAAGCGGTGACGCTGGAGGCAGTCAAGCCGGTGCTGGCGTGCTTCGCCACCGAGATCAGCCACTGCGGTCCAGTGGGCTGCGGCCAGGTCGTCAAGATTTTGAACAACATGGTGCTGTTCCAGACCGTGGCCGCGCTGTCCGAAGCCTATGCGATCGCGCGCCGCTGCGGAGTCGATCCGGCTCTGCTGTTCGACACATTGGCCAAGGGCTCCGCCGACAGCTTCGCGCTCAGGAACCACGGCGTGAAGGCCATCATCCCGCAGACTTTTCCGCTGCGGGCCTTCTCGGTCGAGTACGCGAAGAAGGACCTCACCTATGCCTTGGAGGTCGCGGCCGAGACTGGGGTGGACGCCGAGGGTGCGCGCCGCGTCGATCGGCTGTTCGATCAGGCGATCGCCCATGGCTTGGGTGATCAGTACTTCCCGGTGATCAGTCGGGTTGTCGACGACAGTCTGTAACCCACCAGCCCGCGCGGGCGCGATAGAGCCGGCGCCGGACAGCCTGTTAGCCGGACTATTGCGCATGATCAACCGATCGGAGAGAGGCTTATGGATCCGAATACGCGCCGATTCATCCTCGACGTCATCGAGAGTCGCAACGATCTGACGATCGCCACGCTGCGTGCCGACGGGTTTCCGCAGGCAAACACGGTGAGCTATGCGGCCGATGGCCTGGCCCTGTATTTCGGCACCGGCCGCGACAGCCAGAAGGTCCGCAACATCCTGCACTGCAAGAATGTTTCGCTCACCATCGACGTGCCCTACGTCGATTGGAATGATATCCGGGGGTTGTCCATGGGAGCACTTGCCCAGGTCCTGCCCGACGACTCAGCGGACAGCGTGCACGCAATCGACTTGCTGACCAGGAAATTCCCGGCGGTTTGGGACCTGCCGGCCCCCGAGCCGAACGCGATTGTGTTCGTGAAGATCGTGCCGAAGGTGATCTCGGTGCTCGACTACCGGAAGGGCTTCGGGCATACCGAGTTGGTCGAGATCGAGCCGCAGGATCTGAAGCCTTAGCAGGCTCTTGAGAAACCGGCTTTTTCAACAGCCTGCCCGGTTTCGACCTCGCGCCTCAGCGGCTCAGGACCTTTTCGGTGTGGACCACGATCTCGAGCCCGGTTGCCGAGTCGAGTAACAGTCCGCCTTGCTGCGCGGGGCGCACTGCTATAGCGCGCCTGTTGCTTCGCGGCGACTCAGACGCTTCATCGCGAGCCTCCATCGGCGCAGATGGTAGGCGGTTGTGGGTCCGCTTCATGCTTCAGCTGCCAACCTGCGGCGAACCCCGGATCGGGAGACTCGGCCGCGTCACGGGGAGTCAAACAGCATGATGGTCAGCAACCTCGAGATCGTGCCCGGCCGTCGAGTCGTCAAGCACCTGGGTCTGGTCCAGGGCAGCACCGTGCGGGCGAAGAACGTGGGCAAGGACCTGCTCGCGAGCCTGAAGAACATCGTCGGCGGTGAGCTCAAGAGCTACACGGAGCTGCTGCACGAGGCCCGCAAGGAGGCGACCGAGCGGATGATGGAGCAGGCGCAGGCGATCGGGGCGAACGCGATACTCAACGTGCGCTTCAGCACGTCGTCGATCACGCAGGGCGCCGCGGAGCTTCTGGCCTACGGCACCGCAGTCGTGCTCGAGTAGAAGTCGATGCTGGATCTGCTGAACATCATCCTGTTCTGCTGTCTGGCCACAGTCGGCTATGTGGCCGGGCGCTTCGCCGAACAGCGCCACTATCGCTTCATCCGCAGCCGGGAGCGGGAACTGGCCGATGTGCTCGTGTTCGCCAGCCGGTTCCCCGTGCTCCCGCATGCAGACAAGCAGGTCCTGGTGGCAGGCAGCGTCGTCATCTCGGAAGATTATTTCAAGCGCATGGTGTCTGGCCTGCAAAGCCTGTTCGGCGGGCGACTGAAGTCCTACGAGTCCCTGGTCGACCGCGCGCGCCGCGAGGCCGTGCTGCGCATGAAGGAAGAGGCGCGCGCCCAGGGCGCACGCATGATCTTCAACGTCAAGTTCCAGACCTTCTCCATCCCCGGCAAGAACCGGAACAGCGGTGGGGCGGTGGAGGTCCTGGCGTATGGGACCGGCCTCGTCCGTCCGGCGTGACCCGACATGCGAGCCATCGAGTACAGCAATCCCCCGTTACCCGACGGCATCAACGTCAGCCGGACGCATCCGCTGCTCGACTTCGCGCGCCTGGTGGCTGCGCTCCTCGCGATCACAGTCATCGCCGTGGTCGTGCTGGCGCTCGTGGCGGAACGTCTCGCCGCGCGGGTGCCCTTCGAGGTCGAGCAATCGCTCGCTGCGCAGTTCAGCGACCAGCTGCCAGTGCCCAATGACATCTCGCGTTACCTGCAAGGGCTTGCCGACCGTCTGACCGCCGCGGACCCGCTCCCGCCGGGGGTCAAGATCACCGTGCACTTCATGGACGAGCCGACGGTGAATGCATTTGCCACGTTGGGCGGCCACGTGGTGGTGTACCGGGGGCTGATGGAAGCGATGCCGAACGAGAATGCGCTGGCGATGGTGCTGGCGCACGAGATCGCGCACGTGCGGCTGCGTCACCCGGCCACCAGCATGGGACGCGGACTCGCGGTGGGCCTGGGCCTGTCGGTGATCTCCGCGGGCACAGGCGACAATCTCGCAGCGCAGGCCCTAGGCTCGGCCGGGCTCCTCACCGGCCTCAGCTTCAGCCGCGAGCAGGAGCTGGAGGCCGACGAAGCCGGGCTGGTCAGCCTGAGTGCACTATACGGTCATGTGCAAGGAGCCGACGCGTTGTTCCAGCGCATGGCCGAGCTGCTGTTCGCAGACGAGTATCGCGTCCCGGCGTTCTTCAGCACCCATCCTCTGGACGAGGAGCGCATCTACGCCATCCAGGATCTGGCCGAACGCAACCGCTGGCCCAGCCAGGGCGAGCTCACTCCGTTCCCCGAGGCGATCCGCATCCAGCTCCCCGCGATGACCTCTGGAGAAGGCGAGGACGACTCGCTCAGTGCGGACGGCGAAGACGACGGCGTCCGCGACGTGGAAGAGCACGGCTTGGTGGAAGACAGCCAGGCCCCCGACCAGGCGCAGTAGCTACTTGCCATCCGACACGCCGGGGGCATCGGTCCAGGCTGGATCACGCTGCGGCTTTGCTGGCCGGCGCCACGGGCCGCAGCGCGGCCAACTTTCCCGCACGCCGCCCCGACACGAAAGCCCAGGCCAGGTGATGGCCGTGCCCCTTTAGCAGGAGACCCCCCTGTCCTGTAGCGCCAGCCGCGTAGAGGCCGGGGATCGGCTGATCCTGCGCGCCGAGCACACGGTGCTCGCGGTCGACCACCAAGCCACCTTCGTTGTGGACGAAGACGGAGCGGACCGGGCCGAGTGCGACGAACGGCGGCTCTGCGAGCGGCGCGCGTCGGGCCTTCTGATCCGTTGAGGCTACGCCGGTGTTGTGCCGGGTGATTGCCTTCTGGAGTGCGTGCGGGTCCATCCCGAGCTTGCGTGCGAGCTCGGCGATGCTCTCTGCCTCGGCATAGACATCCGGCCGGTTGCGCCGGTAGTCGGGAACATAGGCGTAGGCGACACCGGGTGCGGTGGAGACGAAGTGCGGCCAGGCGGAGAACTGGCGGGCGAGCCGGCCATCGATGAGGATGAAGCCCACTTTGCCGGGCTGGTCTGGCAGGGCCAGGGCCGGAGTATCCAGCTCGTCGCAGAAACGGCGTCCCTCCTGGTTGATGAGGATCGCGCCCTCCTCGAAGAGCTTGGGCGAGGGCGCCAGTGCCGTGGTGAGAAAGCCCATGATGAACGGCCGCAGCACCCTCTGCGGCACGTGGCCCATCGCCCACTCCATGCTGCGGGCCAGTGCGGCCCACGGCGGAAGGCGGCGAACCAGCGTAGTGCGCGCGGGCGGGATGAAGCGGATTTCCGGGCCCAGCGCCAGATCGCCGTTGACGATCCGCGCGCCCAGCGCCAGGGCGAGCTTCTGGCCATCGCCGGTGGCCGTGGTGTTGACGCCTTCCACCTTCGCCTGCTGCGGTCCCATGTAGCGGGACTTCAATTCCGGATCGTTGGTGAAATCCCCCATCGCTAGAACGACGCCGCGGCGCGCGCGGAAGCTGTGCCCGTCACCGCACGCCGCGCCCACGACCGCGCCGGCGTCCGCCAGCAGTGCGCTGACTCGCGCGCCGAGGCGGATGTCCACGCCGACCCGGCGAGCGTGCCGCTCGAGGTGATAGATGTAGGAGAGCGAATTGGGCAGCACGTTGTGCATGCGCGGCTGCCGGTGCGGCGGCTCGGGCATGGGGCCGTAGAAGCGAATCCCCAGGCTGAGTAGCCAGCGGAATGCCTCGGGCACGTCATCGCAAAGAACGCGGCGCAATTCGTCGTTGTCTCGACCGGCGAGATCGCCTGCGAACAGCGGCATGTCATCGAAGTGATCCTGCGGCCGGTCCTGGATGCCCAGACGCAGCTGATGCGGCGTGCCGGTCGAGGTGATCGATCCCACCGACCAGGCGGTGGAGCCGCCGAGCTTGGGGTTCTTCTCCAGCAGCACCACTGTCGCGCCGGCTGCGCGCGCCTCGATTGCGGCGGCGAGGCCGGCCCCACCCCCGCCGATCACGACGACGTCGAATGTGTCTCTCATGCGCTCGGTCTTGTTCGATCAGCGGCCAATTCTAGCCATTTGTGCGTGCCGAGAGTGCGTCGATCGAGGGTTCAAGGGGAGTTCTCTCGAGAGCGGTATAGTTGCGTACCGAGCGATCTTGCAGGGGAGGGGGGAGTGGAAGCAGTTAGACCGGCGCCGATGGAAGTCGGCGTCAACACCATGTCCTTCATGTGGAAGGCGTCCGCACGCGATGCGCTGGAGACGCTGGCGCGCCGGGGATACCGGCGCTTCGAAGTGATGGCCCAGCGCCCGCACTTCGACCCGTACATGGACCCGGCCGAGGCCCTCGCGTTCGGACGTTTCCTGCGCGATGCCGGGCTGACGGTAGAGACGATCAACATGCCGAGCCTGGACCAGAACCTGGCCAGTGGCACGCCCGAGATGCGCGAGTACTCGGTCGAGCTGTTCGAGCGCCTCATCCGCATCGCCGAGGCGATCGGTGCGACCGGCTTGATCGTCGTCACCGGTCGCGTGAACCCACTGATCGTGCCGGCGAGAAGCGACCTCGAGGGCTGGTTTGCAGGAGCGTTCGAGCGCGTGCTGCGCGCGGCAGAGCGCACCGGTGTGCGCCTGCTGCTCGAGAACATCCCGATGGGTGTGTATCCGCGGGCAGATCAGCTCATCGCCTTCGCGGATCGCCTCGACAGCCCGCTCGTGAGCATCTGCTACGACATTGCTAATGCCCATTTCATCGATGAGGACACGGCCGAAGGGCTGCGGCAGGTGCGCTCGCATTTAGGGATCGTCCATCTCTCGGATACTGGACGCCAGGCGTGGCGCCACGATCCGATCGGGCGAGGGACCTGCGACTTCGCCGGCTTCGGGGCGACGCTGCGCGAGATCGGCTACGTGAAGGCCTCGATGCTGGAGATCGTGTCGCAGCAGCCGGTCGAGGACATCGTTGCCAGCCATCGCAAGGTCACGCGGTGGGGCTGGGCGTCGCTCGACTAACGGGGGGAAGCAAGCGTAAGCGGATCGGCCTTCCTCGACCTCTCCCGCCTTCTGCGAACGCAAGGGAGGGCGTGCCCTGAGCGTACACGCTCGCGCGGCACACTCGCTCCCCGGCAGACGAGGGCCCCCGTAGGACCCGAGAGCGGCTCGGATGCTTCCGACCTCGCGCGTGCGAAGCGTCTGCTATAGTCATGTGATTCGACAATAATCCGTTGCAGCTCCGGGGGAGGCGACCGTAATGCCGCGCATGAAAGGCGGGGATCTCATCTCCGATTTCCTGATTCAAGAAGGGGTGCCCTATGTGTTCGGCATCTGCGGGCACGGCAACGTCGGGCTGCTCGACGCCCTGTGGGCGCGGCAGGACAAGATCAAGCTGGTGTCGCCGCGCCACGAGCAGACCGCCGGCCACATGGCGGACGCTTACTTCCGCATCGCCCACAAGCCGGTCGCGACCTTGACCTCCACCGGTCCGGGCTCCTGCAACCTGATCATGGCCACGGCGGCTGCGTCCGCCGACTCCTCGGCGTTCTACGCCATCACCGCCAACGTGCCGACCTCGCAGTTCAATCGCGGCCCCTTTCAGGAGAGCCACCGCAACCAGGCTGCCGAGTTCCCACAGGCGCTGCGCCCCTACGTCAAGCGCACCTTCCAGCCCACACGGGTGGACATGCTGCCCTTAGCGCTGCGGCAGAGCTACAACCTGATGCTGACGGGGCGGCCCGGGCCGGTGAATCTCGACGTGCCCTTCAATCTATTCCAGGAGGAGGACGACGTCGAAATCCTGCGCTCCGACCAAGCCGCCGGCTTCGCGCGTCCCGGCGCGGCACCAGAGGATGTCAGGCGCGTCGTCGACATGATTCAGGCCGCCGAGCGTCCCGCCTTCTTCGTGAGCCACGGTGTGACGCTGGCGGAGGCGGGGCCCGAGCTGACGTGCGTGGCCGAGATGCTCGACATCCCGGTCATCACCCAGCCCAACGGGATGGGCACCTTGCCAATGCCGCATCGGCTGGCGGTGGGCTTCATCGGCCGCAACGGCACCTATGCGGCGAATCAGATCGGCCGGAACTGCGATCTGCTGATCGCGGTGGGCGCGCGCTTCGACGATCGCTCGTCCTCGTCCTGGATTCCGGGCTACTCCTTTAGCATCCCGCCCACCAAGCTGGTGCACGTGGATATCGACCAGATGGAGATCGGGCGCAACTATCCGGTCGCGCTTGGCATCATCGCCGATGCCAAGGTGTTCCTCGCCCAGCTCGCGCAGGAAGCGGCGAGCCGCGGCGCCAACGGCAAGCGCTTCGCCCCGTGGCAGCAGATGATCGAAGGCTGGAAGCGCGAATGGCAGGCCTTCACCGCCCCGCACTTCACAGCGAGCGGCTCACCCGTTCGGCCGGAGCGCGTGGTGAAAGAGGTGCGCGGCGCCTTGCCGGACGATGCCATCATCTCGCTCGACAGCGGCGTGCACCACAACTGGTTTATGCAGTTCTGGGAGGCACGCCGCCCGCAGTCCATGCTCAACACCTGGGGCTTCTCGGCGATGGGGTTCGGCGTGAGCGGCATCCTTGGCGCCAAGCTGGCCGCACCCGATCGGCCCTGCCTGTCGATCTGCGGCGACGGGGGCTTCACCATGACCCCGCACGTGCTCGCCACCGCGGTCGAGTACGACATCCCGGCCGTGTGGCTGGTATGGAACAACTTCGCGTGGGCGGCGATCCGCGACATCCAATACGGCATGTTCGGCGGGCGCGAGCTCGGCACCGGGTTTTACGCAGGCCCCAATGCGCAACCGTACAACCCCGACTTCGCCGCTATGGCGCGCAGCTATGGTGTCGAGGGCATCAGCGTGAAGCACTCCGACCAGCTCGGCGATGCGCTTCGTCATGCGCTCGCCCTGGGCAAGCCCTGCCTGCTCGATGTGCATGTGGACGACAAGGTCAAGCCGCCCGGGACCGGGACCTGGCAGCTGCCGCCCACGCCGTTCAAGGAACCGATCTTCGGCAAGCCGGTGAAGCGCGATCCGGTCGGCGCCAAATGAGCGCAGTCGTTGCGGGCAGCGCGTTCCGGCCGGTAGCCGCCCGCCCGCTGATCGGCGGCGAGTGGCGCGCTGCGGGACGCCTCGTCGAGGTCCGCGACCCGTACCGGGGCGAGGTCGTCGGCACCGTGCCCGTCTCGTCGCCTGCCGATGTCCAGGCCGCCGTGGCCGCCGCCGTAGCGGCGCGGGCGAAGGCCGCCGCGATGCCGGCCTATGAGCGCGCAGCACTCCTGCGGCGCGCCGCAGCGTTGATCGAGCGCGACGTGCAGAGCCTGGCCGAGCTGATGGCTCGCGAAACGGGCAAGGCCATCAAGGATGCTGAAGGCGAGATCCGGCGCTCGCTCGAGACCGTGCTGCTGGCCGCCGAGGAGGCAATCCGCATCGAAGGCCGCCACGTGCCGCTCGACGGCAGCCCGATGGGGGCCGGCAAGCTCGCCGTGCTCATGCGTTTCCCGGTCGGCGTGGTCGCCGCCATCACGCCCTTCAACGCCCCGTTCAATCTGGCGGCCCACAAGATTGCGCCGTCGATCGCCGCCGGCAATGCGATGGTCCTCAAACCCCCGCCGCAGGCCCCGCTCATCGTGCATCGACTCGTCGAGCTGATCGTCGAGGCGGGGCTGCCCGCGGGCATGCTCAACGTAGTCTACGGCGGAGCCGACGTCGGCGCGGCGCTGGTGGCCGATCCGGGGGTGGACTTCATCACCTTCACCGGGTCCAGCCGGGCCGGTGCGGCCATCAAGGCGGCCAGCGGCCTGCGGCGGGTGGCGCTGGAGCTGGGCGGCAACGGTGCGACCATCGTCCACGACGACGCCGATCTCGCGCCGGCGGCCCAGGCCTGCGCGCGCAACTCGATGCGCCTGGCCGGCCAGAGCTGCATTTCGGTGCAGAGCGTCTACGTGCAGGAGCGCGTGTACGAGGCGTTCCTGGGCCTGATCGAGACGCAGGTCCGCAAGCTCGTGCTCGGCGATCCGCTGGAGTCCGCGACAGACGTGGGCACGCTGATCGACGAGGGCGCGGCGCGGCGCGTCGAGAGCTGGGTCCAGGAGGCGGCCACGGCCGGAGCGCAGATCGTGACCGGCGGGCGCCGTCACGCAGCCGCCTTCGAGCCCACTGTGCTCACCGACGTGACGCCGCAGATGAAGGTCGTGTGCGAGGAAGTCTTCGGCCCGGTGATCAACGTGATCCCCTACAAGACGCTGGAGGACGCCTTCGCCGCGATCAACGCCGGGCAGTATGGACTGCAAGCCGGCATCTTCACGCGCTCCAACGAGGTCAGCTTCCGCGCGATCCGCGCGCTGCGCGTGGGTGGGGTGATCATCAACGGCACGTCGACGTGGCGCACCGATCAACTCGCCTACGGTGGCGTCAAGGCGAGCGGGGTCGGCCGGGAAGGGCCGCGCTACGCCATCGAGGACATGACCGAGCAACGGCTGGTGGTGTTCAATCTGTAGCTCGAGCTGGACAGAGCGCGCGACGATGATGCCAATGAAACCCCACACCGCCCCGGCGCCTGCAGCGCCACCCCGCCTCGTGAGAGGTGGGAAGGAACTAGGACTCCCCTCCTGCCCGAGGAGGGGTGGCACGCGGAGCGTGACGGGGTGGTGGGAGCCTGCCCGAGGACGGGTGGCACACGGTGCGACGGCGTCGTGCGCACAAGCATGACAAGGTCCTAGGTATGCGAGTCTTGATCACCGGTGGCGGAGGGTTCCTCGGAGCGGCGGTCGCCCTCGCGCTGGTCGCGCGCGGCGACACCGTCATCGCCTTCGACACCCAGCTGGCGAGTCTGGCCACCGCCGGGCCCGATGATCGGCTTATCCGCGTGCCCGGCGACATCACCGACATGGCCAACGTCGCTCATGCGGTGATGGTCCACAAGCCGGACGCCGTAGTCCACTGTGCGGCGATCGTCGGCGTGCTCTCGTCGCTCGGCAGCCCGATCAATGTCATCCGTGTGAACGTCGAGGGGTCCCTCAACGTCTTCGAGGCCATGCGGCTCGGCGGCGTGCGCCGCTGCATCCACATCAGCAGCGAGGAGGCGTACGGTGCATTCAGAGCTGACCGCATCGACGAGACGCACCCGCTCGATCCAGTGCTGCCCTACGGCATCTGCAAGGCTGCGGTGGAGCAGCTCGGGCGCAGCTACCGGGATCTACATGGGTTGGAAGTGATCAACCTGCGCACCTCGTGGGTGTACGGTCCCGGTCTGCCCCGCAATCGCATCCCCAAGAACCTGGTCGACGCCGCGCTCGTCCGGCGCAAGCTCCACATTCCGGCGGGCGCGGACTCGGCGATAGACCACACGCATGTCGATGACTTCGTCGCGGGCGTGCTGAAGGCGCTCGACCACAAGCAGCACCGCTTCGACGTCTACAACATCGCGAGCGGCCAGGCGACGTCAGTCGCCGAGCTGATCGCCGTAGTTCGAGACCTGATCCCGGGTGCCGAGCTTTCGGTGGGGCCGGGCATGTACCGCCACGGCGATCAGGTAGAGATGGTGCGCAAGGGGGCACTCGACGTGAGCCGTGCCGCCGCAGAGCTGGGATGGACGCCGCGCTACGATATCCGTGCCGGGCTGGCCGCGTACATCAACGCCCTGCGGCCGGCAGCGGGGGAATGAAGGAGAGGGAGATGGACCAGAGCGAACCGAAACAGGCGAAAGGAGTGATTCGCCCCGCGGCCAGTGTGATGTGGGAGGAGCCGCCCGCCCATTACGGCGGCGCCTATTCGAAGATGCTGGTGCGCCCGGAGCCCTGCGGCTCGAAGACCCTGGACTATCGGGTTTCCGTGTATCAGCCCAAGGCCTACGTGGCGCCGCACAAGCATCGCATCCAGGAGCAGATCTACCACATCCTCGATGGGGAAGGCTTGATGGAGATCGAGGGAGAGCGCACCGTGGTGGGCAGAGACGACGTGATCTTCATTCCTCCGGGCGTCGAGCATGCGATCTACAACACCGGCATGATGGACCTGCGCTTCATCGTGGTGACCTCACCGCCCGACGAGTAAGCCGCGATGGAGAGGATTCTGCTCCTGCAAGGCGCCAACATGAGCTTCCTCGGGCGACGCCAGCCCGAGATCTACGGCACCACCACCGCCGCCGAGCTCGATGCCATGCTGCAGGAGCACGCCAAGGCGAACGCCTATCGGCTCGAGATCTTCTATACGCACATCGAGGGCGAGGCCATCGGCCGGCTGTACCGCGCGGCGGACGAGGGCGTGCAAGGCCTGGTGATGAACCCGGCCGGGTTCAACTATTCCGGGTATGCGCTGCGTGACTGCATCCTTGCCCTACCGTTCCCGTATGTCGAGGTGCACATGAGCAACGTCGAGAAGCGCGGTATTCGCGGCGTGCTCGCAGCAGCGGCAGTGGGCTCGGTGTTCGGCTTCGGCGTGCACTCCTACGTCCTCGGGCTGGAGGCGATGCTCAAGCTGCTGCGCAAGTGAACGCCGATTCCGTGATGGTCGCCACGAGCAGCATTGAGTGCACCGCGCCGATTGGTACAGTGACAGATCAGAACGAACTTACCTTCCCCTCGGGGTGCACTGGATCTGATCGTCCTTGAGCACGCAGTTCGAATCTCCGAGCGTGAACTGGGCGATGGTTCTTCCGTCTTCCGCTCCGACAACGATCGTGTTGCCGGCGGCGCTCGCGGTGCCGGACAGCAGCAGCGCCGCTATCAGCATACTCTTCAGCAATCTGGTGGCTGGCATGGCTTGGTGCTCCGCAATCCTCTAGGCTCGATCGGCCCGGCGCCGCAGCAATCGTCCTGCGGGGCGCGTCCGACGTGATGGAGCAAGTGTAGGGGAAGAGTCCAGCCGGATCTTGAAGGCCCTTGCCCAGTTTTTGGACGTTCTTGTTATGGAGTGAACACTCCATAATGCCCGCCGGGTGCGAATGGCGAGCTTGCGACGGACTGCGGACGCCCCGATGTCCCTGAAAACCCGAAGTTCTTGTGGTTGTCGTCGGCGCGCAGCAACATCCTGGCAACAATTCGGGAGCATCGCGGGGCGAGGTGGGTGCGGATCCGGGCAAGCCCCGCGGTCTGCGGGGGTCCATCGAGGACATCTTCGACCCGAGCAAATCCTCAGAGCCCCTGTTGCACCGTGACCACCAGGCCCGCTACAGGCACCGCACGAGGCAGCCGTGGCTAGCGAAAAGCAGAGCCTTCTAACCACTCTGCGCCCTTTGCCGCGCTCGTTCTACGCGCGCCCAGTACTGACGGTGGCGCGCAGCGCGATCGGCAAGATCCTCGTGCACGAGAGCGTCGAAGGGCGGGTCTCCGGTCGCATCGTGGAGGCCGAGGCCTATCGTGGACCGAAGGATCGTGCCGCGCATTCCTTCGGCGGGCGACGCACGGCGCGCACCGAGGTGATGTTCGGCCGGCCGGGACACGCCTACGTGTTCTTCGTCTACGGCATGCATTGGCACTTCAACCTCGTAACCACGGCCGTCGACGCTCCGGAGGCTGTGCTGATCCGAGCGGTCGAACCGCTGGAGGAGGTCGAGCTGATGGCCCACCGGCGCGGGTTGTCGCCCGGCCGCCGCGAGCTGACCAACGGCCCGGGCAAGCTCTGCCAGGCATTCGGCATCGACGGCAGGCTCTACGGCATCGATCTCACGAACAGCGGTCTCTATCTCGCCGACGGACCGACCCCCAGGGTGACCACGTCGAAGCGGATCGGGGTCGACTATGCGGGCGAGTGGGCGGACAAGCCCTGGCGCTTCTACGATCCGGGCAGCCCGTTCGTCTCGCCGGCGCGCCGGACCGGGTCTCGCGCTTCCTGAGGGTCGCCGCTCCGGCGCGCTCTCTTGTAGCGAGAGCAGCTCAGGCGATCAGGTCGCGGTAGGCGTGCCAGGTGCTTCCTCGACCCTGGCCGTCCGTTACGCGAAGAACAGCGCCGGATTCACCGCTGTCCTGTTGAGGTAGACGGTGAAATGCAGATGCGGGCCGGTCACACGACCGGTGGCGCCCACCGCTCCGATCTGCGCCCCTCCCGCGACTCTCTCGGCCGCACTCACGCCAACGGTGCTCAGGTGCGCATAGAGGGTGAGGAAGCCCTGACCGTGATCGAGAATCACAGTGTGCCCGGAGAAGAAGTACTCGCCCACGTCGATCACCTCACCTTCGCCCGCGGCCACCACCGGGGTGCCGACCGGTGCTGCGATGTCCATGCCGTTGTGAGGCTTGCGCGGCTGTCCGTTGAAGAAGCGGCGCAGCCCGAAGGAGCTGGAGCGTCGTCCGCTGCACGGCGGTACCAGCTGCAGGGAGAGGGGTGCCGACTCCGAGAACGTGCTGAGCACCGCATCGAGATGCGCGCTCTCCTGCTCGTAACGCGCCAGGTCCTCTGGCGAAAGATCCACTTGGCCCGGCTTCACTTTCAGACGCTGCGTGGCGTACCGCTTCGAGCCGACAGCGATCTCCAATGTCTCGGGCTCCTGGCCGTCGCGTTCGACGATCAACGGCAGCGTGCTGCCCGGCTTCTCGTCCAGCGGAATGCCCACGACTGCGAGCCACTCGGTCGCGTCGCCGAGAACGAGCACACGCTCGCCGTTGAAGCGCGCCAGCGGAGGTGCGGCGGCGGGCCCGAGCTTCAGAGCCGCGACACCGCCGGGAACCGGCGCTGTTCGCGGCAAGCCCTCCGCTTGCGCGCGGGTGCGCAGTGGGAGCAAGGCTGATGCGGCAGTCAGAGCGGCGAGGAAGCGGCGCCGGTTCATCATCTAACCAAGTTCGTGCTGCGCAGGGTAAGGTTGCTCACTGGACGGGAAACATTCCCGCTTCGTGGAGATCCGATCGATTCTGATCCCGGCCAGAATCATACTCCGGCGCTGCGCGCGCTTTTCAGGTTCAGCCAGGCTGCGGCGAACACGATGACTGCGCCCACCAGAACCCAGACCTGCAGCGCTTCGTCGTAGAAAACGAACCCCACGATCGCGATCAAAGGCAGGCGCAGAAAATCCATCGGCACGACGACGCTCGCATCGGCGAGCCGGAAGGCGCGCGCCAGGCAGTAGTGGGCGGAAAGCGCAGTGGTTGCAACTACCACGACCCACGGCCATGAGGCGGCCGATGGCCAGACCCAGCCGGGCAGGGCCGGCACGAGTCCGAGGGGCAGCTGGATCACGGTCATGTAGAAGAGAATCGCCAGTGGCGTCTCCGTGCTGGAAAGCCGTTTCGTGAAAACGTGCGAGGCCGCATACCCCAGCGCGCCGCCGAGGACCGCGAAGGCCCCGGGGCTGACGATGGCAACGCCTGGCCGAAGGATCACCAGGACGCCGACGAAGCCGACGGCGACGGCCAGGGCGCGCAGGCGGTTCATGCGCTCGCCGAGGAAGATCGTGGCCAGGATCGCGGTCCAGATCGGCACGGTAAACTCGATGGCGAAGACCTCCGTCAGGGGGATGAAGGCGAGGCCGTAGAACCAGCCGTACTGGCCGCCGAAGTGGGCCAGGTTACGGACCAGGTGCGTGCCGAACATCCTTGTCTCGACCTGTGTCCACCCCGAGCGTTGCAGCAGGATCGCGACGACTACGAGGCCGACGAGGCTGCGGAAGAACAGAATCTGAAAGGTAGTCAGTTCCGCCGCCAGCTCGCGCCCGGATATCGCCATCGCCATGAAAGAAACCAGCGCCCCGGACATCCACAGGGCGGCGCGCACCGCCGGCGCACGTTGCCGGGACATCTAGCGCGGCGCGTGCGGCCCGTAGGCCGGCAGCGTGGTCAAGCGGGGATCGTCTACTGCCCCGCCTGCCGCTAAGTGATACAGGCTCTGCCACTGCCGGTCTTCGAGCCCGAGCAACCGGTGCATCTCGTCGTCGAAGAAGCAGCCGATGCCGGTTGCCCGGATCCCCGCCGCCTCCGCCTCGAGATAGAGTAGCTGGCCGATGATGCCGCACTCCCAGTACAGCCTGGGATAGTGCCAGGGGGACTGCTCGATCCCGCCGAAGGAGGCGAGCATCCCGAGCGCGAAGCAGGAATCGGCCGCGATGTCCTGATGGCAGCAGATCACTTTCGCGGTATCGCGCGTGTCATGCGGCAACAACAGATACAGCGGCAGGTGCGCGGGGCCGACCTTGCGCCAGAGCCACTCCGGCCGCATCGCTCGCTGGAGCGGTTCGAGTGCGGAGGTCTCGCGCAGGAACATATAGAGCCCTGGCTCCAACCCCGCGATCCGATGCACGAAAAGCCCGAGGTGCACGCGCGCAGGCCAAGGCCAGGCGTTCCATGGCGGCGTCGCTGCCCGGGGCAGCAGCGGTTCGAGCATGGTGTAGAAAGCGTCGCTCGGAATCGAGGTCACGCCGTCGAAGTCGACCGCGCTGCGCCGCTGGCGGAAGATCGTGGCGGCGGCAAGATCGAGACCGGGTGTGGCAAGCTCGAACGGCATGGCCTCGGTTGCCGGGCTTATCGGCTGGGTGCGCGGCTTCGGCGTCGCGGCATGCGCGAGATCGATGTCGGGCCACTGCACATGTTCCGCGCTCAGCCGGTTGGCACTGCCGGCCCAGCTTGCCGCGCGCGCGGCAGCGACCAGCGCATCGATCTCCGGTGGGTCGCCCGGTCCCACCCACAGCAGACAGTCCGGCTCCTCGCGCTCGACGGAGCGGTAGTCTGCGTCGCGGTCGAGCCCGAGCACCGCAGCCGTTTCCGCGTCGGACGCCGCGTCGAGCATCCGCGTGTGCCAGCCCAGTGAGGCCGCCGCATAGCTCACGGCAGCGATCGCGTGCCCGCAGTCGTGCTGGCAGTACCGGAAGGCGCGCATCCCGTACTTCCACGCCTCGCGCCAATAGATCGACGCGATCCCTACGACGATACCGTGCGCGGTCGGCGGCACCGGACCATCCCAGCGTGCCCGGCGCTCGAGCGCATGGTCGCGGCTCACGTAGTGATAGATCCCGCCCTCGAGACCCGGGAGATCGCCGGTGACGAGATAGCCTTCGGTGGGGTGCAGGTTCCCGCTCGAAGGGTTGCAGCGCAGCGCCCACGAGGTGCCGCGAAACGACTTCCAGGCCGAGATGGCGAGCGAGAGCTCGAACAGCACCCCAATCGTATCGTGGCGCAGTGGTGCGGCCCTGGGCAACCTTCCGGCGCGCACCTCTGCGAAGCGGGTGCGGAGCGCGTCGGCCGCGAGCGGGAGCGTGACGCGGGGCGCGCCGGCGTAGGTGCGAAACGGATCGGGCTGGTTCGCCCAGTCCAGGTAGCCCGGACCAGGCGCGTAGCGGCGCAACTGGTGCTTGCTGCGCTCGTGGTACTCCAGGATCGTGCGGTTCTCATCCATTGCAGCCGAACATTGCCACGCCGCTGGCGCGTTGCGCGAGCGGGGGTGATTGTGCCATTACGTCCCTCCACACGACGGCGACAGCTTCGGGTACACTGCGCGCCGCCGCACGGCAGGGTAATCCCTGCTGCGATCGGGGCCTTTGATCGGGCCAGGGCCACAAGCCTGGCTTAGCCCGTGCCTAGCCCCGCGGCGACACGCTCACCTCAAATCTCGATCGGAGAAGAAATGACCACGGCAATCCTCATCGGCGGCCCCCTCTTCCTCGTCCTCGGCGCTCTGTACTGGGTGCTTTCGTTCAGTAAGGAGCAGGCCGAGTTCAACGCGGCTCACTGGAAGCGGCACGGCGCGAAAGCGTAAAGTCTGGCGCCAGCCGCCATGAGAAAAGCCCCGGACTTCCGGGGCTTTTTCG
>DAIQQA010000242.1:0-5709 GCA_036787045.1 Burkholderiales bacterium | reverse complement strand
ATCGCCGATCTGGGCAGCTATGTGGACGAGGCGCTGCACGAGATCCGCACGGTGCAGGCGTACGGCCACGAGGCCGCCGACCGGCGGCTATTCGGCGAGCGGGTGGAAGCGGCCTTCGCCACGGCGCGCAGCCGCATCCGCCAGCGCGCCACCCTGGTCGCGCTGGTGATCCTGCTGGTGTTCGGTGGCGTCGGGCTGATCCTGTGGATCGGCGGGCACGATGTGCTGGCCGGACGTCTGACCGCGGGCGAGCTGTCGGCCTTCGTGTTCTACGCGGCAATGGTAGCGGGCGCGGCCGGCGCGATCAGCGAGGTGATCGGGGATCTGCAGCGCGGTGCGGGCGCCGCCGAGCGTCTCGGCGAGATACTGCACACCGAGCCCGAGGTAACCGCGCCGGCGCAACCGGTTGCGCTGCCCGATCCGCCGCGCGGCCGCATCGAGTTCGATGCTGTGACGTTCTATTACCCAGCGCGACCGAACCGTCCGGCGCTCGATGAGCTGTCCCTGGTGGTGGAGCCCGGCGAGAAGCTCGCCGTGGTCGGGCCCTCGGGGGCCGGCAAATCCACGCTGTTCCAGCTTCTGCTACGCTTCTACGATCCGAGTCGGGGAACCATCCGCCTGGATGACGTCGACATCCGCCTGGCGGCGCCCGCGGCAGTGCGCAACCGCATCGCGCTGGTGCCGCAGGAGCCGGCGATCTTCGCCACCAGCGTGCGCGAGAACGTGCGCTATGCCCGGCCGGAAGCGAGCGACGAGGCGGTGCGGCGGGCCTGCGACGCGGCCTTCGCCACCGAGTTTGTCCGTGGCCTGCCGGGCGGATTTGATGCATTTCTGGGGGAGCGCGGCGTGCGACTGTCGGGCGGGCAACGCCAGCGCCTGGCGATCGCCCGCGCGATCCTGTCGGACCGCCCCGTCCTCCTGCTGGACGAGGCCACCAGCGCGCTCGATTCGGAGTCCGAGCGCATCGTGCAGGCCGCGCTGGAACGGTTGATGCGAGGCCGGACTACGCTCATCATTGCCCACCGCCTGGCAACAGTGAAGAGCGTCGATCGGATCGCGGTGATCGACCAGGGACGGCTGGTCGGCGCAGGGCGACACGAGGAGCTGCTCCTGTCGGAACCCCTCTATGCCCGGCTGGCGGCACTGCAGTTCGGTGCCTTGGAGTCGAAATGAGGCGGTGCGGGCGTGCGGCGGCTCAAGACTACATTTTTGCGAACGAGCATGCGTGATATTACGACCCTAACGATGGAAGAACGCGGGCTGCGACAACGCCTGGCCCGGCTCCGGCCACGAGCCGTGGGCGGGGTGCGGGCCGCGACTGGCAGATCCATCGGCTGGTTTGCCCGCAGCGTGGAACTGGCGATTGTAGTCGCCGGATGGGCGCTGGTGCCCGTCCTGCCGCTGCTGGCCGCCGCCGTCGCGCGCGATTCGCAGTACGCGCGCCGCTATCCGGAGACGCTGGTGCAGGTTACGCGCCACATCCGCGCCACGTGGCGCGGGCGTGCGCTGTCGCGCATGCTGGTGCGCAAGCTCGAGCCCGCCGCCCTGCGCCAGCCGCAGCCCATCGTGGGGAGCTGTACACACTGCGGCAACTGCTGTCTGTATCGCAGCTGCGTGTTCCTGCGCTTCGACGAGGACGGTCGTTCGAGCTGCCAGATCTACGGCGGGCGCCTGTGGAAGCGGCTGACCTGCGGCGAGTATCCGGTCGATGGCTACGAGATCGACCTGTACCGCTGCCCGAGCTTTGCGGTGTCGAAGGATCCGGCGCCTCCTGGGCGCCGCGTGATCCCGCTGGTGCCCGCCGGCCGTCGCGCGCCCGGCGAGGAAATCTGACCGCCGCCTGCGACCGCACGCCGATGGCGAAGGTCCTGGTGGTCGAGAACGCCGCACCGCTGCGGCAGTTCCTGCGGCTACATCTCGAAACCGCTGGGTACCTGGTTCAGATCGCGGAGGACCTGTCGTCGGCAGAGCACATCGCCGCCCTGGACCGGCCGGACCTGATCCTGGCGGGCAGCGGCAAGGCGGCGGCCGAAGGGCTGCGGACGCTCGCGCGGCTGCGGGCGAACGAGGCGACCGCCTCCACGCCGGTCGTGATGGTCTCGTTGCGCTACGACAGCGAGCTGATGCGCCAACTGCGCCAGGCCGGCGCCGCCGGGCATCTGGTGTTCCCTGCCACACGAGATGACTTGCTCCACGCCGTATCCGCGCATCTCCCCGAGAACGTCGAACAGCGTCCGCCGCAGGGCTGGACGCGCGGAATGACCGGCGCCGGCGAGGTGCTCCAAGGCGGGCCGTTGCCGCCGCAGCCAGCCGATCCTGCCACTACCGTCGGCGTCCACGAGCGCGCCCGCCTGTTTGACGACGTCATGCCGCCGCTCGGCGCCGTCGCCTCCGGCGTGCAACCCAGCCCTGCGCGCGGGCCGACTACTCTGGCGTCGCAGGAGTCGCGCCACGGCACCGTCGTGTTCGCCGACATCCGCAACTTCTCCGCACTGGCCGAGATGCTCAGGACCGAGGAGGTGGCGGACCTGCTCAACTCCTACTTTGTGCGCGCCTGCGAGCCGATCCTTCAGCAGGGTGGCTGGATCGTCAAGCTGCTCGGCGATGGCATTCTCGCCATGTTCGAGCCGCGCGAGCATGGGCCCAGCCACGCCGAGCGCGCGCTAAAGGCGGCGTTGTTCATTTGCATCGTAGCGCAGAGGTTCGACGAGTGGCTCAAGCGCCGCTTCCCGGACAAGGCGCTGCCCGATTTCGCCATAGGAGTGGGTGTGCATACCGGCGACGTCATGGTCTGCCGCATCAATACCGGTGCAGGCGTGGATACGACTATCGTGGGCGACACGGTCAACGTGGCCTCGCGTCTCGAGGAGCAGACCAAGAAGCTGGGCGCGAGCGTGGTCACCACGCTCGAAACGCTGGCGCAGGCCGGCCCCCGCTTCGTTCCGGGCAAGCGCGGGTCACTGCTGGTGCGCGGGCGCGCGGCGCCCGTGGAGATCAGCGAGATCACCGGCCTGCGCCCGCGCCCCAACGTCGACGCGAGGGGCCTGCAGACCTACAACATCATCGCGGAGGCGGTGGCGCATAACACGGCGATCGTGTCACGCGCCCGCGACCGGGTGCTGTCGGAGCCGCACCGCATCCGTCAGGGCGGGGAGTACTCGCCGCTGCGCGCCGTCGATTCCCCGATCAAGATTCCCGGCTTCAAGCTGCTGCGCCGGCTCGGGGACGGTGGCCTGTCACGCGTGTTCCTGGCCGAGTACGAGATGACCGGCAGCCTGCGCGTGCTGAAAGTGGTCAACGTCGCCGACGGCGACTTCGACCTGCTGCGCCGCTTCCTGCAGGAATACGACATGATCTCGCAGATCCGCCATCCGCACGTGGCAACCATCTTCGACCGCGGGCAGACCGACTCGCACGCCTGGATCGTGATGGAGTACTTCCTTGGCGGGGACCTGCGCGAGCGCATCGAGCAGGGGCTGACGCCCGAGCAGGCGCTCGACTACCTGCGCCAGATCGCCGAGGCGCTGGTGGCGATCCACGGGCGCGGCATCGTGCACCGCGACTTGAAGCCCGAGAACTTCATGCTGCGGGAGGACGGCACGCTGGTGCTGGCCGAGTTCGGTATCGCGAAAGACCTGTCGCGCACCATGAGCCAGACGCGCAACGGCGAGGAGCTGGGCACGCCGTACTATCTGAGCCCGGAGCAGGCCACTGGAACCGCGGTCGACCCGCGCAGCGATTTGTACAGCCTGGGCGTGATGTTCTTCGAGATGCTGACCGGCCGCAAGCCCTACGTCGCCGATGACGCACCGGGCCTGGTCTATAAGCATGTGCACGAGGCCGTGCCATGGCTGCCTGACGAGCTCGTGAACGTCCAGCCGCTGCTGGAACGGCTCATGGCCAAATCGCCGGACGATCGCTTCCGCACCGCGGCGGACGCGCTGAAGGCGATCCGGGCGTTGCTGCGAAGATAGGCCCGAGCGAGGCCCTCAGGGCACGCGGTGCTCGACCCCGTAGCGCTGGTAGATGCGGGTGAGTGTGCCGTCAGCGATCAGCCGGTCGAGTATTGCGTTCACGGCATCGACCAGCGCCTGATCCGATTTGCGCAGGCCCACGGCCACCTGCCAGCGCAGGTCGGGCTCGCTGTCGAAGGCATAGGCCAGCCGCAGACCGGAATCGGGGTGCTGCTGGATGTAGTAGCTCATGGTCGCCGAGGACACCGCGCCCGCGTGGAGCTGGCCCTTCTCCAGGTCATCCACCAGGTCGGCCTGAAACGCGTAGGGTGAGATCGTCTTGCCTGCCTTGCCCAGCAGCACACTGGCCACCGAATTGATCATCACGCCGACCTTCTGCCCAGGCATGAGCTGCTTGTAGTCGCTGATCGGTTCAGCGCCTCTGGCGAGCCCCAGCGCCACCCCCGAGGTTTGGTACGGCCGCGAAAGCAGCACGCGCCCTTCCTGCACTTTGGGATCGTGGACGCTGTCGAGCAGCATGTCGCAGTTCACCACACTTGCACGGCGGCGCGGCAGGATCCAGTCCACGTTCAACGACAGGCCCAGCCCTTTGGCGATCTCCCGTGCAAGCTCGAGCTGAAAGCCGGGCGTCTCTGGCTTGTTGCTCGAGTACGGCAGTGCATCCGGATTGACGCACACCGAGATGGCGCCCAGCGCCTTCACCTCGGCGAGAGTGCGGGCTTGCGCGTCGACGGCGACGAGCACGATCGCCACGCACAGGCCGCCGATGGCCAGGAGCCGCCTCACGGCGGGGTTGATCAAGTGCGTCATGGGTTCTCCGGCTCCTCGCCAGGTTTGAGACTGCGGATGAACTTGACGATCTGATAAATCTGATCGTCGTTGTAGATGCTGCCAAATGCCGCCATTCGGCCCGGCTTGCCATGCTTGATGCGCTTGAACAGGAACTCGTCGGTGTTCGGGTTATCCATCAGCTGTGGCCCCTTCCCGGCGTGCCGCCCGTAGTCTTCATGGCAGAAGCCGCAGACGTTGCGGAAGGTGTTCTTGACATCGATGCCCTTTTTTGAGGACTCAGGCTCGTCGGCGCCAGCCGGCAGGCCGAGCGCCAGGGCAACCGCGGCAACTGCAAGCGGCGGCCAGGATACGGAGAGTCGAGACACGCAAAACTCCTATGGCGAAAAAAATGCTCCCGTGAGCGGAAATGATACAACGCCGCAGGCCCTCGCTCGGAGGACAAAAAAAGGCGGGGACTGCCGTCCCCGCCTGAGTCGAACTGCCTGGGTCCCGGCTCAGTCGAGCGCGAAGACCTTCAGCACGCCGGAGTCCTTGGGCATGCTCTTCCAGGGCTCGCCCCAAAGGTCGCCGTAGCCGTCGCCCACCAGGCTGCCCCAGCCGGTCATCACCGCCACATACTGCTTGCCCTTGGCCATGTAGCTCATGGTGCCGCCGTTGCTGCCCTGACCATTGTTATGGCTCCACAGCTTCTTGCCGGTGCTGGCGTCGTAGGCTACGAACATTCCATCGGCCTCCGGCACGAACAGCACGTTGCCAGCGGTCGTGAGCAGGCCACCGTGGGGTACCGCCCCGTTGTAGCGGATCTCAAACTTCACCTTGCCGGTGATCGGATCACGTGCGCGGATATGGCCCCAGGGTTTGTCGTCGCCCGGCCCGTGCATCGTGAAGTCGGCGCCGATGTTCAGCTGCACCACGGGTTCGGTGATCGGCTCGGTCTTCTTGA
>DAIQQA010000096.1:3209-19349 GCA_036787045.1 Burkholderiales bacterium | reverse complement strand
CCCCCGCGGATGGTGAAGCTGTCGAGCTGCACAGCCCGGTTCTCGAAGCTCGCGCGCAGCACGCCCTCGCGCAGGAACACGCCGCTCTCGACCTGCTCGATGTGCAGCCCGTCGCCCCGCAGCTCGCCGCGCAGACGGGGATCCGCAACGGTCCCGTCCCCCTCCAGTCGCAGCGCGAGCCTGCCATCGCCCGTCAGCGTCGAGCTGAGCAGTGCGACCACCGGCCGGATCGAGCTCGAGCTGGCGCGCGCTCGCAACTTGAGCGGAGCGCTGCCAGTCAGGCCCCACTTCCCACTGCGCTGGGACACCACGGTTTCGCCGCTCGCATCCGCATCGAGGCGGGCGCTGCGGATGGTCGCCTGCGCGCTGAGGGCGCTGCCGGTTGCACGCACAGCCAGCTTCAGCTCGCTCAGTCCCAGCGCCAGCGGCTGCTCTTCCGACGCGATGACGATGTCGCCCTTCTCGCGGGCGATCTCGAACGTGCCCTCGAACCGGTCGCGTGCGCGCAGTGCCCAGCGCCCGCCCAGGACGAGAGTCGATTGCAGGCGAGGGGTCTGCCGTGCGAGCCGCGCCAGCCGCGCGAACGGCATGCCGGTCATCGAGCCCAGGGCGACCAGCTCACCGTCGGTGAACCGCGTTTCCTCCAGCGTGAGATCGCCACCTGCGAAGGTGATCCCGGTGCGACCCAACACCAGCCGGTCCTCGCCGATCTGCAATTGTGCCGGCTGGCGCAGATCGAATGCGAACTCGCCGCGGTTGGCGACGTTGAGCAGCGTCCCCGACCAGAGACGCTGCTTCGGCGCGTAGCCGCCTTCTGCGCCGGCGCGCAGATCCACACCCGTGCCGGTAGCCGTGAGTGCAATGGTGTGCCGCGACAAGGTACCCGCGGCCGTGACGGTGAGCGCATCCAGCGCGATGTCGCCGTGTGCCGGGCGTTCCAGGCGGCTGTCGAGGTTCAGCCGCGGGTCGTCGGCCTGCTCGACCCTCGCAGTCGCGGTCCAACGCTGGACACGATAGCTGCCGTAGCTGAGCTGCTTGCCTTCGAGCGTCGCGTCGACGGCAGGTCGCGCGGGCGTGCCGGAGAGCTTGCCGCTCGCGCGCAGGCTGCCGGCCAGATCCTTGCGCAGCGCGGCCAGATGTGGTGCGTCGAGGCGGAAGTCGAGCACATCGCCCGTCCGTCCGAAGCTCCCGCGCAGCGCGAGCAGGTTGCCTCCCAGGGTGAGTTGCGCGTCGGCATCACGCACCTGGCGCGCAGACAGCGTAAGCCGGCCGTGGCCCGCAAGCGCCTGGCCGCGCAAGCTGCTCGGACCCAGCCGATAGCGCACGGACGCAAGCCAGTCGGGACGCAAGCGCCCCTGTGCCGCGAGGGTCCCACTGATGCGTGCTGCAGGAAAGTCGCCGAAGCGTGCCGGGTCGAAGCGCTGCAGCGTGCCTTCGGCCGAGAACGCGAGATCGTCTACCAGCCGCAGCTCACCGGTGGCGCGGAGTGTTGCGCCGGCGGCTTGCGCGACGAGGCGCTCGAGCGCGAGCCGCTGGCCGGCGATCACGGCATCTGCCTGAACCTGCATGTCGTCCTGGCGCAGGTCGGCATGGATGAGCTGGCGGCCCGACTCGACGCGCAGCCGCGCCGTGCCTGCGAGGTGGCTGGCACGCAGCGCGCCGTGCAGGCCGCGCAGGTCGAGGCGGCTGGTGGCGAGGTCAACTGTGACACCACCGGCATCGATGCGAGCGGAACCGGCTGCTGCTCCCGCCGTGCCCAGAGAAACCTGCGCGCCCTGCAGGACGATGCTTTCGCGCGTGAGCGTGACCTGCGAGGCGAGGGTACGCACCGGCAGCCGACCCGTGTCGAGGGTTCCGTCCTGCGCATTCGCCGCCGTGAGAGTGCCCGAAAGGGAAGCGAATCCGTGTACCGTGCCCTTGAGCTCGGCGGAGATCGCGGTCTTCGGCGCCGACGCGACGAGGGCGTGGAGGTCGAGCCCTTCGGTCCGGACCGCGACATCCGGCAACGGATCCGGGTCGAAGGGGGCGAGCGTCAGGTCGGCATGTACCGGCAGCGCACCGACGCTGCCCGCAACCTGTGCCTGCATCCGGCGCAGCTCCCCGGACACGGTGGCATCGGCTGCGAGCGGCCAGCCCTCCACCGCGGCGCTGTCCAGCCGCAGCCGGGCGGATAACGGCAGCGGCGCTTGCGCGCCGAGCCTCACCTCGCCCGCGAGAGAGCCCCAATCCGATTCGAGCCGGCGCAGGACCAGATGATGCGAGCGGCTGTCACCATCGTAGGAGGCATCGATGTCGCGCAGCATGATCTCGCTGGCTCCGCCGCGTACCGTCAGGGCTCCCACCTGGAGCGTGCCGAGATGCACGGGAAGCGGCAGCGCGAGGCTTTCGGGCGACGTGGGCGGGCCTTCACGCCTGATGCGCGACTCCACACTCAGCGCGTCTGCCTGCAGGCGGTCGATGTCCAGCCGCTCCTGCGCCAGTGCCCACGGGGACCAGTCGAGCGCCACGCGGGAGGCTTCCACCCGCACGGTGTCACTTTCGCAGACCAGGCGTTGGATTCGAACCGGCTCGCTGAGCGAGCCGGTCAATCCTTCCACCGTCAGATCGCAGGGAAGCCGCTCGCCCAGCTTGGCCACGCCCCAGCGCAGCACGCTGTCGCTGCGGCTCGCCCAGCGAAGCGTCAGCGCCAGGGCAAGCGCCAGCACCGCCAGCAGCGCGATGAGCCAGACCGCCACACGCACGAGCTTCATCGCAGGACGATCCCGACGCTGAAGTGCACGCGCCACTCGTTCACCTCCTCGCCGTACGCGAGGTCGAGGTTGAGTGAGCCGATGGGGCTGCTCCAGCGTGCGCCGATGCCGTAGCCGAGCGCCGCGCGGAAATCCTCGATCTCGTCGACCGCGTTGCCGGCATCCACGAATACGGCCGCGCCCCACTGTGGCTTGATCCATTGGATGTACTCGACGCTGCCCACGCCCAGGTAGCGCCCGCCGACGATGGCGTCGCCTTCGGCAACACCCAGGCTCTCGAAGGCGTAGCCGCGCACCGTGGTGTCGCCGCCGGTGCGGAACAGATACGCCGAGGGGATGTTTTCGCGCGTCTGCGCCAGCACGGCGCCGGCCTCGCCACGCAGCACCAGGGTACCGAAGTCGCGCACCGGCAATAGGTACGTGCCTTTGCCGTACAGCCGCCCGAAGCTGCGGTCGGAGAGCAGCGCCTCGGCGGCGCCGCCCACCTGGACCGAGAGGAAGTGGCCGCGGCGCGGGACGAGCAGGTCGTCCAGGTTGTTCCAACGCCAGGTCTGCGCCGCATACAAGGCCTTGCGGTCGTCCTTGGTACCGTCGGCGAGCGTGCGACTCTCGGTCAGGAACTGCAGGCTCTGCTGCGACTCGCGCTCCTCGATGGTGAAGGTGCGCGCGCCGGTAATGCTCCAGTCGGTGCGCTGCTCGCCCTGGATGTCCTGGAAGTTGTACTTACCTTCCGCGCCGTACACATGGCCCTGCGCGTTGCGCGGGAGGGAAAGGCCCGCGACGGCTTCCTGGCTGAGCCGGTCCAGTTTCACCGAGCCGGAGAAACGAAGCGCACGGTCCAGGGTGTTCTTGTCCGTGTACTGCGCTTGGCCGCGCAGGCCGCGATCGGTGCTGAAGCCCACGCCCAGCTCGAGCTTGCGCGCGGCGCCCTCCACCACATTCACACGGATCGGCGTGCCGTCCGCGCGCGCCGGATCGCTCTCCGCGGCCACCACGACGCTCGCGAAGTACCCCGAGGCCTGCAGCCGGCGCTGGTACTTGAGCAGTTCTTCCTCGTCGTAGGGCGAGCCGGGACGGATCGGATTGAGATTGGTCACGATGCGCTGCGGGTAGCGGTCGAGGCCGGTGACGCGGACGGTGCCGAAGGTGAAGGGCGGCCCGCTGTCGATCTGCACCGACAACCGCGCGGTGTGCGCCTGCGGATCGATGTCCGCCCGGCTGTCCACGATCCGCGCGGCGGCGTAGCGCTTGCGGTGCAGGCTGTGGACGGCGCGTTGCTTGGCGCTTTCCCAATCGGCCTGCCGGAACACGCTTGCGTCCTGGATGCCGAAAGCCTCGCGGGCTTGCTGCTGACGTCGCTCGCGAGCGAGGTCAATCTCGACCGCTCCCGTGACCTGCAGGTTCACGCTGACCACGCGCGTGGGCTCCCCCGGCCACACCGTCAGCCTGACGACCCGTGTCTCCTGCCCAGTGTCCAGCGCCGATTCGACGGTAGGCGAGAAGTAACCCTCGGTTGCCAGCAGGTCGCGGACCTGCCGCGGAGCGGTCTTGAACAGCTGGCGCAGCTCGTCCTCGCTGACCTCTTCCCGGGTGCTCCAGCGCACGATGTCCAGGTTGGATTCCAGGAGGCTGGTGAGATCCGAGGGCGCGGTGATCTGTACGCGGTACTTCACCGCGCCGTTACCGGCCGCGGACGCAGCGTAGAGCAGGAGCAAGGCCAGCAAAACCGTGCGGGCGATCGCGTTGGGCGAGCGCGCGCCGGCAAAGCCCGGGCCGGAGCAGGGTGGGCGCACTGTCCTGGATGTCGAGATTGGCGTGCCCAGCTGCCGGAGACGGATGAACGGAGCGGTTCACCCCGCAACGCCGGGCACGTCCGACATGATAGCCGCTCCGCCGCGCGCTGCCGCGGCAGGAGACCTCGTCCGCCGCTCTTGCAGGACTTGCGAAGGCGGCTAGCGACGGGTCTGCTGGGTGGTGAAGGTGATGCGGCTGTAGCCGGCCAGGCGCGCGGCTTCCATGACGTTGACCACTGCCTGGTGGGTCGCGGTTGCGTCGGCGTTGATGACGATCATCGGATCCGGGTTGCCGCCGGCCGCGCGCTTGAGCTCGACTGAGAGGGTGGCCGGATCGCCAGACGGGGCCGGTGCGCGCTGGATGACATACCGTCCCTCTTTAGTCACCGCGACGTCGATCTGATTCGGCCGCTCGAGCGGGTTGTTCGCTTCCGCCGTTGGCAGATTGATCTGCAGCTCAGAGTACTTCGAGTACGTGGTGGTGACCACCAGGAAGATAATGGTTACCAGCAGCACGTCGATCAGCGGCACGAGATTCATGTCGGGCTCCTCGCGCCTCGCCCCGCGGCGGAAGTTCATGTCCGCTCGCCGTGGACGATCTCGACCAGCTTGATGGCCTGCATCTCCATCTCCACCACCAGGGCGTCGACCTTGGCGCGGTAGTGGCGATAGAAGATCATGCTCGGGATGGCCACCAGCAGACCCATCGCGGTGTTGTACAGCGCCACCGAGATCCCGTGGGCGAGCTGAGCCGGGTTGCTGGTCATGCCGGGCCCGCCCTGCGCGCCGAAGATCTCGATCATCCCGACGACGGTCCCGAACAGGCCCATGATTGGCGAGAGGGAGGCGATTGTCCCCAGGGTCGTGAGGAATCGCTCCAACTCGTGCGCTGCGACGCGCCCGCCTTCCTCGAGGGACTCCTTCATCACGTCGCGCGTGCTGCGCACGTTCTTCAGTCCGACTGCGAACAGCCGCGCCAGCAGCGAGCCCTGGGCCAGCCGGTTGAGCAGATCCTGGGTGACGCCCTTATTCTTCACTTCCTGGGCGATTTCGGGCAGCAGGTTGCGCGGCACGATCTTGGACTGCTGCAGCGACCAGGCGCGCTCGACGATGATGCCAAGCGCGATGATCGATGCAACGATGAGGGGCCAGATCGGCCAGCCCGCGGCTTCGATGATGGATAACACTGAAGTCCTACCCCCAAGCCTGGTTGCGAAAAAGGCGTAACTTTAAACCCATGATGTGAGCAGGGCAAGGCGAGCGGGCCGCACTGCCGTCCTCGTGAGGCCGCCGCGACGCCATGCCGCAGCGATCTGTCCTGAGGCGTTGGTGTCCCCCAAGCGTTTCTGCCATGCTGTCGCTGCGCTTCGCCGGTTCTCACGCCGTCGTGAAAAATGCAGACGAGCGGGCGGGCGAGCAAGTCGCGGTGCTCCGCATTCACGGGGCGCACGCGTGTACAAGCGCGTCATCGGTCCCGCGGAGCTTTTGTTTAGCGGATCGACTCAGGCGGCGGCCGGAGTGCCACTCGAACAGCGCTGTCAGACCTTGACAGCCTCGAAGTGAAGTGTTCAAGCCGGCGGTCGCAGGCCGGGCAGTTGTCCACATTCTCTGTGGATAACGATGTGCACAGGTTGTACAAACCGATCTTAAGTTCTAATTGGCAAATGCCTTTTGCTTCTGCGCTCAAATCCTATGCAGGATAAAATACCAGTAAAAACAATTGAGTATCAAAAGCATGCCCGGAGCTACGGGCTTTCTGGAGGGTGCCCCGCGCAAGGTCGCGCCGATTGTGGATTAACAGGCGGGCGCCGCGCAGAGCCAGCATTCACGCGGGACTCGAGCGGGCCAGTTTACAGAATTGTGTATGCGGCATGGTCCGTTCGGCGCGGAGCGTCGCGCGGTCTGTCGCGGGTCGGCGACGCCAATGGCTGAGCACCAGTCCTACCCCGACGGCGCGCTCGACGATGCAGCCCGAGTCGCGGGCGCGCCGCTGACCGTCGGGCAACTGAACGCGCTCGCACGTCGCGCCCTCGAACGTGCGCTGCCGCTGCTATGGGTCGCCGGTGAGATCTCCAATTACACCCGCGCGCCCTCGGGACACTGCTACTTCTCTCTCAAGGACGACCGGGCGCAGGTCCGCTGCGTCATGTTCCGCACGCGCGCGCTGCAGCTGGATTTCGCGCCCGCCAACGGAATGCAGGTCGAGGTGCGTGCCGCGCCGACACTGTATGAGGCGCGCGGTGATTTTCAGCTCACCGTCGAATTCGTGCGGCGCGCCGGGCTGGGCGCCCTGTTCGAGCGGTTCGGTCGGCTCAAGGCCAGGCTGGAGGCCGAGGGGCTGTTTGTCGCCGAGCGCAAACGGGCCTTACCGCGCTTCCCGGCACGCATCGGTGTGATCACCTCTCCCGTGGGTGCGGCCCTGCGTGATGTGCTGAGTACGCTGCGACGCCGGATGCCCCGCATCCCGGTAATCCTGTACCCGACGTCGGTGCAGGGGGAGGGGGCTGCTGCCCAGATCGCCGCAATGCTGGGCACGGCCGGTCAACGCGGCGAGTGCGACGTGCTGATCCTGTGCCGTGGCGGCGGCAGCATCGAGGACCTCTGGTCGTTCAACGAGGAAGTCGTTGTACGCGCGATCGCTGCCTGTCCCATCCCCGTCGTATCCGGCGTCGGGCACGAGACGGACTTCACCATCGCGGACTTCGTTGCCGACGTGCGGGCGGCGACACCAACGGGTGCGGCGGTGCTGGCGAGCCCCGACCGGTCTGAGCTCGCCGGACAGCTGCGCGCCCTGGGCAGCCACCTCCATCGCAGCACGCATCGCAGCCTGGAGCGGCGCATGCAGCAGACGGACCTGCTGGCGCGCAGGCTGGTGCATCCGGGTGAGCGCATCGCGCGCCGGCTGGCCGAGCTCGCGCACCTGCGCAGCCGCCTCGCATCGGCCGGAGCGCACTCGCAGGAGCGTGCCCAATCGGCGCTCGCGCACGCGGCGCACCGGTTGGGCGCGGCGCGGCTCGACGTGGGCGCACGGGTGGACGAACAGGCGCGCCTGCGCGAGCGACTGCGGCGGGCTGTGGTGCAGGGCATCCAGCGGCGGGCCGCGCATCTGCAGCGACTCGAGGCCCATCTCAAGCACCTCGACCCGCGCCAGGTCCTGGAGCGCGGCTACGCGATCGTCACCGACACGCAGGGACGCATCGTGCGCAGCAGCCGGCAGCTCACCGTGGGAAGCGACGTCAGCATGGCGCTCGCACACGGTGCGGCGCAGGCGCGCGTGACCGGCACGAGCGACTGAGTGTGATGCCAGATTGTGCCCGGGGTATGTTAGCCTCGCGACTGCACCGATAGGCCGGGGCGCGCACGCCTGCATCGCGCGACCCGCGGCTGGGCGTGCAGGTGAACCACGGGCTCGGCAGACGGGCCCGGACCATCCCGAAAACAGGAGGAGTCATGCTCATCGTTACCCGCTTGCTCGCCACGCTCGTCGTGGCCCTGCTCGCTGCGCTGTCGTTCTCGGCGCATGCGCAACTGGCCGACAAGAAGGCCCTGACGCTGGATTCGGCCAAGAAGATGGCTGCCGGCGCCGAGGCCGAGGCCATGAAGAACAAATGGAACGTGGTCATCGCCATCGTCGACGACGGGGGCCACCTGATCTACCTGCAGCGCATGGACGGCACCCAGACCGGTAGCATCGACGTGGCCATCGGCAAGGCCAGGACCGCGATGGCATTCAAGCGGCCCACCAAGGTGTTCGACGAGCTGGCCAAGACCCGCCCATCGATCGTGAGCATCAGTGCCGATGCCGTTCTGCTGGAGGGTGGCGTGCCGATCAAGGTCGGCGACCAGGTGATCGGGGCCGTGGGGGTGAGTGGGGTCACCTCGCAGCAGGACGCGCAGGTCGCCGAGGCCGGCATCGCTGTGCTCGAGGCCAACTGAGCCTCTAAGGCAGAACCGCTCACCACGAAGACACGAAGACACGAAGAGAACCGGAAGAAAGCAGGGGCGGAGCCATATCTTCTCGGACGGGCCGTATGCGTATGGCTCATTCCGGTCAGCACTCGCAGCGGTGGCCCGGGCACGGAACCGATGCCCTGACTTTCTTTGCAGTTCTTCGTGCCTTCGTGTCTTCGTGGTGAGCGGTTCGCCGTAGGCCTTAGACCGCCGAGGCGACGAAATAGGTGACCTGCGCGGGCAGGTCCGCAGCAAGGCAGTCGAAGCGCGTGACGTCCTGCATCGCACGCAGCCAGGTGAGCTGGCGCTTCGCCAGTTGCCGGGTGGCCGCGATCCCTTTATCGCGCAGCGCGGTCAGCCCGAACTCGCCGTCGAGATACTGCCAGACCTGCCGGTAGCCCACGGCACGCATCGATGGCAGCGAAGGGTTCAAGTCATAGCGCTCGCGCAGGCTGCGCACCTCGCCGATCAGCCCAAGCTCCAGCATGGCCTCGAAGCGCTGCGCGATGCGCTCGTGCAGGATGCTGCGGTCGCTCGGCTCCAGCGCGAGCACGATGAGCCGATACGGCGGCGGGACGCTGCGGCCGCGAGCGATCAGCGCCGACAGGCTCTCGCCGGTGAGGTAATAGACCTCGAGCGCGCGCTGGATGCGCTGGGTATCGGTGGGCTCCAGGCGCGTCGCGGTCTCCGGGTCGACGCGTGCGAGCTCAACGTGGAGTGCGGGCCAGCCCGACTCCTGTGCCATGCCGTCGATCACCAGCCGCACGTCCGGGTCGGCCGCCGGCAGGTGGCTCAGCCCTTCCCGAAGCGCCTTGAAGTAGAGCATCGTGCCACCGGCCAGCAGCGGGATCCTGCCCCGCTGCGTGATCTCGGCCATCACTGCGTTGGCGTCGCCGACGAACTGTGCCGCCGAGTAGCGCTCGCTGGGCTCCATGATGTCGATGAGGTGGTGCGGGGCGCGCCGCAGGACCTCGCGGCCGGGTTTGGCCGTGCCGATGTCCATGCCCCGGAACACCTGGGCCGAGTCGACGCTGACGATCTCCACCGGGAAGCGCTCCGCGAGGTGCGTGGCTACAGCGGTCTTGCCGGAGGCGGTGGGGCCCATCAGCAGAACGGCCGGTGGCCGTTCTTCTTGGGACGTGGGACGTGGGACGTAGGACGTGGAAGGCACCGGTGCTCCTGACGATATTCGGCTTTGCTACGTCCTGGCGCCTATGCGCCTATTGCCCGCGCAGGAACATACGATCCAGCTCCGCGAGGCTGACCTGCGTCCACGTCGGGCGCCCGTGATTGCACTGCCCGGAGCGCTCGGTGGCCTCCATCTCGCGCAGCAGCGCGTTCATCTCCGCAGTCGTGAGCGAGCGGTTGGCGCGCACGGCCGCATGGCAGGCCATGGTCGCGAGCATCTCGTCGCGCCGCTCGGTCAGCACGCGGCTCGCCCCGAACTCGGCCAGCTCGCCCAGCACGTCGCGGGCCAGCGAAGCGGGATCGGCGTTCTGCAGCGGCGCCGGGACTGCCCGCACAATGATTGTCGTCGGCGAGAGGCTCGCCATCTCGAAGCCCAGCAGCGCGAGGGTCTCGCCACTTTCCTCGACAGTTGCGGCTTCCAGAGCGCTCACCTGCAGCGTGGCGGGAATCAGCAGCTGCTGCGTCGGCACGCGGCTGCCCTCCAGTGCGTTCTTGAGCTTCTCGTACATGATGCGCTCGTGGGCGGCATGCATGTCCACGATCACCAGGCCCTGCTCGTTCTGCGCCAGCACGTAGACTCCGGCGAGCTGCGCGAGGGCAAAGCCGAGCGGGGGCGCCTGCTCGCTGCGCTCCTGCGGAAACGGTGCAGCGTTGCTGGCGCGCGATGCGAACAGCGTCTCGTAGAACGCGGTTGCCTCTCGCACCGGTAACCCGATGGGCTGCTGGTGCGGACCGCTCCAGGCGAAGGCAGAGGCCGGCCCGCGTGAATCGCTGCCGGACACCGTCGCGGCGCTTGCAACGCCACCGGCGCGCGTGCCGGCCAGCAGCCTGGCCAGCGCATGGAACACGAGCTGGTGGACCGCCTGCGGATCGCGGAAGCGCACCTCGCTCTTGGTCGGATGGACGTTGACGTCCACGCGGGCGGGGTCGATGTCGAGGAACAGCACGTAGGCCGGATGCCGGTCATGGTGCAGGACGTCCTGGAAGGCCTGCCGGACGGCGTGGGCGAGCAGGCGGTCGCGCACGTGGCGGCCGTTGACGAAGAAGTACTGGTAGTCGCGGGCAGCGCGGCTGGCGGTGGGCGGGGCCACGAATCCCGACACGCGCACGCCGGCGCTGGTTTCGTCGAGGTGCAGCAGCACCGCCGCCAGCTCGCCGCCGAGCACTGCACGAACGCGGTCCAGAGCACCCTCGGGCCGCACCCGCAGCAGCGTGCGGCCATTGTGCTGGAGGGTGAAGGCGAGATCCGGCCGGGCCAGCGCCGCGCGGCGCAGCACCTCGTCGCAATGGGCAAGCTCGGTGGCCTCGGTGCGCAGGAACTTGCGGCGCGCGGGCGTGTTGAAGTACAGATCGCGCACCTCGACGTTGGTGCCGGTTGGCGCCGCAGCGGGTTGGACCGGTGCAAGCGTGCCACCGTGGGCTTCGACGCGCCAGGCGTGGCGCGCGTCCGCTGTGCGGCTGGTCAGACTCAAGTGCGAAACGGCGGCGATGCTGGCCAGCGCCTCCCCGCGGAACCCGAGGCTCGCCACACGCTCGAGGTCCTCCAGCGTGGCGATCTTGCTGGTGGCATGCCGTGCCAGCGCGAGCGTCAGCTCGTCGCGGTCGATTCCGCAGCCGTCGTCGGTGACCTTGAGCAGCTTGGCTCCACCCGAAGCCAATTCCACCGCGATGGCGTGCGCCCCCGCATCGACGCTGTTCTCCAGCAGCTCCTTGAGCGCGGATGCCGGGCGCTCTACCACCTCTCCAGCGGCGATCTGGTTGACGAGGAGGTCGGGGAGAGGGCGAATGGTGGACATGCGCAGGATGCGCAATTATAGCCCGCCGGGCTGGTCGCGCCGGTGCGCGTCGCCTATAATCCCGCGCTGTTTCGAGTCCGCAGCGCCCGCTCGGCGGCAATCTCGGCGTCTTACGAACATGCAGGCGGGCGCGAGCCGGCAGTAAGGACCGCAACGCAGCAGACAGGATCGGCAGGATTCGAAGCGGGACTCACGGGATTCGCACACGCGTGTGCAGTCGCCGCCCGCCGCCTCCCCGGGAAGCGGTCGTGCCGATCCTGGGCAATCGTGTTCATCCCGTCGATTGGGTTTCGGGTTCAGGGAGGTTCCACAGGTGCAGATCGGGATTCCAGCCGAGGTTCGGCCCGGCGAGACGCGGGTTGCCGCGACCCCCGAAACCGTCAGGAAGCTGACCGCCGGCGGCCATCACGGCGTGGTGGTGCAGAGCGCAGCAGGGGTGGCCGCGTCCGTCCCGGACCAGCAGTACGTGGATGCCGGCGCCGCCATCGTCGCTGGCGCGGCCGAGCTGTACCAGCAGTCGGACATCGTCCTCAAGGTGCGCGCGCCACTCCCCGAGGAACTGGGGCAGTTCAAGCGAGGCGCGATCCTTATCGGCCTGCTCAACCCCTACGATGCTGCCGGCATCGAGGCCTGCGCGCGGCAGGGCCTCACCGGTTTCGCCATGGAGTGGCTGCCACGGATCACCCGTGCGCAGGCCATGGATGTGCTGTCCTCCCAGGCCAACATCGCCGGCTACAAGGCGGTGATGGTGGCCGCCAACGAGTATCAGCGCTTCATGCCCATGCTCATGACTGCGGCCGGCACCGTAAAGGCGGCGCGCGTGATGATCCTGGGCGCTGGCGTGGCCGGCCTGCAGGCGATCGCCACCGCCAAGCGCCTCGGGGCGGTGATCGAAGCCTCCGACGTGCGTCCGGCGGTCAAGGAGCAGATCGAGTCGCTGGGAGCCAAGTTCATGGACGTGCCTTTCCTCACCGACGAGGAGCGCGAGATTGCCCAGGGCCTGGGCGGATACGCGCGGCCGATGCCGCCGGACTGGATGCGCCGTCAGGCCGAGCTGGTGCACGAGCGCGCCAAGCAGGCCGACATCGTCATCACCACCGCCCTGATCCCGGGCAGGCCGGCTCCCGTCCTGCTGAGGGAAGACACGGTGAAGGCGATGAAGCCGGGCTCGGTGGTGGTCGACATGGCCATCGAGCAGGGCGGCAACTGCCCGCTCACCGAAAAGGACGCGATCGTCGTGAAGCACGGCGTCAAGATCGTCGGCCTGTCGAACCTGCCTGCGCTGGTGGCCGCCGATGCGAGCGCGCTGTACGCACGCAACCTGCTCAACTTCATGGGTCTGCTGGTGGACCCGAAGAGCGGCGAGGTCAAGGTGAACCGCGAGGACGAGATCATCGCCGGGTGCCTGGTGTGCGCCGACGGCGAAGTTCTCAAGAAAAGCTGAACCACAGAGGCACAGAGCAGACCAGGTGAAATTCCTTCCTGCGCGTTGTTCAGAATGAATCTCGCGCCGGCGATCCGGTCCGGCAGGCCTGCTCTGACATGAGTTCCTCTGTGCCTCTGTGTCTCTGTGGTGAGATCTAGATCCAGGAGCCTTAAATGCACGGCGCAATCGACCCGACCATCATCAATCTGACTGTGTTCGTTCTGGCTGTATTCGTCGGCTATCACGTGATCTGGAACGTCACGCCCGCGCTGCACACGCCGCTCATGTCGGTGACCAATGCCATCTCCTCGGTGATCATCGTCGGCGCGCTTCTCGCCGCGGGCGCGGAGACGCTCGACTTCGGCACGCTGATGGGCGCGGTGGCGGTCGGTCTGGCGGCCGTGAACGTGTTCGGCGGCTTCCTCGTCACCCAGCGCATGCTGGAGATGTTCAAGAAGAAAGAACGCAAGGAGGGGAAGCGTGAGGCGTAAGGCGGGAGGCGTGAACTCCGGACGGGCGTGGACGCGGCGTCTGCGCACCCCGGCGTTTCCCTGTTCACCGTCCAGCCCGCACGTTGCGAAGGAGCTCTGATGACTGCCAGCCAAGTCGCCCTCGCCTACCTGGTCGCCTCGGTGCTGTTCATCCTGGCCCTGAAAGGGCTGTCCCACCCCGAGACGGCCCGCCGCGGCAACCTGTTCGGCATCGTCGGCATGGTCATCGCCGTGCTGACCACACTGGCGCTTGCCAAGAGCATCTGGCTGATCGTCGGTGGTATCGTGATCGGCGGCGCCATCGGCGCGGTGGTCGCGCGCCGCGTCCAGATGACACAGATGCCCGAGCTCGTCGCAGCCATGCACTCGCTCGTCGGCATGGCGGCGGTGCTCATCGCAGTTGCGGTCGTCAACAACCCGCCCGCCTTCAACATTCCCGATCCCATGCCCAGGGGCAACCGGCTGGAGCTGTTCATCGGCACGTTCGTCGGCGCCATCACCTTCTCCGGGTCCATCATCGCGTTCGGCAAGCTCGCCGGCCTGGGCAAGCATTTCCGGCTGTTCTCGAGCGCGCCCGTGGTGTTCAAGGGCCAGCACCTGCTCAACCTCGTGCTTGCCATCGTCATGATCGGCTTCGGCCTGGGGTTCTTTTTTGCCGGGCCGGACGGGCAATGGCTGCCGTTCCTGGTCATGGCCGCCATCGCCTTCGTGCTGGGTGTGCTGATCATCATTCCGATCGGCGGGGCAGACATGCCGGTCGTGATCTCCATGCTCAACTCGTACTCGGGCTGGGCGGCTGCCGGCATCGGCTTCTCCCTCAACAACAACATGCTGATCATCGCGGGCAGCCTGGTCGGGTCCTCGGGCGCGATCCTGTCGTACATCATGTGCCGGGCCATGAACCGCTCCTTCTTCAGCGTGATCCTGGGCGGGTTCGGGGCGGCTGAAGGCGCGGCAGCCGCCGGCGGCGAACAAAAGACGGTGCGCTCCGGCAGCGCGGAGGATGCGGCTTTCCTCATGTCCAACGCCGAGTCGGTGATCATCGTGCCCGGGTACGGGCTGGCCGTCGCGCGCGCGCAGCACGCGGTGAAGGAGATGGCCGAAAAGCTGATCGAAAAGGGCGTGAACGTGCGTTACGCGATCCACCCGGTGGCAGGACGCATGCCCGGTCACATGAATGTCCTGCTGGCCGAGGCCGAGGTGCCGTACGACCAGGTCTTCGAGATGGAGGACATCAACAGCGAGCTCGGCAACACCGACGTCGTGCTCGTCCTGGGCGCGAACGACGTAGTCAATCCCCTGGCCGAGCAGCCGGGCAGCCCGATTTACGGGATGCCCATCCTCCAGGCGCACAAGGCGCGGACCGTCCTGGTGAACAAGCGTTCCATGGCCTCCGGGTACGCCGGGCTGGACAATCCCCTGTTCTACATGGACAAGACCATGATGGTCTTCGGTGACGCCAAGAAGGTGGTCGAGGAGATCGTCAAGGCGATCTAAGCCGGGCGCCGCAGGCGATCCGGGTTCGTCTGCTAAACCGGCTTGGCCGCGTGCATGGGTGCCTGGTCGCGGCGGCATCATTCTTGCGTGCGGGCCCGGGACGCGTTGCGTGGGCCGGCGTCGCTCCCCGGCCGTCGTCGGCGTCGTCGCTTCCCGATCGGGGATTACGGCGCGGATGGGATGGGCAGTGGCAGGCCGGAATCGCGAAAGCCCATCTGCTCTGCCTATAGTGGAGTCGCTTTCGGGCGCTCGCTGGGGGAGGCGGCGCCGTCGCCCCTTTGCGACGGTCGAGGAGCTGTCGATCGTCGCGTCTCGCGCGTGTTTTCCATTCTGGGCTCGACTTTAGCCGAAGACATCAGGCAATGAACCGGACGGCCGTATTCTCGAAGACAGGCAAGGGACTGCTCGAGATCAAGAACAAGGCAAACCGCCTCTCCAAGGATCAGTACCGGGTACTCAACCTGGTCGACGGCAAGACCAACTTTGCCGACCTGGCGGAGAAGGCCAAGGTGTCCGAGATCGAGCTGCGCAAGGTCCTCACGGTTCTGAGCGACTCCGGCTACGTCAAGGAGTTCAGCAATCCGGCAAGCGAACTTGGCGGCTCCACTGTTCCGCCGTCTGCCTCCTATGCCGACGATCTGGACTTCACCACCATCCTTGGTCCTGTGCAGCCGGTCAAGCCGGGCTTCTACCAGAGTGCCGTGACGGAGCAGCGCGCGCGGGAAGAGGCCGAGCGCAAGGCTTCCGAGGCCGCCGCGACCAAGGCGCGCATCGAGGCCGAACAGCGCGCACGCGAGGAAGCCGAGCGCAAGGCCCGCGCCGAGGAAGCCGCCCGCAAGGTGCGGGAGGAGGCAGAGCGGCGCGCGCGCGAGGAGCACATGCGGCAGGAGCGCATGGTGGAGGACATGCGCAGCAAGGCCGAGGCGGAGAAGCTGGCGAAGCAGGAAGCCGAGCGCCGCGCTCGCGAGATCAAGGAGGCCACCGAGCGCAAGATCGTCCAGGAGCGCGCCGAGGCCGAGAAGCGGGCCAAGGAGGAAGCCGAGCGGCGCGTGCGCATCCAGGCCGAGGCCCGAGCAAGGGTGGAAGCGGAGAAGAAGGCCAAGGAAGAAGCGGAGCGCAAGGCCCGCGAGGAGGAAGAGCGCCGCCGCCGCGAGGAAGAGGAGCGCAAGCGCAAGGAAGAGGAAGAGCGCAAGCGCCGCGAGGAAGAGGAGCGCAAGCGCAAGGAAGAGGAAGAGCGCAAGCGCCGCG
>DAIQQA010000096.1:0-3109 GCA_036787045.1 Burkholderiales bacterium | reverse complement strand
AGGAAGAGCGCCGCCGCCGCGAGGAAGAGGAGCGCAAGCGCGAGGAAGAGGAGCGCAAGCGCAAGGAAGAGGAAGAGCGCCGCCGCAAGGAAGAGGCGGAGCGGCTCAAGCGCGAGCTCGAGGAGAAGCACCGACGCGAACAGGAGGCGCTGGAGCGCCGCCTCGCCGGAGGGATCGACAGCGACGAGGAAGAGGAACGGCGGCGCCGCGAAGAGGAGGAAGAGCGCGAGCGTCGCGCTGAAGAGGAGCGCCGTCGCGAGGAAGACGATCGGCGCCGCAGGGAGGAAGAACGCCGGCGCGAGGACGAGGAGCGCCGTCGCAGGGAAGAGCAGGAGCAGCAGCGTCGCGAGGAGGAGGAGCGCCGGCGCCGGGAGCAGGGTGAACGGCAGCGCCGGGAGGAAGAGGAGCGTCGCCAGCGCGAGGATGCAGAGCGCCGCCGCCGGGAGGCGGAGGCGAGCGCCGCGCCGGCATTCCCATCCCTGGACCTGACCTCGAGCCCGGCGGCCGCCGTGCCCACAAGCCTCGAGACCGATCTGGATGCGCTGAAGCGCGCCGAGGTCGAAGTGGAAAAGGAGTTCATGGCCAAGGAGGAGGCCATCCGCAAGGCGCTCGAGGAGCAGGAACGCCGCTTCCGCATGGAGGAAGAGGCGCGTGCCGCGGTTGACAAGGCTGAGCGCGAGGCGCGCGAGAAAGCCGACCGCGAGGGCCGCGAGCTCGCAATCGCGGCGGAGCAGGCGCGCAGGGATGCCGAGCAGCGCGCGCGCGAGGATGCGGGACGGCGGGCGGAGGAGGAGAAGGAGCGCCGCGCCAAAGAGCAGGAAGGGCGGAAGAAGCAGGCTGAAGAGGAGCGGAAGAAACGCGAGCGCGAGCGGCGCGAGGCTGAGCAGCGGGCGCGCGAAGAGGAGCTGGCGCGCCGGCGTCAGGAGCAGCAGGAGCGCGACCGCCGCAAGGCGGAGATCGACCGCATCGCCCGCGACCAGCGCAAGGGTGGGTTCGGGCCGGTCAAGATCGCCGCCTCGCTGGTCGTCGGCTTGATCGTCCTGGCCGTCGCCGTGGTCGAGTTCGCACCGCTGTCGGCCTACGCACCCAACATTGAGAAGCTCGCCACGGATGCGATCGGCGAGCCGGTGCGGATGGGCGACGTGCACGCTTCGCTGTTCCCCAGCTTCCACGTGCGCCTGGGCAACGTGGTCGTCGGCAACGCCCAGGACGTAAAGGTCGACAAGCTCATTGCCCACATGGGCATCGGCGGCCTGTTCGGCGATCGCAAGGAGATCAGCAAGCTGGTGCTCGAGGGCGTCACCGTGTCCCAGGAAGCGCTCGGACGCGCACCCGGCTGGCTGAAGCAGCAGTCGCCTGCAGCGGCCGATCTCAGCATCGAGCGCATCCAGCTCAAGTCCGCCAAGCTCGATGTGCCCAACACCCAGCTGCCCAGCTTCGATGCGGACATCCAGCTCACGCCGGACCGGGAGGTGAAGGCCGTGACCCTGGAAACCAACGACGGGCATCTGCAGGTGGAGATCACGCCCCAGGAACAGAATGTCGAAGTGGTGGCGCGCGGACGCAACTTCGCGTTGCCGATCGGCCCGAGTGTCGAGCTGGCCGACTTCAGCGCCAGGGGCGCGCTCGCCGGCAGCCAGCTGCGCTTCACAGAGGTGGAGTACAGCCTCTATGGGGGGCAGGGCAAAGGCACGGCCAACGTGAGCTGGAGCGCCGGCTGGAGTGTAGCGGGCGAGTTCGAGATCTCGCGGCTGGATCTGGACCCGAGCATGCGGGCGCTGCGCGTGGACATTCCCTCGGAGGGGACGATGGAGGCCAAGGGACGCTACGCGATGCGGGCGGGCTCGCTCGACACCCTGTTCGACGCGCCAGAAGTGGACGCCTCGTTCGTGGTGCGCAAGGGCAGCTTGTCAGGACTGGATTTCGTGCGTGCGCTGCAGGCTCCGACGCGCGAGACCGCCGGTGGCAAGACGAAGTTCGACGAGCTGTCCGGCAACTTCAACGCCGCCGGCAAACGCTATCAGTACAGCAGCGTGCGGCTGAAGGCTGGCCTGTTGACCGCGACCGGGCAGCTTGACGTGGCGCCGTCCCAGGACGTCAACGGGCGCGCCTATGTCGAGCTGCGGTCCAGTGCCAGCACCGTGAAGGGAAGCTTCCGCATCACCGGCTCGGTGAAGGGGATGACGCTTAAACCCTAGAGGGTAGGCCCTAGCGCGTCGAGATCCCGCGCGGTATCCACATCCTGCAGGATGCCGGGATCATCGACCTCCACACGCACCACTTCGTCCGCATAACGCTGCAGTACGTTGCGTGCACCCGCATCGCCGCGCAGCGCCAGTAGCTCTTCGCGGCAGCTCGCAGCGAACCCGACCGGATGACCCCGTTCGCCCTGATAGACCGGTACCGCGATGCGCGCGCCAGCGTCCAGCGCTGCGATCACGGATTCGATGGTGCGAACCGAGACACGCGGCATGTCCCCCAGCGCGACGATCCAACCGGCCGCATCGGCTTCGGCGCGCACTGCTGCGGCGAGGCTGTGGCCCATTCCGTCGGCGGCATCCGCGCATTCCAGGATACGCACGCCCTCGCGGGCGAGGCAGCTGGCGAGCTCACGATCGCCGGCGCGCACCACCACGATTACCCGGGGTACTGCCTGGATGAGGTTGCGCAGGGCCGCAACGCCGATCGGCGTGCCGTCTGGCAGCAAATGGAGAAGCTTACGCCCGCCAAAGCGGCTGCCGGCGCCGGCAGCCAGCAGAATACCCGAGAATCGGCCAACGCCCGGCGAGGCCGGCACTCACCGCCAGTACGAGCGCGTGGCCCGGAAGAGCCCGAGCCTGCGGGCGTTGCTGCGGGCCATGAAGGCGAGGATGGTGCCCGCCACGAGAATAAAGGGGATCATCATCACCAGGCCCGCCAGCGCCAGGATCATGCCGCCGACTGCGGCCGAGACGATGATTCCGGCCAGCGGCAGGGCGACGAAGAGGACGAGCGCCGCCGCGGCGATGCCGAGCAGCACGGTCACTACTCCGAGCACGAAGCGGGAGAGGGGGTTGACAGCATCCCGGGGCGGGAAGCCGAGTCTGAGCTGTTCCATTGCTGTTCCTAG
>DAIQQA010000024.1:0-46401 GCA_036787045.1 Burkholderiales bacterium | reverse complement strand
ACCTTCGGGTTATGAGCCCGACGAGCTGCCAGACTGCTCCACCCCGCGCCCGAAGCTGCAAGAGCGGAATGTTAGCAAGTCGAGGGGGGAATCGTCAACTTTGGGCGGGAGCGCCCTATCCGCCTGCGTCCCGACGCACCCACTCCAGGACAGGCTGCCAGTGCTCCTGCTCCCGCGCCGCCAAGGACGGGGCAAGATCGAAGATGGTCAATCCGTTGAATGCCGCGTTCGCGTAGAGCTGGCTGTCCCGCAGATAGGTCAGCACCGGCAGGTCGAACTGGCCGAGAAATGCCTCCAAGGTCGCAGCCGCCTTGGTTCTGGGATCTACCCGGACGCCCAGCACGCCAACGAACGCCTTGCTCCTGCGCACTACCTTCTCCTCCATGAGGATCTGCAGGAAGGCGCTGGTGGCTGCCATATCGAAAACCGACGGCTGCACGGGAACCAGCACCTTCTCCGCGTGCTTCAGGGCATGCGAGAGGCTCTTGCCGTGCAGGCCAGCCGGCGAATCGATGACCAGCCAGTGGGGCTTGGACTGGATCCGTCCGGGTTCGTCCTCGCGGCGGTCCAGGCGCACGATCCGCGGCAGATGGGCGGGTCGCATCGCGAGCCAGGTCAGGGCGGACTGTTGCCGGTCGAGATCCCAGAGCAGGACCTCGCGCTGCGCGCCCGCCAATGCACCGGCCAGGTTGGTGGCCACAGTGGTCTTGCCGGCACCGCCCTTTGGATTGACGACCAGGATCGAGCGCACGAGGTGGGAAGGATCAGTACATCAACCGATTACCGGACTCGATTCCTGCGTATGCAAGCCTTCCGCCTGGCCTTCCTCACCCGGACTCGCGGCGGCGCTGCCCACACGCAGCTCTTGGCCCGCTTCGCTCGTGACGATGTCCAGCGACGGCTGCTCTGCCGCCTCGACGAGGCTGCCCAGATCGTCCAGTGACGGAAGCTCGTCCAGAGAGCGCAGCCCGAGGTCATCGAGAAACGCCCGGGTCGTGGAATAGAGCGCCGGCCGCCCGGGGACCTCCCGGTGCCCGACCACGTCTATCCAGCCTCTGCCTTCGAGCGCCTTGAGCACGCCGGGCGAAACCGATACGCCGCGGATATCTTCGATGTCCCCGCGCGTGACGGGCTGCCGGTAGGCAATGATTGCGAGCGTTTCGAGCACCGCCCGCGAATACTTGGGTGGCTTTTGCGGGTTGAGACGATCCAGGTAACGCTGGAACTCCGGTTTGGCCTGGAAGCGCCATCCGCTGGACACGCTGACCAGCTCGACGCCTTTTCCTTGCCAGCTGGCGCGCAGGTCCTCCAACAGCCGCCGAACCGTATCCGCACCGATCTCACCGTCGAACACCTTGCACAGTTCCGCCACCGGGAGCGGTTCCTGAGCCGTCAGCAGTGTGGTTTCCAGTATCGTCTTGGCCTGCTCCAGATCATCCATCCACGGTTCCTGTATTGAGTCGCACGTAAATCGGGGCAAAGCTGCCCTGCTGGGTAATCTGCACCAGGCTCTCGCGGGCCAGTTCCAGCAGGGCGAGGAACGTTACAACCAGGTCCGCGATGCCTCGGAGTGGGTTGAACAGCTGACTGAACTCCATGAAACCGGAACCCTGCAGCCGGCGCAGCACCGTGCTCATTCGCTCCCGGACCGACAGCTGCTCGCGGGTAACCCGGTGGTGGCGGGCTGCTTTGGCACGCGCGACGAGCGCCAGCCACGCGTTGCGGAGATCCTCAGGATTCACCTCGGGCAGCCGCTCCACCACCACTTTGTCGATCCACACACTGACCAGGGAGTAGTCGCGCCCGACCTGCGGCATCTCGTCGAGCTTGCGGGAAGCCTTCTTCATCTGCTCGTATTCGAGCAGCCGGCGCACAAGCGCGGCGCGCGGGTCGAGCTCTTCCGCTTCCACCTTAGCTGGGCGCGGGAGCAGCATGCGCGACTTGATCTCGATCAGCAGCGCCGCCATCAGGAGATACTCGGCCGCCAGCTCGAGCTGATGCGCCCGCATCATCTCGACATAGCCCATGTACTGGGCCGTAAGCTGGGCCATCGGGATGTCGAGCACGTCCAGGTTGTGCTTACGGATCAGGTACAGCAGCAGATCCAGCGGCCCTTCGAAGGCCTCCAGGATCACCCGCAGCGCATCCGGAGGGATGAACAGGTCCGGGGGGATCTCGGCAAACGGCTGCCCGTAGAGCCTGGCAATCGGTTCGATCAGGCCTTGATCTGTGATGGTCTCGTAGGTCATTAAGCTGTCGTAGGTAGGAGACGCTTGCCTGCCGGCGGACGTGTGCGCAGGGCGATTATGGGCCAAACCTCTCTGGGTAATCCAGCCGGCATGCCGGGGCTGCCACTCCGGCCGCAAAGAGCGGCGCGAACTGGCTGTTTCCGTATCCGATTGCATGGCGAACCGTCCGTTTCCCGGAGCGGATTAATGTTTGCCCTGCCGCTGCCGAAATACTGCGCTGACTGGGCAGGTAGACCCGCTCCCCCGACGCTCCAAGCAGCGGACCCCGTGCTCGGGGCGATCTGCACGTGCTGAACCACGTGGTCGATCCACCCTGGTCCGTGGGCCCCGCACCTTCCAAGCCGATGAACGACACAGTCCTGCTGCGCCGGCAGCCCATCGTCACCCGTGTCCAGGAGCCGGTGGGCTACGACCTGGCGTTGATCTCCAACCATGGCGAGCATGCACCGACCGGCGGGATGGCCGCGCTGGTCGTCGGCGCAAACAGGGAAGACGGGTTCTTCGCGCGCATGCCCCACCGCTTCGCACTGGCAGAGTGTACGCAGGTCGAGGTGGAGCGCGCCGAGGGTGGCTCGGCTGGTCGCTTCGTCGTGTCGCTGCGTGCCGAGGACGCCTTGGAGGACTCAGTCGGGCTCGCGCGCAGATGGAGGGCGGCCGGATTCGGGCTTTGTGTAGACTGCTCGCCGGGTTCCCGGCCGCCCCCCGACCTGTTGGACCTCGCCGGGTACCTGCGCCTGGACGCGGGCCAAAGCTACGGTTCGCTGAACAAGCTCGCCAGCAGCCTGCGGCGGCATCCGGGCAAGCAGATCGCCAACGGCATTCACACACGCAGCGCCTTCGACGCCGCCGTTCAGGCTGGCTGCGACCTGTTTCAGGGCTACTTCTTCCTCGAAGGTTCGGGCTCCGATGCGCAGACAGCGAGCCCCACCTACAACACCATCGTCGGGCTGATGAAGCTAACCCAGGACGATGCACCGGTGACGAAGATCGAGGAGGCGCTCAAGCGCGACGCCGCGCTCTCCTTCAAGCTGTTGCGCTACATCAACAGTGTGGGCTTCGGGCTGTCATGCGAGATCCAGTCGTTCAAGCACGCGGTGGCGGTGCTTGGCTACCAGAACCTGTACAAATGGCTCGCCCTGCTGCTGGTGACAGCGGCGCGCCAACAGGGATGCGCCGCGCTGGTCACGACAGCGGTGACGCGCGGCCGTCTCGCCGAGCTGCTCGGGCATGCGCTGTTCGACGCCCAGGAGCGCGACAATCTTTTCCTCGCCGGCGCCTTCTCATTGCTGCATGTGATCCTGGCCCTGCCGCTGGAAAAGATCACCGAGCAGGTGGCGCTGCCCGAGTCCGTGACGGACGCGCTGTATCACCACGCCGGGCCGTTTGGCCCGATACTCGAGTTGGTCGAGCTCCTCGAGCGCCTGGAGGGGCCCGGCAACGCCGCGCGCGCGGACGATCTCACGCTGAGCCTGGGCTTGGAAGCAGATGCCGTCAATCGGGCCCAGCTCGACGCCATGGCTTGGGCCGAGGGGCTCGGCCGCTAGCCCCCGCTAGCCCGCATTTCTCATACTGGCGCCAGGCTCCGACGGGCATCGGGCATCCGCCCTCCGCGTTAAGCCGCCTTGGCTTCCTCGGCCGGGCGCCGGGTAAACACCACGCGCCCATCCTTCAGCTCCACCAGTACTGAATCTTTGGGCGCGAAGCGCCCTTCCAGGATCTCCTTGGCGAGCGGGTTCTCGATGTTCGACTGGATTGCCCGTTTCAGGGGCCGTGCACCGTACACCGGGTCGAAGCCGACGCTGGCCAGCTCGCTCAGAACCGCATCGCTCACCTCGAGCTTCAGATCCAACGCGGCCAACCGCTTCTCCAGGTGGGCAAGCTGGATTCTGGCGATGGACTTGATGTGCTTCTCGTCCAAGGCGTGGAACACGACCACCTCGTCGATCCGGTTGATGAACTCCGGCCGGAAATACGTCTTGACCTCGGCCATCACGGCCAGCTTGATGACCTGATAATCGTCGCCGGCCATCTGCTGGATCATCTGCGAGCCCAGGTTGGAGGTCATGACGATGACCGTGTTCTTGAAGTCCACCGTGCGGCCCTGGCCGTCTGTCATGCGACCGTCGTCCAGCACCTGGAGCAGGACGTTGAACACGTCGGTGTGAGCCTTCTCCACCTCGTCGAGCAGGATCACCGAGTAGGGCTTGCGGCGGATGGCTTCGGTCAGATAGCCACCCTCCTCGTAGCCGACGTATCCCGGTGGCGCACCGATCAGGCGGGCGACCGAGTGCTTCTCCATGAACTCGGACATGTCGATCCGGATCAGGTGCTCCTCGGAATCGAACAGGAAGGCGGCGAGCGCCTTGCACAGCTCCGTCTTGCCCACGCCCGTCGGCCCCAGGAACAGGAACGAGCCGTAGGGACGATTCGGGTCCGACAGACCGGCACGGGACCGGCGGATGGCGTCCGACACGAGGCGCACGGCCTCGTCCTGGCCGACGACCCGCTGGTGCAGCTTCTGCTCCATCTGCAGTAGCTTCTCGCGCTCGCCCTGCATCATCTTCGAGACCGGAATCCCGGTGGCCCGCGAGACCACTTCAGCGATCTCTTCCGCGCCGACCTGGGTACGCAGCAGGGTGTGCTTCTGCGGCTGCGCGCCCGAGGTCTCGGCTTTCTTCAGCTGTGCCTCCAGCTGTGGGATGCGCCCGTATTGCAGCTCCGACACCTGCTGCCAATCGCCCTTACGCTTGGCCGCTTCCATCTCGAGCTTGAGACGCTCGAGCTCCTCCTTGATGTGCTGGGAGCCTTGCACCTGGGCCTTCTCCGCCTTCCAGATCTCCTCGAGGTCGGCGTACTCGCGCTCCAGCTTGGCGATCTCCTCCTCGATGAGAGTCAGGCGCTTGCGCGACGCTTCGTCCTTCTCCTTTTTCACCGCCTCGCGCTCGATCTTGAGCTGGATCATCCGCCGCTCGAGCTTGTCCATCTCCTCCGGCTTGGAGTCGATCTCCATCTTGATGCGCGCGGCGGCCTCGTCGATCAGGTCGATGGCCTTGTCGGGAAGGAAACGGTCGGTGATATAGCGATGCGACAGCTCGGCCGCCGCCACGATCGCAGGGTCGGTAATCTCGACGCCGTGGTGCACCTCGTACTTCTCCTGCAACCCGCGCAGGATGGCAATCGTGTCCTCGACCGAGGGCTCGTCGACGAGGACCTTCTGGAAGCGCCGCTCCAGTGCCGCATCCTTCTCGATGTACTTGCGATACTCATCGAGCGTCGTTGCGCCGATGCAGTGCAGCTCCCCGCGGGCGAGCGCCGGCTTGAGCATGTTGCCTGCATCGATCGCCCCTTCGGCTTTGCCGGCGCCGACCATCGTGTGGATCTCGTCGATGAACACGATGGTGCGCCCTTCGTCCTGGGCGATATCCTTCAGGACGGCCTTGAGCCGCTCCTCGAACTCACCCCGGTACTTGGCGCCGGCGAGCAGTGCAGCCATGTCCAGGACCAGTACGCGCTTGTCCTTGAGCGTCTCGGGAACCTCACCGTTGACGATCCGCTGCGCCAGTCCCTCGACGATGGCGGTCTTGCCAACTCCTGGCTCGCCGATCAGCACAGGGTTGTTCTTCGTACGCCGCTGCAGGATCTGGATCGTGCGGCGGATCTCGTCGTCGCGGCCGATGACCGGGTCCAGCTTACCCTGCCGGGCACGCTCGGTCAGATCGAGTGTGTACTTGGCCAGGGCCTCGCGCTGGCCTTCGGCCTCCTGGCTGCCGACGTTCTGGCCGCCGCGGATCGATTCGATTGCCCGCTCCATGTGCGGCTTGGATGCACCATGCTGCTTGAACAGACGACCGGCCTCGCCCTTGTCCTCGAGTAGGGCAAGCAGGAACAGCTCGGAAGCGATGAACTGGTCGCCACGCTTCTGCGCTTCCTTGTCGGTAAGGTTCAGAAGATTCGACAGTTCCCGGGAGAGGTTCACCTCGCCCCCGTGACCTTCGACCTTGGGGAGCCGGTCGAGGGCAGCCTTCAGCGCCTCGCGCAGCGGCTGCACATTGACGCCAGCCTTGGCAAGCAGCGCGCTGGTGCCGCCGTCCTGCTGGTCCATCAGGGCCAGCAGCAGGTGGACCGGCTCGATGTACGGGTTGTCCTTCCCGATGGCCAGGCTCTGGGCGTCGGCGAAGGCCTGCTGGAACTTGGTGGTGAACTTGTCGAAGCGCATAGTGCTCCCCCCGGTCTCGGATCTGTCGGGGCAGATGCGGCCTTGCCAGCCGATTTCAATGGCTTGCCCGTTGCGCCAAAGCGCGCAGGCTGGCACAGTCCCAAGCGCTGCTGCGCCAATGAGGCTGATCCGCGACAGCCAGACGGCGGAGAGGTGATCGCGAAGTCCCGGCCACACTAGCAAATCGGAGCAGGCACACGATGAGAAGCATTTCCGCAGTCATTTTCGCTGTTGGCTGGCTGGCGACGCCGGCTGGCGCCCAGAGTACCGAGGACCTGCTCGCAGCCAGCCGTGCCGCATCGGCGGAGCTGGTCCAGCAGCTGAGCGCGGAGCTGAAGAAAGAGCTGACGCGTGGCGGTCCCGAGAGCGCCATCCGGGTGTGCCGGGACATGGCGCCCCAGATCGCGGGCAACCTGTCGCGGCAGTCGGGCGCGCGCATTGCCCGCGTCAGCCTGAAGACCCGCAATCCCTTGCTCGGCACCCCGGATGCCTGGGAACAGAAGGTGCTGGCCGGCTTCGATCGGCGCGCCGCGGGCGAGGACCCGCAGAGCCTGGAGCACTGGGAAACCGTATCGGAGCCGCAGGGCCGCTACTTCCGCTACATGAAGGCGATCCCGGTGCAGCCACTCTGCCTGACCTGCCATGGTACCGAGGACACGCTCGCCCCCGCCGTTAAGCAGATGCTGGACAGCGACTATCCGCATGACAGGGCGCGTGGCTACACGCCGGGTCAGATCCGCGGCGCGGTCACCGTCAAGCGACCAGTTGACTAGCCCGGATTGGTGAGAAAGGCGCGAGACTTGGGCTTTCGCCTGGACGCCGCGCTGCCACGGCTCGGAAAGCGATCCCCGGCTCTCAGCTCGCCAGCCCGGCGTGGCTCCGGATAGGGACACAGCGTGTTGAGCGCCACGCTCTCGTAGGCACTGCGAACGATGCGCACATGCTCGCGGCGGAGCTCGCGCGCATGCTTCAGTCCACAGGAGTGCGCGATCATGTCGATCTCCTTGTTCATGTTGCGCACGTAGTTCGCCACGCGCAGGTACTTCTCCTCAACCACCAGGCCACGCTGCAGGCGCCGGTTGTGGGTGGTGATTCCCGTCGGGCAGGTATTGGTATGACAGCGCAGCGCCTGGATGCAGCCGAGGGCGAACATGAAACCACGCGCAGTGTTGATGAAATCCGCCCCGGCACAGAGCGCCCACGCCACCTTGGCCGAGGTGACCAGCTTTCCCGAAGCCACCACCCTGATCCGGTCGCGCAGCCCCCACTCGATCAACCCGTCCACCACGCGGGGAAGGGCCTCGGCAATCGGTAGCGCCATGTGGTCCATCAGGGCCTGCGGGGCCGCGCCGGTGCCGCCTTCTCCGCCGTCGATCACCAGGAAGTCCGGGGCCATCGCGAGGCCGCGGCGGTGCACGGCGTCGCACAGCTCCTGCACGAACTCCCATCCGCCGATAGCGGTCTTCACGCCCACGGGCTTGCCGGTCGCATCGCGCAGCCGGGCGATCTGGTCGAGCAGCTGGTCGGCATCGGCGATGTCGCGGTGGCGGTTGGGACTGATGGAGTCCTGATGCGGCGGGATGCCGCGAATGCCGGCGATCTCCGCTGTGACCTTCGCGCCCGGCAGCACCCCGCCCTTGCCGGGCTTGGCGCCCTGGGAGAGCTTGATCTCGAAGGCCCGCACATGCGACGCAATCTCCCTGATCCGGTCCATGCTGAGATTCCCGGCACCGTCGCGCACACCGTACTTGGCGGTGCCGATCTGCATGATGACGTCGCAGCCGCCCTCGCGGTGGTAGGGCGAGAGCCCGCCCTCGCCGGTATCCATCCAGCAGCCTGCTTCCCTGGCCCCACGCGACAGCGCGCGCACAGCCGGCGCGGAGATCGCGCCGTAGCTCATCCCGCTGATGTTGACCAGCGAGCGGGCTGTGAAGGGTTCACGGCAGAACCCCTGGCCGATGGTCAGCGGCGGCGTAGGCACGAGTTCCTCTTCCAGTACGGGAAAGCCGGCGTTGACGAAGATGATGTTGCCCGGCTCGCTCATGTTGTTGGTGGAGCCGAAACCGATGGTCCCGCCCTCGTCCTTGGCCAAGCGGTACACCCAGGAGCGCACCGCACGGTTGAAGGGCATCTCTTCGCGATCGTTGGCGAAGAAGTATTGACGGAAGTACTCGCCTTGCCGCTCGAACAGATAGCGCAGCCGGCCGATGACCGGGAAGTTGCGCAGGATGGTGTGCTTCTTCTGGGTCACATCCTGGATGAACCAGAACGTCAGCACGACGACGAGCACGAGGCCCAGCAGCGTGCCCAGGCCGTAGGTCACGACGCCCATCGCACCGTCCATGGCTATCTCCTGAACGGTGGCGCGGGGCGCCGACCGGATCAGTCCGGCTTGCGCGCCACCAGGTCGATCAGCGCGGAGCGGCCTACATGCTTGGTGCCCTCCGCCAGTGTGTCCTCGTGCTCCCGCAGATGCAGGATCTGCAGCTCCGCGAAAGCCTGCTCCAGCATCTCACGGGTGTACATGTGCGCCGCGTCGGGCGGACCACCAGTCTTGTACTCCACCTGTCTGGGGGTATAGCCCTGCAGGACAAGCACGCCGCCGGGCCTGAGCGTGGCCTTGAACCCCTCGAACAGTCGGCTGCGCTCGGCCGGCGCGGCGAACTGGATGAAGATGCAGACCACGACATCGAATGCCGCGGGGCTCCACTCCCATTCGCGCACGTCGGCCTGCCGGAACTGCGCGCGCACATTCTGGTTTTCGGCCAGTCGCTGGGCCTTCTTGAGCGCCAACGGGGAGATGTCAATGCCCAGCACGTCGCAGCCCTGCCGAGCAAGCCAGACGCTGTTGCGGCCCTCTCCGCAGGCGATCTCCAGGACCCGTTGGCCGGCCGTGAACAACCCGGCCTGGGTGGTCAGGAACACATTCGGCTCGGTGCCGAAGATGTATTCAGGGGCGCTGAAGCGCTCATCCCAGAATTTGCGCGCGTCGTCGAATCCTTGTGCCATCCGAACCCAGCTCCTCAGGCGTGGCAGTGGCGGGCGATGAAGGCCTTCACCGCTTCGGCGCTCGGGTCGATGATCTCGACTCGCTGCGGCATGCGTTCCAGGCTTTCGAAGCCGGCCGGGACCTCGGGATCGCGTCCGAGTGCCTCGCGTATGGTGGCGGCGAACTTCGCCGGCAGCGCCGTCTCAAGGCACACCAGCGGGATGCCCGCCTCCCGATGGTCCAATCCCACTTTGAGGCCATCGGCGGTGTGCGTGTCGATGATGACATCATAGTCCCGGGAGACGCGACGGATCGTCTCGAGCCGGTCCGCGTGCGCAGAACAGCCCGAGACGAAGCCGGTCGCCGCGATGCTCTCGGCGAACCCGGACCCAGACAGATCGAAGCCGCCTTCGACATCCACCTTGCGCCACAGCTCGACGACCTTGGCGGGATCCCGCCCCACCAGGTCGAAGATATAGCGCTCGAAGTTGGAGGCCTTGGAGATGTCCATCGACGGGCTGGAGGTCTGCTGCACCTCGGCGCCAGTGCGCACGCGGTAACGGCCGGTTTGGAAGAACTCATCGAGCACGTCGTTCTCGTTGGTCGCGAGGATCAGCTTGTGAATCGGCAGCCCCATTCGCCGGGCGATGTAGCCGGCAAAGATGTTGCCGAAGTTGCCGGAGGGCACCGCGAAGGACACCGGGTCGCCCACCTTGCGCGTGACTGCCAGATAGCCTTTGAAGTAGTACACCACCTGGGCCACGATGCGGCCCCAGTTGATCGAGTTGACTGCGCCGATGCGATAGCGCGCCTTGAAGGCCGCGTCGTTGCTGACGGCTTTGACGATGTCCTGGCATTCGTCGAACACGCCGCGCACGCCAATGTTGAAAATGTTCGGGTCTTGCAGCGAGTACATCTGCGCGGTCTGGAACGGGCTCATCTTTCCGTAGGGCGAGAGCATGAACACGCGCATGCGACGCTTCCCGCGCAGGGCGTACTCGGCCGCGGAGCCGGTGTCTCCCGACGTGGCGCCCAGTATGTTGAGCTCGGTCCCGGTCCGGGCGAGGACGTACTCGAAGACTTGGCCAAGGAACTGCATAGCCAGATCCTTGAACGCCAGCGTCGGACCGTTGGACAACGCCAGCAGATGCAAACCGGGCTCCAGCGTCTTGACCGGCGTGACCTCCGGCGTGCCGAACGTCGCGGCTGTGTAGGTCCGCTCGAGCAGGGGCTTGAGGTCTGCCGCTGGGATGTCGTCCGTGTAGCGACGGATGACCTCGAAGGCCAGCGCCGCATAGGGAAGTTCTCGCCAGCGCGTCAGTTCGTCCGGCGCGACCTGTGGATAACGCTCGGGCACCACCAGCCCGCCGTCGGGCGCCAGCCCTTCCAGCAGGATCGCGCAGAACGGCTGGGGCGGCATGCCGCCCCGGGTGCTGATGTAGCGCATCAGGCCGCCAGCTCTTCCAGGCGGATCCGCGTGACGGCGCCCAGGTTGGAAGGCAGCCCTTCGATCCGCACGATCGCTGCGTTCACGTTGCGCTCGATGGTGCGATGGGTGAGCATGATGATATCGACCTGCTCCTCGCCTTCGCCAGGCTCCTTCTGCAGCATCGCATCGATGGAGATGGACAGATCGGCAAGGATGCGCGTGATATCCGCGAGCACCCCCGGCCGGTCCAAGACACGCAGCCGCAGGTAGTAGGCGGTTTCCACTTCCTCCATGGGTAGGATCGGCGTGTCCGACAGCTGATCGGGCTGGAACGCGAGGTGCGGCACCCGGTTCTCGGGGTCGGCGGTATGCAGCCGGGTGACGTCGACCAGGTCAGCAACCACTGCCGAGGCCGTGGGCTCCGAGCCCGCCCCTGCGCCGTAGTACATGGTCTGCCCTACCGCATCGCCCTTCACCAGGATGGCGTTCATCACGCCCTCGACGCTGGCAATGAGCCGGCGCGCCGGAATCAGCGTGGGATGCACGCGCAGCTCGATACCCTTTGGCGTGCGCCGCGTGATGCCCAGCAGCTTGATGCGATAGCCCAGCTCCTCCGCATAGCGGATGTCCTGCCGCGTCAGCTTCGAAATGCCCTCGGTGTAGGCGCGGTTGAACTGCATCGGGATGCCGAAGCTGATCGCCGAGAGGATGGTGAGCTTGTGCGCGGCGTCGATGCCTTCGATGTCCAAGGTCGGATCGGCTTCAGCGTAGCCCAGGCGCTGAGCGTCCTTGAGCACCTCGTCGAAGCTCGCGCCCTTCTCGCGCATCTCCGACAGGATGAAGTTGCTGGTGCCGTTGATGATGCCGGCGATCCACTCGATGCGGTTGGCGGTGAGCCCTTCCCGCAAAGCCTTGATGATGGGGATCCCGCCCGCCACCGCGGCTTCGAAGGCCACCATCACCCCTTTGCGACGGGCCGCGGCAAAGATCTCGTTGCCGTGCGTGGCCAGCAGCGCCTTGTTGGCCGTCACAACGTGCTTGCCGTGCTCGATGGCGGCGAGTATCAGGTCCTTGGCCACCGTGTAGCCACCGATCAGCTCGACGACGATGTCGATATCGGGATCGCGCACCACTGCAAAGGCGTCGTCGATCACTCTCGCAGCATCCCCGACAATGGACCGCGCGCGCGTCAGGTCCTTGTCTGCGACGACCGTGATCTGGATGCCGCGCCCGGCACGCCGCGTGATCTCGCTCTGGTTGCGATTCAGCACCCGGAAGGTTCCGCCACCGACGGTGCCGATGCCCAGCAGTCCGACGTGGATCGGTCTCATGGGAGCTTCTTTCTGAACACGAAGGCGGGAATCACGTAGCCCTCGCGGAAGTAGAACCGGTGGGCGCGCGTGCGGTGCGTGCCCGAGTCGAGGTCGATGCTGTCGCCGCCACGGGCACGCGCGAGCCGCTCCAGAAAACCGAGAAGTGCATGCCCCACCCCGCTGGAGCGATAGGCCTCGTCGGTCACCAGATCGTCGACGTAGAAGCGCCTGCCCGCATGCGTGTTCTCGAACGATCGGAACACCGCGACGCCGACCACGGCGTCCCCGATCAGGGCGACGCACATCTCGCCGCCCGTCTCGAAGATGCGCTTCATCCGGCCCGGGTAGTCCGCCGGCAGGTCGGGGCGAAGCTGTCTATGCACGGCCTCAGCCACGGCGAGCAGCTCCGGCTCCACCACCCTGCACTCGTCGTCGGTGATGCGAACGATCTCCATGGCGCGAGCTGGCGGGTCAGACCGGGGCGGAGACGAGCCGCGTCGCCGGCGCCTGGCTCACGCCGTCCTTGCGGAACATCTCCTTGATCCCGCGCAGCGCCTGGCGTGTCCTGGCCTCATTCTCGATCAGCGAGAAGCGCACGTGGTCGTCGCCGTACTGGCCGAAGCCGATCCCCGGCGACACCGCAACTTTGGCATCGGCCAGAAGCTTCTTGGCGAACTCCAGCGAGCCGAGGCTGCCATAAGTCTCAGGAATCGGCGCCCAGATGTACATCGACGCCTTCGGGATCGCGACCTCCCAGCCAAGTGCATGCAAGCCGGCGCACAACACATCGCGCCGCCGCTGATAGGTCTGGCGGATCTGCTCGACACACTCCTGCGGTCCTTCCAGCGCGAGAATGGAGGCGACCTGGATCGGCGTGAAGGTGCCGTAGTCGTGGTAGCTCTTGATGCGCGCGAGCGCCCCCACGAGATCGCGGTTGCCGACCATGAACCCCACGCGCCAGCCCGCCATGTTGTAGCTCTTGGACAGCGTGAAGAACTCCACTGCCACATCCTTGGCTCCCGGAACCTGCAGGATCGAGGGCGCCCGGTAGCCGTCGAACACGATGTCAGCGTAGGCGAGGTCGTGCACCACGAAGAGGCCGTACTCCCGGGCAATCGCCACGATCCGTTCGAAGAACTCCAGCTCCACGCACTGGGTCGTGGGGTTGCTCGGGAAGTTCAGGATCAGCATCTTGGGCTTGGGATAGCTGTCCTTGAGCGCCTGAGTCAGCTCATCGAAGAAATCGACCCCCGGCAGCATGCGCACGTGGCGGATGTCGGCCCCGGAGATCACCGGCCCGTAGATGTGGATGGGGTAGCTGGGGTTGGGCACGAGCACGATGTCGCCGGCGTCCAGCGTGGCGAGCGCCAGGTGCGCGATGCCTTCCTTCGAGCCGATGGTGACGATGGCCTCACGCTCCGGATCCAGCTCCACCGTGTAGCGCCTCTGGTACCAGTTGCAGATCGCCTTGCGCAGCCGCAGGATGCCCTTGGACACAGAGTAGCGATGGGTGTCGCCGCGCTGCGCCGTCTCGATCATCTTGTCGACGATATGGCGCGGCGTGGGCTGGTCCGGATTGCCCATGCCGAAGTCGATCACGTCCTCCCCCCGCTTGCGAGCCGCTGCCTTGAGCTCGCCGGTGATGTTGAAGACGTAAGGCGGCAGGCGCTTGATGCGCGAGAACTGCTCCATGGAGTCGGTAAATCCCTGATGGAAAAAGGTAGAATGTTAGCGGACCGGCCGACCGGCGGCAAATCGTGCCCGCCTGGCGGCGGAAGAACTCGGACATGAAGTTCCATCTCACGCGCCCCGACGGTCGCAACCTGTTCACCGGCTACGGCCCAGGATACGTCGTGATCAACGGCGTGCGGCACCGATCCAGCATCCTGGTGACTGCCGACCAGGTGCTCGCCTGGGATATTAGCGGCACGGATGCGCTCACCGAAGAGGTGTTTGTGCGGCTTGCGGCGCTCCCCGTGGAGGTCCTGCTCCTGGGCACCGGCGACGCCCTGCAGTTTCCGCACCCGCGCTTGAGCCAGCCTTTGCGCGATGCGGGCATCGGCCTGGAGGTGATGGACACCGCAGCCGCCTGCCGCACGTACAACGTCCTCGTCGCCGAGGATCGTCGCGTGGCGGCGGCACTGGTCGTCCGCCCGGGCGACAACCGGGGCCGCGAGGACGGATAGCGAAGGCGGCGACGCCGACCGTGCTGACCATCGGCTTCGCGCTCCGGAGGGGCTGAAGAGGTCGTTGACCCAGGAGACACGTCGATCCCCTTCCCGGTACACAGGCACGCTGCCGGTGCCGGGTCGATAAGCCTCGGTTCTCCCTCTGTCTCCGGGCCTGTCTGGTTCGCTGATACGACGGCGCCTACAGGTCTGCGAGCACGCGCAGGTGCGCGACCGCGCTGCGGCCGAGGGCGCTCAAAGCGTAGCCGCCCTCCAGCACGGAAACAATGCGGCCCTGCGCATGGCGGTCCGCCACGTTCTTGAGCTGCTCGGTGACCCAGGCGTAGTCCGCCTCGACCAATCCGAGGGAAGCCATGTCGTCTTCGCGATGCGCGTCGAAGCCGGCGGAGATGAACACCATCTCGGGCTGGAACCGCTCCAGAGCAGGCAGCCACCAGGTCTGCACCGCCTCGCGGAAGCCCTGCCCGTTGGTGTAGGCCGGGAGCGGAATGTTGACCATGCGTTCGGAACGCCCCTCGACGCCGCTGTAGGGATAGAACGGATGCTGAAAGGTCGATACCATCAGGACGCGCGGGTCGTCGCGAAAAATATCCTCCGTCCCGTTACCGTGGTGCACATCGAAATCGGCCACCACTACGCGCGTCAGCCCATACTGCTCCAGCGCGTGGGCCGCGCCAACCGCCACGTTGTTGAAGAAGCAGAATCCCATGGCGCGGCTGCGTTCGGCGTGATGTCCGGGGGGCCGCACGCAGCAGAATGCGTTGCGTGCCTCTCCGCGCAGGACCACATCGGTCGCATGCACCACAGCTCCGGCCGCACGCCGCGCAGCATCGAGCGAGTGCGGGTTCATGGCGGTGTCGGGGTCCAGATGCACCAGCCCGCGGGCGGGAACACTGGCCTCGAGCGCATCGAGATAATCCACCGCATGGACGCGCGCAAGCTGCTCCCGGGTAACCACGGGCGCCTCGCACTCCATCAGGTAGCCACTGAGACCGGATGCAATGAGCTGGTCCTCGACGGCATGGAGGCGGTCCGGGCATTCGGGGTGATGCTGCCCCATGTCGTGCAGCAGGCAATCTCGGTGGCGAATCAGAGCTGTGTGCATAGGTCCGCTCGATCACAAGCCCGCATGGTAAGCGGCCGCCGCACCGGCGTAAACGGCGCGGGGTGGTTCCCGGAGAATGGCATGGTTCCTGCATTTCGGGCTGGGTTGCTCCGGCCGCGGGCACCGCGCGGGCCTCGTCTCACCAGCCTGCCCGAAAGAACATGCTAAGCTCACTCGGCACCGGCGATCCCCACATCCACCCCTGCGCCCAATGGGCGACGACGCTCCAGCTCTGTCCTCCCGGGCTGCGCACGCGGCACCGGCATTCACCCGCCGCGGACTGCTTCGGGATGGTACGCCCGTGCTCATCCGGCCGATCGGGCCCGGGGACGCGGCGCGTGAGCAGGCCTTCGTCCGCGCGCTGTCGCCCGAGTCGCGCTACCTCCGGTTCATGAACACGCTGCGTGAGCTCAGCCCGGAGATGCTGGACCACTTTACCCACCCGGACCCCGACCGCGAGATTGCGCTGGTGGCCCTGACCGGTTCACAGGGTGACGCGGAAGCAGCCAGTGAACCCGTGCAGATCGGCGTGGCGCGCTGCGTGCGTGGGCCGGACAGGCAGCGAGGCGAGTTCGCCATCGTGGTGGCGGATGCGTTCCAGGGCAAGGGCCTGGGCACGCTGCTCATGCAGGCGCTGTTGGAAGCCGTGCGTGCCTGCGGGCTCCAGCGCATCGAAGGGCTGGTTTTGGCGACCAACCACCGGATGCTGGCGCTGATGACCGCACTCGGATTCGCCATCCGCACCGCACCCGACGACCCGCGCATGCGCCTCGTCGTCAAGCAGCTCTGCTGAGCCAGGGCGCAAGCGTTCAGCCAAGTCAACGTACAGAGGATACAGAGCAGATGCACCGGGACAGCCTCGCGGAGCGACTACTCAAGGCCGAGCGCGGACTGCGCAGCTTCAAACCGGCGGACACCGCGACGTCAGGCTCCGACCCGACGCTCGAACGCGCCGCACAGGCCTTGCACCTGGCCCTGGACCAGGTTGCCGGGATCATCCTCGGCAAGGAACGCCAGATCCGGCTGACCCTGGCCTGTCTGCTGGCCAGGGGCCACCTGCTGATCGAAGATCTGCCCGGTGTAGGGAAGACCACTCTCGCCCATGCCATCGCGCGCTCCCTGGGGATGCAGTTCCAGCGCATCCAGTTCACCAGTGACCTGCTGCCCGCCGACATCATCGGCGTGTCGATATTCGACAGTCAGCACGGCGGGTTCCGGTTCCATCCCGGCCCCATCTTCGCCCAGATGATTCTCGCCGACGAGGTCAACCGGGCCACGCCAAAGGCGCAAAGCGCGCTGCTCGAGGCAATGGAGGAGCGACAGGTCACCACCGAAGGTGAGACGCGCGCCTTGCCGCAACCGTTCTTCGTCATGGCGACGCAGAACCCGTCGCACCAGGTCGGCACCTTCCCGTTGCCCGAGTCCCAGCTCGACCGCTTTCTCATGTGCATCCGGCTCGGCTATCCCGATGCGCAGGCCGAACGCCGGCTGCTCGAGGGCAGCGATCGGCGCGACCTGGTCGCCTCCTTGCCGCCGTGTCTAACACCGGACCAGTTGCTCACCCTGCAGCAGGCGGCGCGGTCACTGCACGTAGCGCCGGCGCTGCTCGATTACCTGCAGGCTATCCTTGCCCAGAGCAGGCAATCGCCCGACTTCGCTAGCGGTTTGAGCCCCCGCGCCGGGCTGAACGTGCTGCACGCGGCCAGAGCCTGGGCGCTGCTGGATGGTCGCAACTTCGTCATTCCGGAGGACGTGCAGGCGGTGCTGCCCAGCGTCGTCGCGCATCGTCTGCAGCCCTCGGGCGGGCAGCGCACAGCGGATGCCGACGACGCTGTGCGCCGTCTCCTCAGCCAGGTCGCAATCCCCTGACCCAATGTCGGACAAACCAGGCCAATACTGCATTCTTGCCGCCGAACCAATGTCTGCTTACGCTCGATCAGGCAGTTGTTGCGCGCCTGCGCCCCGCAAAAAGCCCGCGGGTGCTCGCGAGGTGGCTTTTTCAACAGCCTGTTAGCGCCCCTGCGCGCACCAACGGCCGGACATGACCGCGCTGCGCGACCACATCGCCGACTGGTTGTTGCGGCGGCGCACCCCCGACACCCCGCCGGTGCGCCTCACCCAGGGGCGCATCTACATCCTGCCTTCCAGCGGCGGCCTGCTGCTGGGGATGACCTTGCTGCTGATGCTCATGGGCTGCATCAACTACAACCTCGGCCTGGGCTACATCCTCACGTTTCTGCTCGCGGGGATGGCCATCGTCTCGATGCTGCACACCTTCCGCAACCTCGCGCATCTGGAGTTCCGTCCCGGTCGGGCGGATCCCGTGTTCGCCGGCGAGGAGGCGGTTTTTCCCATGCTGCTCGACAACCCAACCGCGCTGCCCCGCATGGCAGTGGCCCTGCTCCCTGTGGACGCGATTCCAGCCGAAGCGAATCCCGCCTGGTGCGATCCCGCACCCCACGGGCAAACGCGCTGCGACGTCCGGCTCCCAGCGCACCAGCGCGGCCGCATGCGGTTGCCGAGGCTGCGGGTGTTCAGCACGTATCCGCTGGGGCTGTTCCATGCCTGGTCCTATATCGAGCTGGAGATGAGCTGCCTCGTCTACCCCAAGCCGGAGACCGGTGTGGTGCCGCTGCCGCAACCACAAGGCGGAGAGGGCGAGGGGGTGCAATCGGGCCGCGGCCAGGACGATTTCGTCGGGCTGCGGCGTTATGCACCGGGCGACTCGCTGCGCCAGGTGGCCTGGAAGGCGGTCGCCCGCGGCCAGCCCGTCATGACCAAGCAGTTCAGCGGGCTGGAGGCCGGCGAGCTGTGGCTGGCCTGGTCGGCCTTGCCGGCAGACATGCGGCTGGAGGCGCGCCTGTCCAGGCTGACCCGCTGGGTGCTGGATGCGGCGCAACTGGGTGTTGCCTTCGGGTTGGAGGTGCCGGGCGTGCGCATTGCGCCCGACGTTGGGCCGGCTCATCGGGAGCGCTGCCTGACTGCTCTCGCGCTGTTCCGTGCACCGTAACCCGCCTGCAGGCAGCTTCTTTCTCGGGTGATGGATCCGCAACCGCTACGTAAAGGCAGCATCCTGGCTCTGATCGCCGGATTGGTGCTGGTCGCCGCGCCGCATGCCATGCGCCTGCCGACGTGGGTGAGCGTGCTGGTGGCCGCGCTGCTGGGCTGGCGCGCGTGGCTGGCTTGGCGCGACCGGCGCCTGCCGCCGCGCTGGCTGCTCATCATCCTGGCGATTGTGATCACGGCGGGTGTGATCGCTACCTACCTTCCGTTCCTGCGGCGGGACGCGTCAGTGGCCCTGCTCGCATCGATGATGGCGCTGAAGTGCCTGGAGCTGCGCACGCTGCGCGATGCGACCGTGGTCATCTGCCTCGGCTACTTCCTGATCATCACCAATTTCCTGTACTCCCAGACCATCCCGACGGCCGTGTTCATGGCGGTCGTGATGGCCTGGCTCACCGCCACCATGGTGAGCCTCCAGGATCCGCGGCGCCGAGTGGCGCCCGAGCAGGCCGTCCGGACTGCCGGCGTGCTGATGGCTCAGGCCGTCCCGCTGATGCTGGCGCTGTTCCTGTTCTTTCCTCGCATCCAAGGGCCGGTGTTTGGCTTGCCGCAGGCAACGTCGGCGGGCGTGACCGGTCTGAGCGACAACATGACTCCGGGCGACCTCGCCAACCTCGGCCTATCCGATGAGGTGGCGTTCCGCGTGGAGTTCCGCACCCCGCCGCCGAAGACGGCCGACATGTACTGGCGCGGTCCGGTCCTGTGGGACTTCGACGGACGCACATGGACCATGGGTAGCGTGGCGCCTAGCCTGGAGCACGTCCGCAGCCAACGCTCGGAGGCAGTGCAGTACGCCGTCACGCTCGAGCCGCATCACATGCGCTGGCTGTTCGCGATAGACCTTCCCGACATGGTTCCTCCCGAGGCGGCCCTGACCTCGGATTACCAGCTGCTCAGCCGGCGGCCTGTGCGCGTGCGTCAGCGCTACGAAATGACCTCGCGGCTCGGCAACCGGATCGAGCACGAGGAGCCGCCCGCACAGCTGCGCCGCGCCCTGCGGCTTCCGCGCGGATCCAATCCGCGCGCAGAAGAGCTGGGCCGCGAACTGCGCGCGCAATCGGGGAGCAGTGCTGAGGTCGTGAACAGGGCGCTGAACATGTTCCGCACTCAGCTGTTCTTCTACACTCTGGTTCCACCCGAGCTTGGGCGCAACCCCGTGGACGAATTCCTGTTCGACACCCGCCGCGGATTCTGCGAGCACTATGCTTCGGCGTTCGTTTTCCTCATGCGCGCGGCTGGTATCCCGGCCCGCGTCGTGACGGGCTATCAGGGTGGGGAAATGAACCCGCTGGCCGATTACCTGATCGTGCGCCAGTCCGAGGCCCATGCGTGGGCAGAGGTGTGGCTCGATGGACAGGGTTGGCTGCGCGTCGACCCCACGGCGGCGGTGTCACCGGCCCGCATCGAAGTCGGCCTGGCGGCAGCAGTACCGCAGGGTGAGCCGCTGCCGCTCGCGGTGCGAGGCGACTTCCGCTTCATCAAGCAGATGCGATTCACCCTGGATGCCATCACCAACTCGTGGAATCAGTGGGTGCTCGGCTACACGCCGGACCGACAGTTGCACCTGATGGAGCGCCTGGGTCTGGGCAAACCGAGCTGGCAGACGTTGGTGTTGCTGCTGATGGGGGCCGCCGGCGCCGTGCTGCTGGTTCTGGGAATTCTGATCCTGCGGCGGCTGCGAGGCGCGATGGCGGACCCTGTGCAGCGCGCCTATCGCCGATTCTGCCGCGAGCTCGCCAGAGGAGGGCTGATCCGGGCCGCATCCGAAGGCCCGCGCGACTTTGCGCAGCGCGTAGTTGCACAGCGGCCGGCGATTGCGGGCAAAGTCCTCGCCATCACCCAGCTCTACGTCGATCTGCGCTACGGGCATGCTGAAACGGCCGAGCTGCAAACGCTGTGCAGACTGGTGCGCGCGTTCCGCATCTAAGGCTAACCCATCACCGCAAAGGCGCAAAGACGCGAAGAGCTGCGCAAAGCCAAGACGTGCTTCGGTTTGGGGGCTGCCCCTCTCACTCGTTGGTGGTTCTGCGTGGCGATCCCTTTTGCGCCACCTTTGCGCCTTTTCGCTTCTGCGGTCCTTGCAGCAGCAGTCAGAGCAGGACGTCCTTCGACAGCCCGTCCCTGCGCAGCATCCGCCGCAGGCTGGAGAGCGCCTCGAGCTGGATCTGGCGCACGCGCTCCCGCGTCAGCTTCAGGTCCTTGGCCAGCTGCTCCAAGGTCTGGATCTCCGAGCCGTTGAGCCCATAGCGGCGCTCTATTACGCTGCGCTGCCGGTCGGAAAGCTGGTCGAGCCAATCCCGCATCCGCTCCTCGATCTCCAGGTGTGCGAGTTGCACGTCGGGTGGCGGGCTGCTCTCGTCGGCGAGCGACTCGCCGACCGACAGCAGCGGGTCGATCTCCAGTGGTGCATCGAGCGAGCCCATGCGCTCGTTCAGCGCCAGCAGCCGTCTCACGTCCTCCAGCCGGCACTCGATCAGGTGCGCGACGTCCCCCGCAGTGGGCTCGCGATCCGAGTGGGTTTCCAGATGCCGGCGAGCGCGCAGCACCGTGTTCAGCTCCTTGATTACGTGCACCGGCAGGCGGATGGTGCGCGACTGGTACATGATCGCGCGCTCGATGTTCTGACGGATCCACCAGGTCGCGTAGGTCGAGAAGCGGAACCCCCTCTCTGGATCGAATTTTTCAATGGCGTGGATCAGCCCCAGGTTGCCTTCCTCGATCAGGTCCAGCAGCGCCAGCCCGCGGTTGGTGTAGTGCTTGGCGATGTTGACCACCAGCCGCAGGTTGTGCTCGATCATCTTCTGGCGGGCGGAAAAGTCGCCGGCACGCGCCAGCCGGGCGAAATGCAGCTCCTGCTCGGCGCTGAGCAGCTCGCTGTGCCCGATCTCGTTGAAGTAGATCTGCGTCGCGTCCGACAGGAGGTCTGCGCTGGCGTAATCCTCTTCCGCCGCCTCCTCCTCCGCAGGAAGGGGTTCGTCCGCCTCCTCAGCCGTGCCCGCTTCGATGTCGCGCGTCATCACGCTCCTCCCCCCGGAAGATACTGGAGCGGATCCACCGGCTTGCCGAGGCGGCGGATCTCGAAGTGCAGGGACACTCGCTGGGAATCCGAGTCGCCCATCTCCGCGATCTTCTGCCCCCTGACCACCCGCTGCCCCTCCTTCACCAGCAACGCCCGGTTGTGGGCGTAAACGCTCAGGTACGTGTCGCTGTGCTTGATGATGATCAACTTGCCGTAGCCGCGCAACCCGCTGCCGCTGTATACCACTTTGCCCGCCGCACCTGCGAAGATCGCCTGCCCGAGCTCACCGCCGATGGCCACGCCCTTCGGGTTGGATCCCTGATTGAAAGCATGCAGCACGGGCCCTTTGGTCGGCCAGATCCAGCCAGAGTCGGAGACCGGCCCTGAAGCACTCGGGGCGGGCTCGGGCTTGCTGGCGGGAGTGGCGGGTGCAGGCGTGGGTGGTTTTGCCGGTGCTGCCGGCACCGGTTTCGCCGCGGCCACGGCGTTGCTGTCGGCCCGGGGCGGGGGCGACGCCACCGCCGGCTTCACTGGCTCCCCGCGCAGCAACGCCAGTGACTCCTCCGAATAAGGCAGCTTGACCGCTTTGGGTCCGCTCTTGACGACGAGCGGCGCCAGCGGTTGCGCCGGAATGTCGGGCGCAGGGGTGAGAGCCTTTGCCTCGACGTCGGGCGACGGGGTGAGCGCCCTCGCCTCGACGTCCGGTGGTGGCGTCATAGCCTGGGACACAACTTCCGGAGCGGGCGCCGGTTCGGGCGGCGGCCGCCATCCTGGCGGGGCATGCAGCCGCAGCGTCTGGTCGACCCGGATCACGTTCGGATCGGCGAGCTCGTTCCAGGACGCCAGCTCGCGGTAGTCCAGTCCGTGGTCCAGGGCGATGCTGTAGAGCGTGTCGCCCCTGCGTACCGTGTAGGACTCGGGCCGCCAGTCGCCCCGCTCGCGAGGTTCGCTCGGCAGCGCTGCCCGCCCGCCCACGCCGGGGCCGGCTGTGGTGCTCACGGGCGGCTCATCGCGGACCGACCGCACTTCGACCGGGGCGCCAACGCGCGGCCCGCCGCAGCCCAGTGGCAGCAGCGTCAGCAAGACCAGGCCTGCCCTCGCCCGGCCCCGCGACACGTTCCCAGTGCGGGGACGGGTGCGCATCAGCGGGCCGCCCCGGGCAAGAGCGGAACGAATCGCACCGGATCCAGCGCAGTCTGAGAGAAGCCTTGGGCGCTGCGCTCGATCAGCACGAGGTGCTGCTCGCGCGTGCCCACCGGCAACACCATCCGGCCGGCCGGGGCAAGCTGCTCGAGCAGCGCGTCGGGCACCGCGGGCGCGGCGGCCGCCATGATGATTCCGTCGAAGGGAGCGGCATCCTTCAGCCCCAAGGCGCCGTCGGCGTGCTTCAGGCGCACGTTGTTGACGTTCAGCTCGCGCAGCTTGACGCGTGCTCTCATCAGCAGGGGCGAGAGCCGTTCGATCGAGAAGACCTCGCGCGCCAGCCGCGACAGCAGCGCGGCCTGATAGCCGCAGCCGGTGCCGATCTCCAGGACCTTGCCTAGAGGCTGGCCGGCCCGCACCAGCTCCAGCATTCGCGCGACCACCCAGGGGTTAGAGATGGTTTGACCGAAGCCGATGGGAAGGGCGATGTCCTCGTAGGCCCGGTGCGCTAGGGCCTCGTCGACGAAGATGTGGCGTGGCACCTCTGCCATCGCGGCGAGCACGGCCTCGTCGCGTATGCCCTGATCGCGCAGCCGCTCCACCATGCGCAGCCGCGTGCGCTGCGAGGTCATCCCGATGCCGGAATGCCGGTTCATCACGTGCCGCGCCCTGGCGCAGGGCCGGCTAGTCGCCGGCTGCCTCCGCGACGGAGGCCGGAGCGGGTTGCGCGCCCAGCCAGCCGCGCACCAGGTCGAGCTGACCATATTGCGTGAGATCGATTTGCAGCGGCGTGATCGACACGTACCCGCTTGCCACGGCGTGAAAATCTGTGCCTTCGCCCGCATCGGCAGCGTCGCCGGCCGCCCCGATCCAGTAGACTGTGTCACCGCGCGGATTGATCGACTGCACGACGCGCTCGGCCTTATGGCGCCGGCCCAGGCGCGTCACCCTGCGACCGGCCAGCCGCTCATAGGGCAGGTCCGGCACGTTCACGTTCAACAGCATCGGCTGCCGCACTGCTTCACGCTGAAAGTGGGAGACCAGATCTACGGCCACGCGCGCGGCGGCGGCGTAGTTGCCGCTGGCTTGCTTCGCCAACGACATCGCGATCGCAGGGATGCCGAGCAGAAAGCCCTCGGTCGCGGCAGCCACAGTCCCGGAGTAGATGGTGTCGTCGCCCATGTTGGCCCCGTGGTTGATGCCGGAGACCACCATGTCGGGCAGCTGATCGAGCAGCCCCGTGACAGCCAGATGCACGCAGTCCGTCGGCGTGCCGTTCACGTAGAGGAAGCCCAGGTGAGACTTGCGCACCATGAGCGGACGATCGAGGGTCAGCGAGTTGCTGGCGCCGCTGCGATCCCGCTCGGGTGCCACCACGATGACCTCCGCGACCTTGGACAGGGCTTCCGCAAGCACAGCCAGACCCGGCGCGAAGTAGCCGTCGTCGTTGCTCAGGAGAATGCGCATTCGGGCAATGGGCCGTGATGACCCCCGCACGGTGTGCAGGAATCGGGCGAAGGTCGCGCGGGAGAAGTTTGGTCGGGGCGACTGGATTCGAACCAGCGACCACCTGCACCCCATGCAGGTACGCTACCAGGCTGCGCTACGCCCCGACTTGCGCAGGAGTATATCAGAGATGCCTGCGGCGACGACCGCGTACGGCTAACCCAGCGAGTCGAGTACGTTCTTGATCTCGCTGCGCAGTGACGTGGCGCTCATTTTCGGCTCACCCGCGGTCTTCGCGGACGTCTCACCGGCACCCTGATCCAGGCGGTGGCGTGCCCCACTGATCGTGAAGCCCTCGTCATACAGGAGCTGGCGGATGCGGCGGATCAGCAGCACCTCGTGATGCTGGTAGTAGCGGCGGTTGCCGCGCCGTTTGACCGGCTTGAGCTGGGTGAACTCCTGCTCCCAGTAGCGCAGGACGTGCGGCTTGACGCCGCACAGCTCGCTCACCTCGCCGATGGTGAAGTAGCGCTTGGCGGGAATCGGCGGCAGGCTAGCCTTGCTGTTCGCTGGGCTCGAGCTCTCGTCCATCGTAGTTCTTGTCCACCATTGCCTTCAGCTTCTGGCTGGCATGGAAGGTGACCACCCGACGCGCCGTGATCGGGATCTCTTCACCGGTCTTGGGGTTGCGCCCCGGACGCTGGGGCTTGTCGCGCAGCTGAAAGTTGCCGAAGCCGGAGAGCTTGACGCCCTCACCCGCCTCGAGGGCCCGGCGCACCTCCTCGAAGAAGCACTCGACCATGTCCTTGGCTTCGCGCTTGTTCAGGCCAACCTTCTCGAACAGCAGGTCGGCGAGATCGGCTTTGGTCAGAGTCATGGGCATACCTCGACGGGCAGCGCTCTAAGCTGGCTGCTACTGACGGAACTCTCCACCGAACCTCTCCTGCAGTCGCTGACGCACCTGTTGCACTGCGGCGTCGACCTCGGCATCCGTCATGGTTTTTTGAGTATCTTGCAATAACACTCGGAAAGCAAGACTTTTTTTCCCACTTTCGATGCCCGCGCCGCGGTAATGATCGAACAACCGGACGGCCTCCACCGACGGCGGGCGATGCGCCATCAGATCCGCAAGCACATCCTGCACCCGAATCCCCTCCAGGACCGTCACGGAGATATCCCGGATAACCGGCGGGAACCGGGACACCTCCGAATACGCCGGAACCGGCACTCGCTGCAGCGGGGCGGCATCCACTTCGAACAGGACCACCGCGCCCGGCAGCTCGTACTTTTGCTGCCACTTGGGGTGCAGCTCGCCGACCCACCCGATGGGCTGGCCGTCGAGGACCACCCGCGCACAGCGACCGGGGTGCAGCGCGGGATGCGTGGCCGGCTCGAAGCGGGCGACCAAGGGGGCGAGCAACTCCTCTAGGTCGCCTTTGACGTCGTAGAACTCCACAGCACGCGTCGCGACGCCCCACTGCTCCGGGACCGCCGGCCCAAACGCTGCTGCCCCTATCCGCATCGGCTGCCGCAGGCCCGCCACCTCGAGCGCTTCCTCTGGCACCCCGGGCTGGCGCAGGAACACCCGGCCGACTTCGAACGCACGCACCCGCGTCGCCCTGCGGTTGACGTTGTAGCGGACGTTGTCCACCAGGCCGGCCATGAGGCTGGTGCGCATGACGGAGAGCTGGCTGGCGATCGGGTTGAGAAGGCGGATCGGATGGGCACAGCCTGCCAGGTCGGCTTCCCAGGCCGGTTCGACGAAGCTGAAGTTGATCACCTCCTGGTACCCGCTGGAGGCGAGCGCCGCCCGCAGGCCGTGCAGGGACCGGTGCCCTTCCCGCTGGCTGCGCATGGCAGCACGGGCACGCGGCGGCTCGGCGGGAATCCGCTCGAAGCCATGGACGCGGGCGATCTCCTCGATCAGGTCCTCCTCGACGGCGATGTCGAAGCGATACGAGGGAGGCGTCACCGTGAAGGCCGCCTCGGCACCCAGCTCGTCCAGCGCCGCCGGCAGGCCCAGGCGCGCAAAGATGTCGCCCATCTCGGGCGTGGGGACATCCACGCCGATTACACGTCGCGCGCGCCCCACCCGCATGCGAACGGGCGGGCGTTCCGGCAACCGGGCCAGCGTGTCCACCACCGGCCCCGGCTTGCCGCCGCACATCTCCAGGATCAGGCGCGTGGCGCGCTCGATGCCGGCGACGTTGTTGTCGAAGTCCACCCCCCGCTCGAAGCGATGCGAGGCGTCGCTCACGAAGTTGTAGCGGCGCGCACGCCCCGCGATGGCGTCGGGATAGAAGAACGCCGCTTCGAGGAACACGTCGCGGGTGTCCGCATCCGCCTTCGTGCTGTCCCCGCCCATGATGCCGGCGAGTCCGATCGGGCCGGAGCCGTCGGTGATGGCCAGCACGTTGCCATCGAGCTCCACGATCTGCTCGTTGAGCAGTTTGAGCCGCTCGTCCTTGCGGCCGAAGCGCACGTCGATGGCGCCGCTCAACTTGGCGAGGTCGTACACGTGCAGCGGACGCCCCAGCTCGAGCATCACGTAGTTGGTCACATCCACCAGCGGCGAGATGCAGCGTTGTCCGGCACGCTCCAGGCGCTGCCGCATCCAGTCGGGTGTGGTCGCCCGCGCATCGACGTCACGGATGACCCGGCCAGTGAAGCGCCCGCAGCCTGCCGGGTCGGAAATGCGCACGGGGAACGTCGCATCGATGGTCGGCGGAACAGGTTCGATGCGCGGCGCACACAGCGCGCTGCGGGCGAGCGCAGCCACTTCGCGCGCCACGCCCAGCACCGACAGACAGTCGGCCCGGTTAGGGGTGAGCTTGATGATGAACACATGGTCGTCGAGCTGCAGCCAGTCGCGCACGTCGCGGCCTACGGGGGCGTCCGGCGCCAGCGCGAGCAGCCCGCTGTGGTCCTCCGACAGCCCCAGCTCGCGCGCCGAGCACAGCATCCCCTGGCTGTCCACCCCGCGCATCGCGGCAGCGCGGATGATCACGGGCTCCTGCGGCGAGACGCCCGGCAGCCGTCCTCCAACGAGCGCGCAGGGTACTTTCATGCCGAGGGTAACGTTGGGCGCGCCGCAGACGATGGTCAGCAGGCTGCTGCCGCCGACGTCGACCTGGCACACCCTGAGCCGATCGGCATGGGGATGCGGCGCGACTGCACGCACCTCACCCACCACCACGCCGGAGAAAGCCGGCGCAACCGGCTCGCAGTGCTCGACCTCGAGGCCGGACATGGTCAACAGATGGGCAAGCTCTTCGGTGGTCAACGCCGGGTTGACCATCGAGCGCAGCCAGCTTTCGGGGAACTGCATACGATACTGTCCGAGGTAGCGCTCAGGCGAACTGGCTCAGGAAGCGCAAATCGCCATCGAAGAACAGGCGCAGATCATCGATGCCATAGCGCAACATGGTCAGACGCTCCAGGCCGCTGCCGAATGCAAAGCCGATCCAGCGCTCCGCGTCGAGGCCGAAGTTGCGCACCACGTTCGGATGCACCTGGCCCGCGCCGGAGATCTCCAACCAGCGGCCCTTCAGCGGCCCGGATGCGAAGGCCATGTCGATCTCGGCAGAGGGCTCGGTGAACGGAAAGAAGGACGGGCGGAAGCGCACCTGCAACTGGTCGGTCTCGAAGAACTGTTGCAGGAAATCGGTGTAGACGCCCTTGAGATCGGCGAAGCTGATGTCCTCGTCGATCCACAGCCCTTCGACCTGATGAAACATCGGCGAGTGGGTGGCGTCGCTGTCTACGCGGTAAGTCCGGCCCGGTGCGATAACCTTGAGCGGCGGGCGGTGCTGGCGCGCGTAACGCACCTGCATGGGACTGGAGTGCGTGCGCAGCAGCAGCCCGCCCTCGACGTAGAAGGTGTCGTGCATCGAACGGGCGGGATGATTCTCAGGCTGGTTCAGCGCCGTGAAGTTGTACCAGTCGGTCTCGATCTCCGGGCCGTCTGCGACGTCGAACCCGATGGAGCGGAAGATCTCCTCGATGCGCTGCCAGGTGCGGATGATCGGATGGATGCTGCCTGCCCCGCGAGTGCGCCCCGGCAGCGTCACGTCCAGTGCCTCCTGGGCCAGACGCACCTCCACCTCGCGTCCCTTGAGCGCTTCGCGGCTGTGCGCCAATGCCGCTTCGATCGCCTGCTTAGCCTCGTTGATCAGGCTGCCCGCGCGCGGGCGGGCTTCGGCCGACAGGCGCCCGAGCCCCTTGAGCAACTCGGTCAGCGCGCCGGCCTTGCCGAGATAGCGCGCTTTGACCTGCTCCAGCTCAGCCGGCGAGCCGGCCGCCTGGAAAGCGGCGCGGGCCTCGCCGACCAGGCGGTCGAGTTCCTCGGGTGTGGGATGCATCGGCTCGATTTGCGTCACCAACAAAAAAGGAGGCGGGGAAGCCTCCTCAGATTGCGCTGCTGCCGTGTCTCAGGCGCCGAGGCTGGCTTTCGCCTGAGCGGCGATCTTCTCGAAGGCCGGGCGATCGAACACGGCAAGGTCGGCGAGGACCTTGCGATCCAGCTCGATGGACGCTTTCTTCAGTCCGTTCATGAAAGCGCTGTAGGACAGCCCGAACTCGCGCGCCGCCGCATTGATTCGCGCGATCCACAGGGCGCGGAACTCGCGCTTCTTGACGCGCCGGTCGCGGTAAGCGTACTGCCCCGCCTTCATCACCGCCTGGTTGGCGACCCGGAACACGTTTTTCCGGCGGCCGCGGAAACCCTTCGCCTGATCGAGGACCTTCTTGTGGCGCGCGTGCGCCGTCACCCCACGCTTGACTCTCGGCATGGTCGTCCTCCTTTACGAGTAGGGCAGCATCGCCTTGACGGCGCGCTTGTCGGAAGCATTCACGAGCGTGGTGCCGCGCAGATGGCGCTTGCGCTTGGTGGTCTTCTTGGTGAGGATGTGACGCAGATTGGCCCGGCTGCGCTTGATGCCGCCGCCAGCGAGCGCACGGAAGCGCTTGGCCGCCCCGCTCTTGGTCTTGACCTTGGGCATGTCGAACTCCTTATGCATGAAACCGGGTGGCCCGCTGCGCAGGCGCTTCGACGACCACGGCATCACTTGTTTTCATCCGGCTCGCGCCGGGAACTGCTACTACGCCGGTTTCTTCTTCGGTCCAAGCATCATGACCATCTGCCGGCCTTCCATTCTCGGCATCTGCTCGACCACGGCGTAGGGGTCGAGATCCGTACGCACACGCTCCAGCAACTTCACGCCGAACTCCTGATGGGCCATCTCCCGGCCCCGAAACCGCAAGGTGACTTTTGCTTTGTCGCCCTCTTCGAGGAACCGGATCAGGTTGCGGACCTTGATCTGGTAATCGCCCTCGTCGGTGCCGGGCCGAAACTTAACCTCCTTGACCTGGATCTGCTTCTGCTTGAGCTTCGCTTCGTGCCGCTTCTTGGCTTCCTGGTATTTGAACTTGCCATAGTCCATCAAGCGACATACTGGAGGCTTGGCCGTGGGCGCGATCTCCACCAAGTCCACCTCTGCTTCCTCCGCCATCTTGTTGGCGGCCGCCAGACTCACGATACCGATCTGCTCGCCTTTCAGTCCGACCAACCGGACCTCCGGCGTGGTGATCTCTTCGTTTATCCGCGTATCCCGATCCTGAGCGATAAGTCACACCTCCATCAAAAAATTCAGGCCGCACTGTCGGGAGGCGCTGCTTGCGCCTGCAGGCGTTCGATCAGGGCTTGCAACGGTATCTGCCCAAGGTCGCCGCCTCCCCGAGTCCGCACGGCCACGGCACCTGCTGCCACTTCCTTGTCGCCGACAATCAGCTGGTAGGGCAGCTTCTGAAGACTATGTTCGCGGATTTTATAGGTAATTTTCTCGTTTCTCAAGTCCGCTATGACACGCACTCCGCCCCCCCGCAGGCGCTCGGCCACGTCAGCGGCATAGGTGAGTTGCCCCTCGGAGATATTCAGCACCGCTGCCTGCACAGGCGCAAGCCACAGTGGCATGGCCCCGGCATGGTGCTCGATGAGAATGCCGATGAACCGCTCCAGCGATCCCAGGATGGCCCGGTGCAGCATGACCGGCGTCCGCCGGCTGTTGTCCTCGGCCGCGTACTCGGCCCCCAAGCGGCCCGGTAGGGCGAAATCCAGCTGCAGCGTGCCGCACTGCCAGACCCGGCCGATCGAGTCCTTCAGCGAGAACTCGATCTTGGGGCCGTAGAAGGCCCCCTCACCTGGGGACAGCTGCCACTCCAGCCCCTTGTCGTCCAGGGCCTGTCCCAGGGCAGCCTCGGCGCGGTCCCAGCTGTCCTCGGCGCCGATGCGCTTGACGGGACGCGTGGCGAGCTTGATGAGGATCTCCTCGAAGCCGAAGTCCCGGTAGACCCGGCGCAGCAGGTCGATGAAGGCGGCCGCCTCGGACTGGACCTGCTCTTCCGTGCAGAAAATGTGGGCATCGTCCTGCACGAACCCGCGCACCCGCATGATCCCGTGCAGCGCCCCCGATGGCTCGTTCCGATGGCAGGAGCCGAACTCGGCCAGGCGCAGCGGCAGATCTCGGTAGCTCTTGATGCCCTGGTTGAAGATCTGGACGTGACCAGGGCAGTTCATCGGTTTCACCGCGTAGTCGCGCTTCTCGGACTCCGTGGTGAACATGAGGTCCCGGTAGTTCTCCCAGTGCCCGGAGCGTTCCCACAGCGTCCGATCCATGACCTGCGGCGTGCGCACTTCCTGATAGCCGTGGCGCGCCAGCATGCGGCGCATGTACTGCTCGACCTGCTGCCAGATGATCCATCCGTTGGGATGCCAGAACACCATCCCGGGCGCTTCGTCCTGCAAGTGGAACAAGTCGAGCTGCTTGCCGAGCTTGCGGTGGTCCCGCTTGTCCGCCTCTTCCAGGCGGTGCAGGTAGGCGTCCAGGTCTTCCTTCCTGGCCCAGGCCGTGCCGTAGATCCGCTGCAGCATCTCGTTGTGCGAATCGCCCCGCCAGTAGGCGCCGGCAACCTTCATGAGCTTGAACACCTTGAGCTTGCCGGTGGACGGCACATGCGGCCCGCGGCACAGGTCGACGAAGTTGTCCTGCTGGTACAGGCTGATGGCCTCGTCGCCCGGAATGCTCTCGATGATCTGGGCCTTGTAGTGCTCGCCCTGGTCCTTGAAGAACTGGATCGCCTGCGAGCGGTCCCACACCCGGCGCTCGACCTTGAGGTCGCGCTTCGCGATCTCGCCCATACGTTTCTCGATGGCCGCGAGGTCTTCTGGCGTAAACGGGCGCTTGTAAGAGAAGTCGTAATAGAAGCCGTCCTCGATGACCGGGCCGATCGTGACCTGGGCGTCGGGGAACAGCTCCTTCACCGCATGCGCCAGCAGATGCGCTGTGGAGTGGCGCAGGAGATCGAGCCCCTCGGCGTCCTTGTCCGTAACAATGGCCAGCGCGGCGTCCGAATCGATGCGGTGGCTCAGATCGACCAGCTGGCCGTTGACCTTGCCGGCCAGCGCAGCGCGGGCCAGGCCCGAGCCGATGCTCGCGGCCACCTCGGCCACGCTCACCGGCTGGGGGAAGGATCTGACGGAGCCGTCGGGGAGTCGGATGTCAGGCATGGTTCTACCGGCTCATTCAAAAAAAAAGTGCGGTTGAACCGCACTTTTTCGCACACGCGGGAAGGGTTCAACACTCGGGCTCGAGGACGCCGGTCGTGCAAGTTCGAAAACCCATTCTCTCGTCTGCTCTATGGAAGGCTGGTAGGCGCGATTGGACTCGAACCAACGACCCCCACCATGTCAAGGTGATGCTCTAACCAGCTGAGCTACGCGCCTGCAAGGCCAGGATTGTAGCCGAAGCCGGCTGCGGACTCAAACGCCGTCCCCGGCCGGCACACCCTGCCGTCATTTGATGGTGAAAAGCTTGGCGAAGTTGGCGATGTCGAGGACCTGGCGCGCCGCGCCCCGGCAATTACGCAGCGACACTGTCTTGTTGGCGGCCTGCGCCTTCTCGCGCAGCATGAGCAACATGCCCAGGCCCGAGCTGTCCAGGTAGTCCACCTCGGCCAGGTCGACTTCCAGCTCGCGCACCTGCGCGGATTCGAGGGCCGCCGCGTAGGCCTCCCGGAACGCCCGATGTGCGCTGAAATCGAATCGCCCGTTCAAGCCGATCGTCGCCTTGCCTTCCGCGATCTCGATCTGGGCCTGCATGCTCGTGTCCTCGCGTCGGCGTGCTGGCCGGTATCCGAGCCGGCCGCAGGAAAATGAACGCGCAGGTTGGCCCCGCGCACCGTGTCAGGGTTTCTTGCGTTGCCCCGCGCCGGGTCTGGCCGAGGGCTCCTGGTGCCGTCCCGTCGTGGCGGCGTCCACCGCCGTCCCGGCCGGCCACACGCGGTCGTTTGCCCGGCCAGGCCCGCGTCGTCCTTGCCCGCGCCAGCCGGCCGGCAAGATCGTCGGATCGGCTGGTTCCGAGCGCGCCGCGGTCCGCGCTGGCCCGGGCGAAGTCGCGGTAACTCTGTGTCGACCGGCCACCGCCTGCAGGCGCCGGCGTGCACGCTCTGCGGAGGCGGTTTCCACCGCTCCCGTGCCGCGATGCGCCGCAAGCAATGCCCTGAGGACGGCGCTCGCCTCCACCCCGGCGTCGCGCACCTCCGCGTTCACCACGAGCTGCTGGCGCCGCATGCGATCGAGCAGGCGCTCCAACTGGTCGACGAGCTCGGCGACATCCGCCAGTCCCAGGGTGATACTGCTGGCCTTGGCGGAGCGCGCCGCGCGGTACATAAGCTCGAGGCCCGCGGGGTCCGGCACCCGCGTGTCGAGGGCCAGCAGCGCCGCCTCGAGGTCGGTCAGGTGCTCGGCGGCCTCGTCGTAGAAAACGTCCAGAAGCTGGCGCAGGTCGACGGTCACCGGAGCCTGCTACGCAGTCGCAGTTGTCCACGGGCACCATGGCGCCCGGGCGGTTGTAGTGCGGCCTTCATGGTGGGACGGTGGAGTTTCTTGGTGGTTGTGTCGGGTGCCACGCGGGCCGGTAGATGCGCTCAGCGCGCGTTGGCTGCCTCGGTACGTGTGTCGCCGTGCGCCGCTGGACCGCGCTGCGCGGTCTCACCAGCCTGCCGGAGCACGCGCTCCAGTTCCTCGACCGCTCGCCGCAACCCCTCTCCGCCGCCGAGCTGGTCTGCATCATCGTCGAGCAGCTCGCAGAGCTCGCGCATTGCTTCGGCCGGCGCCTTGAACGTGCGGCCGACGGCGCTCGCCCGGGCCAGCTCGATGGCCAGGTTCAGTGCGAGGAGATTGATCCGCAACGAAACCGGCTCGGTGTCAACCGCAGTGTGCTGTGCGCTGGGGGTCTTCATGTTGGCGTGGTACCACCGTTGCCTTCATAACGGTGTCGGCCGGGGCGAACTTTAGGGCTTGCCGGCTCAGGCGCGCCGTGCCTGGGTCACGCCCGGCAGTTCCCCGACCAGTGCCAGCAGGCGCCGCAACTGGGTCAGGTCGCCGATCTCCAGGGTGAAATAGAGCCTGGCGCGTGCATCCCGGGCATGCGAGCGGGCCGCCAGGATCCGCACTTGCTCGCGGGCGAAGATGTCCAACACATCGCGCATCAGCTCGGGCTGGCTTCCGCCGTCGACCTCCACGTCCACTGGAAAGGCGCCATGGACGGCCTGCGCGCCCCACTGCGCTTCGATCAGCCGCTCGGCAGCCAAGCGCACGACATTGGGGCAGGATGGACGGTGCACCGTAACCCCCCGACCCCGCGTGACGAAGCCGATAATGGGATCGGGCGGAGCTGGCTTGCAGCAGCGGGCGAGCACCGTGAGGAGCTTGTCGACGCCGACCACCAGGATATCGCCCTTGGTCTGAGGCACTGGCGCGGGCTTGGCCGGCGCCGGTTCGGCCGCCGGCGTCGGTGCGGGCTCCTGCAGCACGGCCTGGATCTGTCGCGCGGTCAGCTCGTTGCGGCCGACTGCGGCGAGCAGGTCCTCCACCTTGTCGAACTGCAACTGGGCAGCGAGCTTGTCCAACCCGAGCGCAGTCATCCCCGCGCGCTGCAGGACGCGCTCCACGATCTGCCTGCCCTGAGCGATGGCGGCTTCCAGGTTCTGGCTGTTGAACCACTGTCGCACCTTGGCGCGCGCTCTGGAGCTGTGGACAAAGCCCAGCTCGGGATTCAGCCAGTCCCGGCTCGGACCTCCGCTCTTGGCCGCCAGGATCTCGACGGTCTGGCCATTGGAGAGGCGAAAGCTGAGCGGCACCATTTCGCCGTCCACGCGAGCGCCGCGGCAGCGGTTACCGAGGTCGGTGTGCACGTGATAGGCGAAATCCACGGGGGTAGCACCCTGCGGCAGGTCGATGACCCGCCCCTGCGGCGTCAGCACATAGACGGTGTCCTCGAACAGGCCGGTACGGAAATACTCGGCGAGGTCCGCCACGTCCGCCAGGCCGTCTCGCCAATCCAGGATCTGCCGCAGCCAGCCGATGCGCTCCTCGAAGCTAGCCGCGCTGCGCCGGCCATCGCCGCGTCCACGCACGGCATCGTTGCGCACGGTTGCGCCGGCTTCCTTGTAGCGCCAGTGCGCCGCTACGCCATACTCGTTCTGCTGGTGCATCTCGTGGGTCCGGATCTGCACCTCGAGCACCTTTCCGTCAGGGCCGACCACGGCGGTATGCAGCGACCGATAGTGGTTCGGCTTCGGCTTGGCGATGTAGTCGTCGAACTCCTTGGGCAAAGGCGTCCAGAGGCTGTGCACCAGACCCAGCGCGGCATAGCAGTCCTTGACGTCGTCCACCAGCACGCGCACGCCGCGGACGTCGAACAGCTCCGTGAGCGTGAGGTCCTTGCGTCTGAGCTTGCTGTAGATGCTGTAGATGTGCTTGGGCCGGCCGGTCACTTCGGCGCGAATGCCACCGGCAGCCAGCTCGTGCTGCAAACGCTGTATGACAGCCGCGATATAGGCCTCACGGTCGGGCCGCTTCTCGTGCAACTCGCGCGCGATCGCCTTGTAGGTTTCGGGCTCCGAGCAGCGCAGCGCCAGGTCCTCCAGCTCCCACTTGAGCTGCCACACACCGAGTCGGTTGGCGAGCGGCGCGAACAAGTCGAAGGTGTCCCGCGCGGCGCTGTCACGCGCCGCAGGTTCGCCGCGCCCCGCCAGGAAGCGCAAGGTCTGGGTCTGGTCGGCCAGCTTGATCAGCACCACACGCGCGTCCTGGACCATGGCGAGCAGCATCTTGCGCAGCGCCTCGAGCTGGCCGGCGCGCTCGGCCGGCCGGCTGCCGCCCGCGACTTTGGCCCGCAGCCCCTGGATCTGCACCATGCGCGCCACCCCTTCGACCAGCGCTGCGACCTGAGCGGACACGCGCTCGCCGACGACCTTGGACCAATCCGCCGCGATGTCCGGCATCCCAGCCAGCAATGCCGCGGCGAGCGACTCGCCTTCCATGTCCAGATCCGAGAGGATGCTGGCGACCTCGCGCCAGTGGCCGAGCAGCGGCTCGCCATCCCGGCAGAGACGGTCTGCATATCGCTCCGATGCCAGCGCCAAGGCGTGCGCGACCAGGGTCTGCTCGCCGGAGGTTAGACGCCGGCCGACCCCGGCCAGCCATTCGGACGGCTCGGCGTCGATCACCGCTTCGCGGACCTGGATGGTCATTTAACGGCGCTCCTGCCAGTAGCGGCGCCGCAGCGCGCGCCAGGCGTGGACCGCAACACCAGTCTCGATCCGCATCAGCAGCGCGCCGTCACGGTCAGTGCGATGCACGATCGCCCCCAGTTCGGCGTAGCGTGCCAGGACGGGCTCCACAGGATGGCCGAACCGGTTGCGGTACCCGACCGGAACGACAGCAATGCGCGGGCGGATCTGGCTGAGGAAGGCATGACTGGAAGACGTGGCGCTGCCGTGGTGGGGGACCAGGAGCACCTCCGAGACCAGGGGCCCAGAGGCCCGCGCGAGCAACTGCGTCTCGGATCGTTGCTCGATGTCGGCGGTCAGCAGAAGGCTGCCGCCCGCGGCCACCACGCGCAGCACGCAACTGCGATCGTTGTCCCGGGTCGCCCGAGCATTATAGCCGTCCCAGGCCGGATGCAGCATCTCGAAGCGTACTCCATCCCATTCCCAATGTTGACCGGCGAAGCAACGCATGCGCCGCGCAGCCAGCGCAAGCTGCGGGTGCCCCGGGTCGAGCGACGAGCCGACCCAGGCCACCGGCAACGCCTGCAGCACCGAGAGCGTGCCGCCGCTGTGATCAGCGTCGTCGTGGCTGACGATCAGGCCGTCCAGACGGGACACGCCTTCCCCGCGCAGATAGGGCACGACGATCCTGCTGCCGCTATCAGCGTCGCCCGAGGAAGCCGGGCCGGTGTCGTACACTAGCGTGTGGTTGGCCGTGCGCACTACTGCAGCGAGCCCCTGCCCTACATCCAGCACGTCCAGCCAGACGTTGCCGGGTGCGGGGCGCGGCCCGGTCACGCTGACCAGCGGCAACAGAGCAACCACACCCAGCCAGCGGGCTGGATAGCCGCGCGGTGCCAGCAACCAGAGCACACCGATCAGGGCAACAAGCAGCGTCCACCCAGGCGGCGCGGCCTGCTGCCACACCGCTTCGGGCAGTGTGCTGAGTCCCTGCAGGAACGAGTGGCACGCAGCCATGAGCCTGCCGGCCAGCACCAGCAGCAGGTCGGTAGGCACGGCCAGTCCCAGCAGCGTCAACGGTACGACCCCCAGGCTCACCACTGGGATCGCGACTGCGTTGGCGACCGGCGATACGATCGACACCTGCTGGAACAGCGCGAGCAACAGCGGGATCAATCCCAGCGTGACCGTCCATTGCACACGCGCCCAGGTCAGCAGCCAGCCGGAACGCCGCAGGCGGCCCTGCCCCACGTACAGAATCAGTGCGACCGCGCCGAAGGAGAGCCAGAACCCGGCGGAGAGGATGGCCCACGGGTCCAGCAGCAGCACCACGAACAGCGCGGTGGACAGGACGACAGCCGCGGACGTCGCGCGGCCCATGAGCAGCGTCGCCGCGACCACCGCAAGCATATAAACCGTACGCTGGGCCGGAACCCCGAACCCGGACAGCAGCGCATAGAGCAGGGCCGCGCACAGGCCGGCCATCGCGGCCGCCTTGTGTGCCGGGAGGCGCGAGGCCGCGTGGGGAATGCGTCGCCAGCCCCAGGCCACCACGCCGAAGACCAGTCCCGACACCATGGTGATGTGCAGCCCGGAGATGCTCATCAGGTGATTGACCCCCGTGCGGGTGAACACAGACCACTGCTGCGTCGCGATCGCCGGCTGGTCGCCGATAGCCAGCGCGACCAGGATGCCGGCCGCCGGATCACCGGGCAAGGCCGCCAGGATGCGGGTGCGGATCCGCTCTCGCAGCAGCTCGATCCAGTAGCCGGGCCGGTGAACGACCCGATCGAGCAGCACCGGTGAATCTGCCGTGCGCAGATAGCCGACCGCGCGCAGGTTGCGCTCCAGCATCCACACCTCGGAGTCGAACCCATGAGGGTTGGCCGTGCCATGCGGGCGGCGCAGCCGTGCGGTGAGCTGCCAGCGTTGTCCGGCGTGCAGTTCCGGGATCGGCTGGCCGGGCCCCCGATACCACGTGAGCGAGATGTGCCGCGGCACGCGCGCGAGCGGGGTGTGGACGGCTTCAACGTCGAAGCGCGCCCGTGTGCCTCGCTCGCCCTTCCGGGGGAGCTCGGCCACTACGCCGGTCAGTTGGACGTCGCGCCCCTCCCACTGCGCAGGCAGCGCGTCGGCCAGACGCACGTGCGCCGCCAGATTCGCCCAGAGGAACCCTCCGGCCAGGAAGAACAGCGGCAAGGTGGCCCGCTGGGCAGGCGACCCCGAGCGCACCAGGAGCGCGCCAGCAAACACCAGTAGCGGCAGGGCATAGCACCACAGCAGGCCGGGGAGATCCGACTGCCACTGCAACAGCCCCACGCCGGCCGCGAACGCGAGGAAGCTCAGCGGCATCGGGCGGACCGAGGCAGCGCTGCCCGCGGGTCGCGGACGGATTGCAGTAGAATTCTTGGCGGCTCGCCTTTCCCGCCAAGATGTTGCACAAGCGCTTCCAGAAGTTCCTCCCCAGCCACGAATCGGTCCGACGGAACCGCTATATCGCCTTCTTCGGTTCGGCGCTGCACCACCACAACCTGTGGCACCTGAATCGCCGGTCCGTGGCCGGCGGCGTTGCCGTCGGGCTGTTCTGCGGCCTCGTACCCGGACCGCTGCAGATGCTCAGCGCTGCGCTGCTCAGCGTCATCGTGCGGGTCAATCTGCCGGTTGCACTGGTGATGACCTTGTACACCAACCCGTTCACCATCGTCCCGCTTTACTTCGCGGCGTACAAGCTCGGCGCTCTGGTGATGGGGCACGACGCTGCAGCACTCCCCCCTTCGCAGCTCGAGCTGTCGCTGTTCAACCTGCGCGAGTGGCTCCCCATGCTGGTCGACTGGACGACCGCCATGGGCAAGCCTCTTGCCGTAGGCCTGCTGCTGCTCGCGAGCATTCTGGCCGCGACCGGCTATCTTGCCGTGCTGGGGGCATGGCGCCTGTCTGTGCTGGCGGCCTGGCGCAAGCGCGCGCTCGGCCGGGCCGGACCCCACCCCCCGAGGGTCCCGCCGAAGGCATGAGCCCGCGCTACTGGCTGCAGGCGGCCGGCGAGCTTGCCGCATGCGATCCGGTGATGGCAGCACTCATCGCCGGCGCTCCGGCCGCTCGGCTGCGCCGCCGCAGCGATCCCTTCTGCGCGCTCGCCCGCTCCATCGTGGGCCAACAGATCTCGGTCGAGGCGGCGGCGGGCGTGTGGCAGCGGCTGTGTGACGCGCTGGGTGACGTCACCCCCCAGCGTGTAGCCAGCCTGTCGGAAGAGCATCTGCGCGGGCTGGGGCTGTCGCGCCAGAAAGCTGCCTACCTGGGCGATCTTGCGCGGCGCTTCCAGGATGGACGCCTGACCCCGGAGCGTTGGCCACGCCTGGACGATGAGGCGGTCATCGCCGAGCTTACGCAGATCAAGGGCGTGGGGCGCTGGACGGCAGAGATGTTCCTGATCTTCTATCTGCTGCGCCCGGATGTCCTCCCGCTCGGGGACCTCGGCTTGCAGCGCGCCGTGAGCCTGCACTACAACCGCGGCCGTGCCCTGACCGAGAGGCGGCTGCTGCGCATCGCCCGGCCCTGGACGCCTTGGCGGTCGGTAGCGACCTGGTATCTCTGGCGCAGCCTCGATCCGATCCCTGTGGAGTACTGACAGGCGGAAGAAGCGCCCCAGGGTAGCACCCCCGGTACTAGGCGTTCACCAGCACCCCATCCTCCAACCGCATGACGCGGTCCATGCGCCCGGCGATGCCCATGTCGTGCGTCACGATGATCAGGCTGGTGCCCAGCGTCCGGTTCAGCTCCAGGATGAGATCCAGCACCCCCTCTGCGGTATGCCGGTCGAGGTTGCCGGTGGGCTCGTCGGCCAGCAGGCAAGCCGGATGGGTGACCAGCGCACGGGCCAGCGCCGCGCGCTGGCGCTCGCCGCCCGACAACTCGCCTGGCGTATGGGTCAGCCGATGCGACAACCCGACCCGGTGGAGCATGTCGGCAGAACGCTGTGTGGCCTCCAGCGTCGTCAGGCGGCGGATGAGCAGCGGCATGGCGACGTTCTCCTGCGCAGTGAACTCCGGCAGCAGGTGATGGAACTGGTATACGAAGCCCAGCGAGGCGTTGCGGATGTGCCCCTTCTCGCTCTCCGCAAGCCGCGCGGTGTCGCGGCCGAGGATCTGCACCTCGCCAGCCGTGGGCTGGTCGAGGCCGCCGAGCAGGTGCAGCAGCGTGCTCTTGCCGGAACCCGACGCTCCGACAATGGCCACGCTCTCCCCGCGGCCGACCGTGAGATCGACTCCGAGCAGGACCTCCACCCGGTAGGGCCCCTGCACGAACACCTTCTTCAGCCCGCGGCAGGCGATGACCGGCACTTCACTCATAGCGCAGCGCCTCCGCCGGATTGACGCGAGCCGCGCGATAGCTCGGATAGAGCGTCGCCGCGAAGCTCAGCACCAGCGACACGGCGCAGATCGTGATCACGTCGGCCCATTGCAGCTGGGACGGCAGATCGCTGATGTAGTACACGTCCTTGGCCAGGAACTGGACGTTGAAGGCGCCCTCGATAGCCGGCACGATGGTCTCGATGTTGAGTGCCACGATCACGCCGGCGACGGCGCCGATCAGGGTGCCGACGGTGCCGATGAGCGAGCCCTGGATCACGAAGATCTTCATGATCGAGCCGGGCGTGGCCCCGAGCGTGCGCAGGATCGCAATGTCGGCCTGCTTGTCCGTGACCGTCATGACCAGGGACGACACCAGGTTGAAGGCCGCCACCGCCACGATCAGCGTGAGGATGATGAACATCACGCGCTTCTCGATCTGCACTGCGCGGAAGAAGTTGGCGTGGCTGCGCGTCCAGTCCGTCACCAGCACGTCGGCGCTCAGGCTGCGGGTGAGCGCTCGGGCCACGCCGGGCGCGTCGAACATGTCGCTCAGCTTGAGCCGCACGCCCGACACGCGGTCGCCCAGCCGATACAGGCGCTGGGCGTCCTCCAGGTGGATGAGCGCGAGCCCGGCATCGTATTCGTACATGCCGACTTCGAAGATTCCGACCACGGTGAACTGCTTGATGCGCGGGAGGATGCCCGCAGGCGTCACCTGCCCCTGGGGCGAGATGAGCACCACCTTCTCGCCCAGGCGTGCGCCCACCGCGAACGCCAGCTCGGACCCGAGCACGATCCCGAAGCGGCCGGGCTGCAGATCCTCCAGCCGCCCCGCCTTCATGTGCTCGCCGATATCGGCCACGCGCTCCTCCTCCTGCGGCAGAATGCCGCGCACCAGCGCGCCCTGCACGCTCGGCCCGTTGGCCAGCAGACCCTGCTGGTTCACATAGGGTGCTGCGGCCACGACGGCCGGATTGGTGGACGCTTCGCGCGCGACCTGTTGCCAGTCGGCCAGACCGCTGTCGAAGCCCTGGACTTGCACGTGCGACGCGACACCGAGGATGCGGGTGCGCAGCTCCTGCTGGAAGCCGTTCATCACCGACAGCACCACGATCAGCGCCGTGACGCCGAGCGCGATGCCGACCATGGAAGCAATGGAGATGAAGGAGATGAAGTGGTTGCGGCGCTTCGCGCGGGTGTAGCGCAGGCCGACGAGTAGCTCGTAGGGACGCAAAATGTTGTGCGGGGGCCGCGGACAAAGGCGCGAGTGTGCCACATCCCCGGGGTTGCGGCGAATCGCGTGCTAGACTCGGCGCAATCCGACGCACCTCCATGTCATCGGCGCCGCCGCTTACGCTTCAACTCCTGGTCCCTGCCCTCGTCCCCGAGCCGCTGGATGCGTGGAGGGCCGCGCTGCCGCACCTGCCGGCACTGCAACGGCTCCTCGCCCGAGCCGAGAAAAGCGCCTCTTCCTGTGACCACCTGCCGGCGCTGCTGCTCGCCAGCTTCGGTGTGGAGCGCCAGCAGGACTGGCCCGCAGCGCCATTCTCGCTTCTGGGGGACGAAACGGATCCGGGCGCAGACACCTGGCTGCTCGCCGAACCGGTTCACCTGCTCGCGCAGCGGACCAGCCTCGTGCTGGCAGACCCGCGCCGGCTGCTGCTGTCGACGCAGGAGAGCGAAGCACTGCTGGCCACGGTGAACCGGCATTTCGCACACGCAGGCCTGGCCTTCTGTGCCCCGCAGCCACACCGTTGGTACCTGCGCCTGCGGCAGGACCTGCGCGCTCGCACCACGCCACCTTGCGTGGCCGTGGGACGCAGCATCGATGCGTTTCTCCCGCAGGGTGCCGACGCGCTGATGCTGCACGGCTGGTTCAACGAGATCCAGATGCTGCTGCACGATCATCCGGTGAACGCGGCGCGCGAGGGCCGCGGCGAGGCCGCAGTCAATACCCTCTGGATCTGGGGGGCTGGCCGACTGGTGGAGCCGGCTACCGTAGCGGCAACCTGCGTGTGGGCCGAGGATCCGCTGCTGCGCGGGTTGGCGCGGGCGAGCGGCCTTCCGGCTCACGCGCCACCGGCAGGCGCCGCGGAGTGGCTCGTGCAGGCGCAGCCCGGCGAACACTGGATCCTGCTCGATGCTCTCGCAGGCTCGACCGCCGAACCGGGCTCGGAACGCAGTGCGCGTGCGCAAGCCCTAGAGCGTTCGTGGTTCGCGCCGCTCCTCGCAGCGCTGACCGCCCGACGCCTGCGCAACCTGACGCTGGCCACGCACCATCAGGGGCAGGCCCTGCGCTTCTCGGTTAGACCCGGCGACCTGTGGAAGGTCTGGCGCCAAAGCAGCGGTCTCCTCCATGGGTGAGATCGTCGACCGGGCTTACCAGGATGACGTATGCGCTGCCCTGGTGCGCGCCGGCCTTCATCCAGTGCTGGCCCGCGTGTATGCGGCGCGCGGCGTGCGCACCATCGACCAGCTTGAGCCCTCCCTTGGCCATCTTCTGCCGCCCGACGGCATGCGCAACCTGGCGCAGGCCGCGTCCCTGCTCGCCGATGCCATCGCCCAGGGAAACCGGCTGCTGATCGTCGGGGACTACGACTGCGACGGCGCGACGGCCAGCGCAGTCGGGGTGCTTGGACTGCGCGCGTTTGGCGCAGTCGCCGACTATCTGGTGCCCAACCGATTCGACTTCGGTTACGGGCTTACGCCGGAGATCGTGCGACTCGCCGCCGAGCGCCATCCCGACATCCTGGTCACGGTGGACAACGGGATCGCCTCCGTGGAAGGAGTCGCCGAGGCGAACCGGCTGGGCATGCAGGTCATCGTGACCGACCATCACCTGCCTGGCGAGCGGCTCCCCGAGGCTGCCTGCATCGTCGATCCCAACCAGCCGGGGTGCGGTTTCGCGAGCAAGCATCTGGCCGGCGTTGGCGTCATGTTTTATGTGCTGCTGGCGCTGCGAGGGGAGCTGCGCCGACGCGGCGCCTTCGCCGGCCGCGCGGAGCCGAACCTGGCCGGGCTGCTGGACTTGGTCGCGCTCGGCACCGTGGCCGACGTCGTGCGGTTGGACGACAACAACCGCGTGCTGGTGCAGCAAGGCCTCGCGCGCATCCGCGCCGGCCGCAGCCGCCCAGGCATACAGGCGCTGCTGCGCGTTGCCGGGCGGGATCCCGCGCGCGCATCCACCTACGAGCTGGGCTTCACCGCCGGTCCGCGCCTCAACGCTGCGGGGCGCCTCACCGACATGACGCTGGGGATCGAGTGCCTGCTGGCCGAGGACCTCGGTCGTGCCGCGGAGCTCGCCCAGCGCCTGGACGAGCTCAACCGCGAACGCCGCAGTATCGAGTCGGACATGCAGGCAGCCGCCCTGCTGCACCTGGAGGACATCGACCCCGGCGAGGCCTGGGGGTTGTCGCTGTACGACCCGCACTGGCATCAGGGCGTGATCGGCATCCTCGCAGCCCGCATCCGCGAGCGCTTCCACCGCCCGGTAGTCGCCTTTGCGCCAGCGAAAGACGGCGAGCTTAGGGGCTCGGGCCGTTCCATCCCGGGGCTGCATCTGCGCGATGCCCTGGATCTGCTGGACAAGCGTCATCCTGGCCTGCTGCTGCGTTTCGGCGGGCATGCCGCCGCGGCCGGACTGTCGATCCGCGCAGAGCAGTTCCCGAGCTTTCGCGCCGCCTTCGATGCGACGCTGCACCAGCTGCTCACACTCGATGACCTCGAGCGGCGCATCGAAACCGACGGCGAGCTCGGCAGCCGGGACATCGCCCTGCCCCTGGCGCAGCAGATCGCAGACGGGGTATGGGGACAGGGCTTCCCACCCCCACGCTTCCGCGGGCGTTTCCGCGTTGCCGAACAGCGCTCCATCGGCGGCCGTCACCTCAAAGTGCGCCTGGCCCCGGTGGCCGCTATGCCCGCCAGCCTGCCGCACGAGGCGGTGATCTTCGGGCAGGATGCACCGCTCCCGGACACCATCGACGCGGTCTATCGACTCGACGTCAACGAATGGAACGGTACTCGCAGCGTGCAGCTGGTCCTAGATCACGTGCAGCCCGCTGCCGCCCGCGCGCGAGCGGCGGCTGGCACGCCCTGATTCGCAGTGTCCACGGCACGACCCCAGCTGAGCTAGAATTACGCTTTTTTTTCGCGCGGTGCGCCGCGCGGGAGTGCCCGCAATCATGGACGCAGAACGCATCAACGCCGTGGAGCACGCGCTGGACGATCTGGACAAGCGTGCCGCCGAGCTGCGGAGGTTTCTTTGACTACCCGGGCAAGCGCAGCCGCCTGGACGAGGTAACCCGCCTGTCCGAAGACCCGGCCTTGTGGTCGGATCCCAAGCGTGCGCAGGAGATCGGCAAGGAGCGCAAGTCCCTCGAAGGTGTTGTCGGCACGCTGGAGCGGGTCGCACTGGCGCTGAAGGACAACCGCGAGCTGCTCGAGATGGCGCGCGCCGAGGACGACGAAGCCACTCTCGAGTCGGTCGCCCGGGACGTGAAGGAGATCGAGACCGCCGTCGCGGACCTGGAGTTCCGCCGGATGTTCTCCAACCCTCTCGACCCCGGCAACTGCTTCCTGGACATCCAGTCTGGTACCGGCGGGACCGAGGCGCAGGACTGGGCGTCCATGCTCGAGCGCATGTACCTGCGCTTCTGCGAGCGGCGCGGCTTCACTGTCGAGGTCCTGGAAGAATCGCCCGGCGAGGTGGCCGGGATCAAGAGCGCGTCACTGAAAGTGAGCGGGGATCACGCCTACGGCAGGTTGCGCACCGAGACCGGTGTGCACCGCCTGGTGCGCAAGTCGCCCTTCGACGCCAATGCCCGTAGGCACACCTCCTTCGCCAGCGTGTTCGTCTACCCGGAGGTCGACGAGAGCATCGAGATCGAGATCAACCCGGCGGACCTGCGGGTGGATACCTTCCGGGCCAGCGGCGCGGGCGGACAGCATGTGAACCGCACCGACTCTGCCGTGCGCATCACCCATCTGCCGACCAACATCGTGGTGCAGTGCCAGAGCGACCGCTCGCAGCATCGCAACCGCGCGGAGGCGATGGCGATGCTGCGCTCGCGCCTGTACGAGGCGGAGCTGCGCAAGCGCGAGGCCGAGAAGCAGAAGGTCGAGGACGCGAAGACCGATATCGCCTGGGGCCACCAGATCCGCAACTACATTCTCGACCAGTCCATCGTTAAGGACTTGCGCACCAACGTGGAGACCGGAAATACGCGCGCGGTGTTGGATGGCGATCTCGATCAGTTCATCACGGCCAGCCTCAAGCAGGGCGTTTGACGCTACACCTCAACGCAAAGACGCAAAGAGCGCAAGGGCCGCAAAGGAATTCTTGATGCTGGAAGCGATGCTCGCATGCCGTACGCATGTCACGCCCGGAACGTCTCACGGCGGGAACCGGATCACGTCCTTCATGCAGTTCTTTGCGCCCTTTGCGTCCTTTGCGCCTTTGCGTTGAGAAGTTGAACCAGGAATGGACGACGACACCAAACTGCCGCGGGACGAGACTCAGGCTCCGGAAGAGAACCAGATCGTAGCCGAGCGGCGCGCCAAGCTCAGGGCGCTGCGGGGCGAGGGCAACGCCTTCCCGAACGACTACCGGCGCACCCACCTGGCCGGCGATCTGCACGAGGCCTGCGCGGGCAAGACCAACGAGGAGTTGGAGCCGGCAGCCATGCGTGCGGCGGTGGCGGGCCGCATGGTGCTCAAGCGGGTGATGGGTAAGGCGAGCTTCGCCACCATCCAGGACATGTCCGGGCGCATCCAGCTCTACGTCACCCGCGACGCGCTCGGCGAGGCTGCCTACGAAGCGTTCAAGCACTGGGACCTGGGCGACATCCTGGGTGCCGAGGGCACGTTGTTCCGGACCAAGACCGGGGAACTGTCCATCAAGGTCGCGCAGCTGCGCCTGCTCGCCAAGTCGCTGCGGCCGCTGCCGGAGAAGTTCCACGGCCTGAGCGACCAAGAGCAGAAGTACCGCCAGCGCTATCTCGATCTCATCACCAACGAGGACACCCGCCGGGTGTTCGCGGTGCGCTCGAAGGCGATCCAGGCGATCCGCGATTTCTTTGTTGCACGCGGCTATCTCGAGGTCGAGACGCCGATGATGCAGCCGTTGCCGGGGGGCGCGGCAGCGCGCCCGTTCGTCACCCATCACAATGCGCTGGACATGCAGCTGTACCTGCGCATCGCGCCCGAGCTGTACCTGAAGCGCCTGGTGGTGGGCGGGTTCGAGAAGGTATTCGAGATCAATCGCAACTTCCGCAACGAGGGGATCTCGACGCGCCACAACCCCGAGTTCACCATGCTCGAGT
>DAIQQA010000241.1:0-5906 GCA_036787045.1 Burkholderiales bacterium | reverse complement strand
CTCCGCCCGCGCGGCCCGGACGCGCAGCACGCCTCGGCACGCGGTCCCAACACGCTGGTGCACGCACGCCTTTCCATCATCGATCCGCGGCCCGAAGCCGACCAGCCGATGGTGAACGAGCGCGGCGATATCTCGATCGTCTACAACGGCGAGGTCTACGATTGGGACCGCTGGGCCGCCGAGCTGCGTGCGCAGGGAACCGGCTTTCGCACCCGCTCGGACACTGAGTTCATCCTGCGCGGGTATGAAGCGTGGGGAATCGACAAGCTCCTCTCCAGGCTGCGCGGCATGTTCGCGTTCGCAATTCTCGACGAGCGGCAGGGCAAGGCGTACCTCGCGCGCGACCGCATGGGGGAAAAGCCGCTGCTCTACAGCCAGGTCGGCGATGAGCTGGCGTTCGGCTCTCTGGTGCGCGCCGTCCTGCCTTTCCTGCCGCCGCGGAGTCGCGGCCTATCGGCGGAAGGAATCGACGCGTATCTGGCGCATCGCTATATCCCGGCACCGCGCACCGTGTTTACCCATATCCACAGGCTCGAGAACGGCCACTACCTCGAGTTCGACCTTCGCACCCGTGAGCTTGTGAAGCGCCGTTACTGGCAGCCGACGCCGGAGGAAGGGTCGTGGCTCGACGCCCTCGACGAATCGGTGCGCATGCGCACCATCGCCGACCGTCCGCTTGGCGTGCTTCTGTCGGGCGGCGTCGACTCCGCGGTCATCGCAAGCAGGCTGGTGCTGCAGAAGATGACCGGCTTTAGCAGCTTCACCGCGGCCTTTCCAGGCACCGAGATGGATGAATCGCAGGCCGCGCACGAGGCCGCGGCAGCGCTGGGTCTGCCCAATGCGCCGGTGCTCGTCCCCGACCAGGTCGCCAGCGATTTCGCACGCGTGGTGGCTGCGCTCGACGAGCCCTTCGCAGACCCGTCGAGCTTTCCGTCGTGGTACCTTGCGCGCGAAGTCAGCGCGCACGTGAAGGTGGTGCTGGTTGGCGACGGTGGCGATGAGCTTTTCGCCGGCTATAAGCGCGTGGCCAAGCATATGCGCACGGCATGGCGCCGCGGCATGCGCTTGCCGCTTGCCCTGCGTCCTGCGCTGGACGGCGGAAAACTTCGCGCCGAGCTGGCGATGAGCTGGCAGGATGCGTATTCGCTGCGATTTTCCGGTTTCGCGCCGGCGCAGCGGGCCTTCCTCCAGGAAAGCAGGACCGTACCGGCGCTTTCCTATTGGCGGGAGCCGGACAGTGCCGCCGCAACTCCGCTTGAGCAGTTGCTGGCGATTGATTTTGCGAACTACCTGCCCGAGTACATTTTGCGCAAGTCGGATCTCTGCACCATGGCGCACGGCCTCGAAGCGCGCGCGCCGCTGCTCGATCATCGTTTCGTCCAGCGCTTGCTGTCGCTCTCCGCGGGCGAGCGCTACACGCGCCCGCCCAAGGCGCTGCTGCAGACGGCGCTGGACCCGCGCTTGCCCGGCGATTACTACCGGCGCAAGAAGCGCGGGTTCAACCCGCCGCTCACGAAATGGCTGCGCGGCGCGCTCGCGCCGCGCCTCGACGGCCTCGGTGCTCGCCTGCAGCACTCCACGGGCGGGCAACTCGCCGCCGGGGCGGTCGATGCATTCGTGTCGCACCACCGCCGCGGTGCCGAGCACACCGCCGAGCAGCTATTGCAGCTTCTGATGCTGGATGAAAGCCTCGCCCAGCTCTCGGCACTTGCCTAGCCGGCTCGCTCCGCGCCTCTACACGGTGGCGCATGCCGCGCCGAGCTTTGCTTCGCGGCGCCGGCCGCCTGCGGTCGTGAAGCGCCTGCTCATCGCGCATCATCTGCTGCTCGGCGACACCATCATGCTTACGCCACTGCTGAAGAAAGCGAGGACGCGCTTCCCGGACGCCGAAATCGTGATGACCGTTCCGCGGAGCTTCGCTTCTCTTTATGGGGGCAGGCCGTACGGCGTGAAGGTGCTGCCGTTCGACCCGCGCTCTCTCGAAGACCACGCCGGGATGCGCCGCGGGCGAGGATTTGACCTGGCGCTGGTCCCAGGGGACAACCGCTGGTCGTGGCTAGCCCGCATGCTCGGCGCGCGCTGGATCGTCGCCTTCGACCCGGATCGCAAGAGCTACAAGGATCTGCCCGTCGACGAATTCGTGCTCATGCCGCACGAACCGCTTGCATGGGGAGACATTGCGGCGCGGTTGCTCGAAGGGCCGGAACCCCCCTTGTATCAAGCTGGCGAATGGCCCGCGCCGCCCTTCGCGCCGTACGACAAGCCCGCGCCGCCCTATTGCGTCTTGCATCTCGGCGCAAGCAGTCCGCACAAGCGATGGCCCTCGGACCGTTGGCACAGTCTCCTTGACTGGCTGGAGGCGCGAGGCTACGCGGTCGTCCTCAGCGTGGGGAGAGGCGAGCAATCGCTTCTCGAGGCCGTTGATCCCGAGGGCAGGCGCAGCGCGCTGGCTGCCCGGCTGGACCTGGCGCAACTCTGGGATCTGTTGCGCCACTCTTCTCTTGTGGTCTGTCCCGATACCGGCATCGCGCATATGGCGCGGCTCGTCGGTGTTCCGGCCGTGACGCTTTACGGGCCGGGTTCTCCCATCAGTACCGGCCCCGGACGCTTCTGGTCGACGAGTCCGTTTCTGGCGCTCTGGGATCAGAATGTTCCCTGTCGCGATCAAGACGAGCTGTTCGAGCGCCGCCTGGCCTGGATGCGCCAATGCTGGCGGAGCACCAGCGAATGCGGCGATCCCGTGTGTATACGGCGAATAACGGTTGACCAGGTGACCGCGGGCATCCAGGCCTTACTGCCGGCGGCCTGGGCATGAGCGCCGAGCGGCTCAAGTATCTGCTGCGCTCGCGCTCGCTGCGATTCACGCGCGACCACCACAGCCAGTATTCCCCTGGAGCGCTATCGAGCTACGGCTGGAACGGTCACCGAATCTGGTATCGCCCCGGCAGCAGCGACACCGAGCTGATCTACAAGATTCTGCTGAAGCGGGGGCGCAAGGGCGAGTACGCGATCGATCCCGAAGTTCGGGCCGCCATCGGCACTGTCCGCACCGTCCTAGACATCGGCGCCCACATTGGCGTCGCGAGCCTCTATCTCAGCCACGTGTTTGCCGAGGCTAAGGTGTTCGCATTCGAGCCGGTCGCCGACAATTTCGCGCTGCTCGAGAGAAATACAAGGCACCTGACGCGCGTACGGGCGCTTCCGGTTGCGCTCGGTGAGCGCAACGGCACGATCGAGCTCTGGTATTCCGAGGCGAAAACCAATTTCGGCGGCTTCTCGCGTGCCGAAGCCGGGAGCGACGTGCAGCGTGCGCTCGCAGTGCCGCTGCGCGATGCTCGCAGCCAGCTCGCGGAGCTCGGCATCGATTCGGCCGATGTCATGAAAATCGATGTCGAAGGATCGGAGTGGGAAGTGCTTATCGGGCTCGGCGCGGATTTCCTGCGCCGGACCAAGTTCCTCATGGGTGAGCTTCATGGCCGGCGCGACTTCGAGCTGCTCGGGATCCTTTCCGAGCATTTCCGCATCTCGGTAAAGAAGACCCTCGATGCCCGTTGCTTTATGTTCCATGCCCTGAATCGGAATCTCGCGTGCAGTTAGGCGAATCCCGCGTCCTCGCGCAACGCCGCCAGTTCTCCGGCCTCCTCGTGGGCTTGACGGTGCTGCTGCCGATACTGCACATCGCACATGCCACGGGACTACGCAATCTTCTGGCGGCCGTCATCACGGTCTGGGCACTAATTCTCCTTGGGCGGGAGCGTGAGCTGCCGCCGCTGTCCGGGGCAGTCGGCGCGTGGCTGGCCCTCGCGATGGTGTCGTCGTTGTGGTCGCCTGATTCCGAGGCGACACTGAAGGGCGTGCTCACGGATATCGTCATGCCGATGGGCGCGTGCTATGCAGCGTGTCTCGTGTCCCGGCGAGTGCAGGCATTTCGGACTTTGTCCGTCGGCGTGATGTGCGGAACAGCGATCCTCGCGGCACTGACGATCTTTGCATTCATAATTGGTGGCACCAAGTCACTGCCGCTGGCGGAGGGGCCGGGACTCCTCTACTACTACCCCGGTCCGGGGGTGGCAAGTACGCTTGCCGTTTATGCATTGCCGTTTGCACTGCTTCTGGCTGCCGATGACGAGCGCCCGGTGAGTTATGCAGGCTATGTGTCGCTAGGATCTATCCTCATCACGGGCTTGGGCAGCATGAACAGGATGTTTTGGGTGGCCTCGCTGTTGGCCGTGGCGGCCTTCTACATCTGGCAGTGGCCGCGTTTGCCGGCCCGGCACAGAAGGCTCTTGATTGCCGGGATCTTGGCCTGCGCCGCCGGCGCGGCGGCGATGGTCGTGCATCTGACCGAGACCAGGAAAGTCGGCGAGCTCACAGAGGACACGCGGTTTCTCGCATGGCGAGAGTGGACCCCGATTGCAGCAGCCGCGCCCGTGCTCGGGCATGGATTCGGCAAGAAGATTGTACGAGAGGTGGGCGGCGATCGGCTGCCCACTCAAGTGACGCAAGTTCACCCTTATCTGTTATCGCATGGCCACAATCTTTTCCTGGTCGTCGTTCTCCAGCTGGGCTTGGTCGGGCTCATCTCGTTTTGTGTGTTGCTGCTGGCGCTAGCCGGGGAGGCATACCGCGGGCGACGTCGGGCGCAGGTGTTGGATGGTGCAGCCTTGATCGCGTTGCTGGTTGCCATGATCGTCAAGAATCTTACGGACGACTTCATGGACCATGCCGTAGTGGTCGCATTCTGGGCATGCGCGGGAATACTCGTCGGGCGATTACGGGCGTCCGCAGAGACTCACTGAGGAGCATTCTCGCCAAGCCACTGAAATCGATACCAGTGCGTCGCATCCGCGACGAACGGCACCACGAGGAAGGCTACGGCAAAAGTGAATTCCTTCACCAGCGCCACGATTTGGTTCCCTTGCTCGTGGAGCTCGATGGTCACATTCTCGTGGCCGGCGACGAGATCTTCCGCAACCCAGCGCCTGTCACGCACGGCTAGCTGGCCCGCTTCGCAGGCGAAGTCGCCCGTGTCGGCGTGGAGGTTGCGCACCGAGACCTTGTTGTCGCCCGCCCATACCGTCACCTGGAGCACCCTGTCGCTCAGGAACTCGAGCTGCACGCGCGTCGCGGCTCTCCATTCCTCCCGGTAGCCGAACAACTCGCGGGTAAACGATCGGACAGAAAGGCCATCGCGCGTCTGGCCACGGTCGGCGTAGGAGCCCTCGAAGTGTCTGCAGTCGGCGGACGCCGAGGGCACCAGCGGATCCCAACTGACCGGGTACTGCGGATTGCCGATAGCGCAGCCCTGTATCCCGATCGGGATACAAAACGCCAATAGCAGCCGCTTCATCATGCCCGGTAGTAAGCCTTGAACCATTCGGCGAGCCGCGCAAGGCCGACCTCGAGCGGGGTCGCGGGCGCGAAGCCGACGGCCTTCGCCAGGGCGGTGGTATCGGCGTACGTCGCCTTCACGTCGCCCGGCTGCATCGGCTTCATCTCCAGCTTCGCCTTCCTGCCCAGCACGCGCTCCAGGGTGGCGATGTACTCGAGCAGCGGCACCGGGGTGTGGTTGCCGATGTTGTAGATGGCATAACGGGACGGCTTGTCCAGGACGCGCAGCGTGCCTTCCACGATGTCGTCGATGTAGGTGAAGTCGCGCGACATGTCGCCGTGGTTGAAGACCTCGATCGGCTTTCCCTCGACGATCGCCTTGGCGAAGATCATCGCCGACATGTCGGGCCTGCCCCAGGGCCCGTACACCGTGAAGAAACGCAGCCCGGTCGTGTTCAGGCCGAAGAGGTGGCTGTACACGTGGGCCTGGAGCTCGTTCGATTTCTTGGTCGCGGCGTAGAGGCTGATCGGGTGATCGACGTTGTCCGATTCGGACCACGGCAGCTTGGTGTTCG
>DAIQQA010000240.1:0-5925 GCA_036787045.1 Burkholderiales bacterium | reverse complement strand
ACGCCGATGAACCCGCCGGGCTTGATGAACTGGATAAGGTAGCCCAGGTAGCGCTCGTCCGTGCCGAAGTACAGGAAGGAGTCAATGGCGATCACGGCGTCGAAGAACTCCTTGCCGAATGGCAGACTATGCGCGTCCACCCGCAAGGGAAACACGCTCGCCTCGCACTCCAGCTCGATCGCGCGCTTGCGGTTCTCGGTGGGGGATGTCGCCCAATCCGCGGCCCAGGCCTCGATCCCGAATTCGCGCGCGAGGAAGATTGAGCTTGTAGCCTTGCCGCAGCCGAGATCCAGGACGCGCATCCCCGCGCGCAACGGAAGCCGGCGCGCCAGGCTCTCTACCTGACACAGGGCGTTCTCGCCAAGCGCGTTGTCGCGAATCCATTTAGGGTCGTACTTCGCCGTGAGCGGGAATGCGCTCGGCGAGAGCGCGGCTCGATTCACCGGATCTGCTCCTCGTGCTGGCCGACTTCCTCTGCGTCTAGCCGCCGGAGCCCCTGCATCGGTGGCGCGCAGAGTACTTCTCGGGTAGGCCGGTACCGCCCGCCGTGACAGGGGCAATCCCAGCTCTGAGCTGCCCCGTTCGATTGAACAATACAACCCATACAACCCATATATGAGTGCAGGTGGCCGAAAGCGCGTGTAGTGCTCCGCGCTCGTCGCGATAGACTACTACTTTCTCGCCGTAGCTTTCCACGAGTCTGCCTTCCCCGCAGGTACGTCTGGAGAGCCGCCGTGAAGACTGCTTTCAAGTGACTCGTCATCCATTGCCAGGCGTCCCTGGCGGTGGAGGTCACCCGCTCGATCGGCGTTCACCCGCCAAATGCTCACCGCTGAAGCCCCCAGAACTAGAAAAGGCCGGCTGTTCAAGCCGGCCTTCCTTCATCGGAACCTTCACGCGCCCGTCAAGCGCGAGGCGAGGCACACTTTCGTCGGTTGTTACTCGGGTTTGCCGACCTGGTTGCCTATGATGCCACCGACCGCCGCACCGCCGATCGTTGGGACAGCGCTGAGGATTTGCCAAAGCGTGCCGTCGCTGGGTCCACACACAGTAGTCCTTGGCGCCACCTGCGTAGAGGTCGCACTTCTCTTTCGCCACCGCGTAGTCGGCGTCACGCTTGTCTGCCGCTGCATCTTTGCGTGCGTGAGCTCCGCCTGCGGAGGCCCGTGAGCTCCGCCCCTCTGGTCTGAGCAGGGATCGTGCACACAGACCTTTCTGCTAGGTGAGATACGGGCTGTGAAGGGTTCCACCTTCAGCGGCTCAACCTTCAAATCGTCAGACTGGTGACCCCCTGGATGAGGGCGATCTGGGTCATGCTGTAGACTAAAGCGGATTTTTTGCCGTCAGAAGCACGACTTTTCCCTACACTTTTCCCTGATAATGGGAATTCACGGGCGGAGAAGGGTTCGCGGAAGACTGCCCCCACCGCCCGTCCACCAAAACGACCGACTTGGATCGTTTCTTCCCGAGCCGCGAAACGGAAAGGTGCGCCAGCACATTCGATTGACGTTTCTTTCCACCAAAGGTCATTCGCGGGATACTGTAGCGTTGACTGTTTGCGCGCGGCCCTGGGCGCTCTTGGGAAAAACAAAAAGGGATGCCTGCGCTCCAGCGGACGAGACCGAGGGAGGAACAGCTCTTGCGTGGGCCGGGGTAGGCCAACGCACTGCTGCACCCCTGTAAGGTCGAGGGTGCGCGACAGGAGATCCGAGATGCGTGCCCGAACCGATCCGGCGCTCTACCACCAAGCCCTCATACTGGGATTGCTGCTGGCAATCCTGTCTCCCATTGCGCTCGCCGAGCCTGCCGGCCAGGTCGTCTTTGCCACCGGCAGCGGCACTGCGACCGATTCGCAAGGGAACACGCGCACGCTGGAGAAGGACGCTGCCGTCGAGGAGGGCGACACCATCCTCACGAAGGATGGGCTCGTACAGATCCGCTTCAAGGACGGTGCATTCCTCGCTCTGCAGCCGCAAACCGAGTTCAAAGTCGAGCGCTACCGCTACACCGCCGCCGGCGATGCGCAAGACGGCGTGATCATGTCGCTGGTCAAGGGCGGCTTGCGCACGATCTCGGGCTTGGTCGGGAAGCGCGACCGCAGCGCCTACAGCATGAAGGCCGCAGTGGCGACCATCGGCATTCGCGGCACCGACTATGCGTTGGAGTTGAGCGACAGGCTCATCGGCAACGTCGCCGAAGGGGCCATCGAGGTCTGCAACGGCGCCGGTTGCCTGGGTGTGTTGGCAGGACAAGCCTTCCTGGTGCCCTCGCTGACGGAGATTCCCGTCTTGACCGAACGACATGTCTTCCTGCCTCCCACGCAGCCACGCGACACCGCGAAGGCGCACAAGCGCGAAGCGGCGGCCGACGACCAACGGCCCATCGATGAGGCGGCACTCGAGCACGCCGCCAACGGGAAAGCAAAGGAGGACGCTGCGCTCGAACGCGCCCTCGCGCCGGCCCCAGCAAAGGCAACGGCTACCGCCGGATCAGACAAGTCCGTATCGAGCCCCGGCAGGGGTGCGGCGATCGGCTCCACTGTGAATCCGGTGAGCGCCGTTACGGCGCCCCCCGGACAGGCCAAGAAAGCGGGCGCGGACGACACCCCTCTGGCGTCGCCCAGGCCGGCCTCCAGCCCGAGTGTGCCGCCGGGACAGGCCAAGAAGGTGGGCGCGGACAACATTCCTCTGGCGTCGCCGACGCCGGCCTCAAGCCCGAGTGTGCCACCCGGACAGGCCAAGAAATCGGGCGCGGACGATATTCGTCTGGTGTTGCCGGCGCCAGCCTCCAGCCCAAGTGTGCCGCCGGGACAGCTCAAGAAGCTCGACGCCGGCGTGCTCGAGTCTGCGACTACGAAACCAGGGAAAGGCGTCGGCCCCCCGGGCGGCATCCCGCCGGGTCAGGCCAAACGCTGATCACACCCGGCGTTCGGGCACGCCGGGCCTTTCCCGCTCGGCCGGCGCTTCGCTCGAGTGCGCTGCGCGACGTACCTTCCACGCCCGCATCAGCAGCGAGATCCCGATCCACGCGGCGAGCACCGCCGCCGGGACAGCGACCACGATCGGCCACAGCACGCCCAGCACCGCCAGCAAGAGAAGCATGGTCCCGAACTTCGCCATGACGCCCGCTTCGGAGGCACCCAGCACGCGACGGTTGGTCAACGCGGCGCTCACGGTGTTGCCGATTCGCAGCGCGCCGGCGGCGGCACGGCTCGCGCTGCCCCGCACTGCACCGGCGTGCACAGGCCGATCCTGACGCAGCGGCCGCACCCGATTGTGTGCCGCCAGTACGATCTCGGTCGAGTTGCTGAGATCGCGTAGATACATCTCCTCCATCTGGCCGCCGAATTTCTCGTCATAGACCGCCAGGTCCAACTCGTAGTTGGCGAGCCAGCTCGAGAGGTTCAGGTTGGAGGAGCCCACCCGGGACCAGCGGCAGTCGGCGACTGCGGTCTTCGCATGCAGCATGCTGCCGTTCCATTCGAACACGCGCACACCCGCCTCGAGAAGCGGGCGGTACCCCGCGCGGGAAAAGGCTTGCGTGACGGCGAGATCGCTCGTGCCCGGCACGAGCAGGCGTACATCCACGCCGTCCCGCGCGGCATTGCGCAGCGCGTCGAGGTAGATGGGCGTGCCGATGTAATACGCGTCCGTCAACCACAGCGTATGGCGCGCCATGCTGGCGATGAACTGATCGAGGCGGTAGACGCCGCTGCGGGTCGGCTCGCTTGCCAGCACCATCACTGTCAGGTCACCGGCGGGCTTCAGTGTCTCGTGCCGGCTCAGCAGGGCATCGTCCAGAGCATCGGGGCCGATCGAATCCCAGATCCTCTTGAAGGCTCTCTCGATCTCGGCTACAGCCGGCCCACGCACTTCCACGCCGGTGTCGCGCCAGGGCGGCACGCCGCGCTCGGGGTCGCCGGCCCAGCGCTTGGCCACACACAGGCCAGTGACGAAGGCGACCTCCCCGTCCACCGCGATCATCTTGCGGTGGTCGCGCGTCAGCCAACCGAGCGACGCCCCCAGTCGCGGCGGGTTGAAGCAGCGTACCTGCCCGCCGGCTTCGATCAAGGGCCGGAACAGGTTCCCCGCGAACGGCGTGCCGAACCAGTCGTAGACGACCAGCACGCGCACCCCCTCCCGCGCCCGCGCCGCCAGGGCCGACACGAACTCGCGCCCGATGTTGTCCTTTCCGACGATGTAGTTCTCGAACAGGATCAAACGCCGCGCGCGTGCGATCGCGTCCAGCCACGCCGGGAAGTTCTCGGTCGAGTCGCGCAGGATACGTACTGCATTGCCCGCGATGAACGGTGCGCCGCTGCTGCGCGACAACGCCTGCTGGGCGATCAGCGGCAAGTGCGGGTCGCCGGGGAGACCGGAAAGGGACTCGGGAGCGGTCATCGCCCTCGGGTGGGTGGGCTCATAACGGGTATGGTAACCCCGTCCGCCGCGATTCCGGCCCCTGTCAGTCAATTCCAATCCAGGTATGAGTCTGAACGGGGCGGATTGAGGGGTGGTCAGGCTGCCGGTTTGGATCGACGTTGGATGGACTGGAACAGCTTGGTTCGAGCCTGGTTCAAGCGTTGCGCGGCCTCGTTGTCGCTGGTGGCCGCAGCATAGGCATCCAAGGCCTCGAAGCTCATGCCCGGTTTGAGCAATGCGCTGCCATTGGCCAGGGACTTGAGCTTCTCGTAGGGGGTCATCATGTCCTCGAGGCGGTAGACCTTTCGCACCCTGCCCTTGGGGTCGATGGTGCTGTGGGCGAAGAAGCAGGGGCGGTGGAAGTTCACGTAGGGGTTGAGGTGCTCGCGGCAGAAGGCGTTGAGCACGGCGGCGAAGCGCTGGGGGATGTGGGCGTAGCCCAGGTGCTTGCGCACGATGGCCGCGTTCTTGGTCTCGGCCAAGGCATTGTCGTTGCTGATGCGGGGGCGCGACTTGGTGAACTCCACGCGCAGCTTGTCGAGCAGCTTGGCCACGGTGTGGTTGATGTATTCCGAGCCGTTGTCGGCATGAAAGCCCAGCACGGTGAAGGGGAAGTCCTCGATGAGGCTTTGCAGGGCGGGCAGCAGGTAGGCCTCGCTGATGCGCTCGCAACTGGCCACCAGCTCGAACTGGGTCACGCAGTCCACCGCGTTGATGTGATAGACCCCCTTGAGGCCGTCGAAGTCGCCCTGGTGGACGCTGTCGATGCGGATGAAGCCGCAGCGCCCTTCGGGGGCTGGGGCACGGCGCAGCCCGATGGGGATGTGGTGTGCCTGGGTCTTGGTCCAGTGGCCGCGCTGAGCCTGGTAGCCGGCCTGAGCGCGCAAGTTGTACAGGTGGGAGACCGACAGCGCGGCCAGGCGCTGATAGCGGGCATCCCCGTAGACGGTGTAGGCGCGGCGCAGCAGGTGCACGGTGGCGGGCCCCGAGAGCGTGCCGTGCAAGGCATCGGTGTGGGCCAGCAGGGCCACGTCGGCGGGGGTGAACTTGCGCACAAAGCCGTGGGCGGGGGCGCGGTAGCGCTTGGCCAGGGCGGCGCCGCTGCGTGCGCGGCCCACTAGCCGGGTGAGCTGTTGGCGGGAGTAGCCCGTGGTGTGCTGCAGGTAGCGCAGCACCACGCCCTTGTCGCGGCGCCCCAGGGCGCTGTAGGCAAAGCGCCTGAGCACGCTGCTGATGAACGCGTAGCGCTGGGAATCGTTGCTCAGCGGGCAGAACTGGACCTCCAGGGTGCCTTCGAGGAAGGCGCGCAACTGCCCCACCGTATCGAGACGGGACTCGTTCATGTCGATCACCATGCGGGCGATGATCGACCCAAAACTCAAGCTTCAGACTCATACCTCGTTGGAAACACCCGCCGCCCTTCAGACTCATACCATGTTGGAAGAGACTCGTTATTGACACCCCGAGCGGCCGAGAGTACGGTCACGGAGCGCCGCCCAGCGTG
>DAIQQA010000023.1:44091-46672 GCA_036787045.1 Burkholderiales bacterium | reverse complement strand
TCGGCGCCAAGGAGTACGCCATGCGCATCTGGGCGCGCCCGGACCGCATGACGCAGTTGCAGCTCACCCCGGGGGATTTGATCCGCGCGATCAACGAGCAGAACACGCAGTTCGCCGCCGGCAAGATCGGCCAGGCGCCCACCGGCGGGCCGCAGGAGCTGGTGTACACCATCACGACCCAGGGCCGCCTCGCCGACGTCTCGGAGTTCGAGCAGATCATCGTGCGCGCCAACCCGGACGGCTCCTCCATCCTGGTGCACGACGTGGCCCGCGTGGAGCTGGCCGCCAAGGACTACGAGTTCATCGGCCGCGTGAACGGCCGGCAAGCCACGCTGCTCGGCATCTTCCTGCAGCCGGGGGCCAACGCGCTCGAGGTCGCCGAGGAATGCAACAAGGTGATGGCGCAGCTGGCCGAGCACTTCCCGGAAGGCCTGACGTACGCCAACGTCTACGACACTACGCGCTTCGTCGAGGTATCGATCCGCGAGGTCGTGAAGACCCTGGCCGAGGCGATGGCGCTGGTGTTCCTGGTGGTGTTCCTGTTCCTGCAGAGCTGGCGTGCGACGCTGATCCCGTTCGCCGCGGTGCCGGTCTCGCTGATCGGCACGTTCGCGGGGCTGCTCCTGCTCGGCTACTCCATCAACACCCTCACGCTGTTCGGCATGGTGCTGTCGATCGGTATCGTGGTGGACGACGCCATCGTGGTGCTGGAAAACGTCGAGCGCATCATGCGCGAAGAGACCAAGTCGGCACGGGATGCCGCGGTGCAGGCGATGAAGGAAGTCACCGGGCCGGTGATCGCCATCGTGCTCACGCTGTGCGCGGTGTTCGTGCCGATCGCCTTCCTGGGCGGACTGACCGGCGAGCTGTATCGGCAGTTCGCAGTCACCATCGCGATCGCCGTGGTGATCTCCGGCTTCGTGGCCCTCACGCTCACCCCCTCGTTGTGTGCGCTCGTCCTCAAGCGCGGGCACCGTCCACCGGGTCGATTCTTCCGCTGGTTCAACGACTGGTTCTCCCGGCTCAGCGGCCGCTATGCCGACGGCGTGGCCTGGATGATGCGGCGAGGCAGTATCGCGCTCGTGCTGTTCGTCGGGATGGTGGGGCTGACCGCATTCATGTGGCGCACCACGCCGGGCAGCCTGGTGCCGGGGTCGGTGACTTCTTCATGAAGACGGCCGGCATCAAGGAGGGGCTGGTGATCGCTTTCGCCCCGCCGCCTATCTTCGGTCTCGGCAACGCCGGGGGTTCGAGTTCTATATCCAGAACCGCGGCGAAGGCGGCGCGAAGCGGCTGGCCGAAGTGACGGGGCAGTTTCTCGCTCGCGCCAATCAAGAGCCCATGCTGGCCGGCGTGCAGACCCTGTGGCGCTCCAAGACGCCGCAATTGCGGGTCGACGTCGACCGCGCAAAGGCCAAGTCGCTCGGCGTGCCGATCGATGAGGTGTACAACGCCTTAGCGGCGACTCTGGGCACCTACTACGTGAACGACTTCAACAAGTTCGGTCGCACCTGGCAAGTGCTGATCTCCGCGGAGCCGGCCTATCGCAACCGTCCGGACGCCATCGACGAGGTCTACGTACGCTCGGACAACGGCATGATCGTGCCGCTGCGCGCGCTCGCGTCGGTGCGCCACACCTCGGGTCCCGTTTCGATCGAGCGGTTCAACAACCTTCCCGCGGTGAAGCTGCTCGGGCAGGGCGCGCCCGGCGTGTCCTCCGGTCAGGCGATCGAAGTGGTCGAGCGCATCGCGAAGGAAGTGCTGCCGCCCGATTTCAGCTACGACTGGGGCGGCGCGTCGTTCCAGGAGAAGCGCTCCAGCGGCACTTCGACCATCGCGCTGGCGCTGGCGGTGCTGATGGTGTTCCTGATTCTGGCGGCGCAGTACGAGAAGTGGTCGTTGCCGTTGTCCGTGCTGCTCGCGCTGCCGTTCGGCACCTTCGGCGCGCTGGCGGCGGTGTGGTTGCGCGGGCTCACCAACGACGTGTACTTCCAGATCGGCCTGGTCACGCTCCTCGGCCTCGCCGCCAAGAACGCCATCCTGATCGTGGAGTACGCCGTGCTCAAACACCATGAGGGGCTATCCGCCGGGGCCTCCGCCCTGGAAGCGGCGCGCCTGCGGTTCCGCCCGATCCTGATGACCTCTCTGGCCTTCATTCTGGGCGTCGTGCCGCTGGCCCTCTCCAGCGGTGCAGGGGCCGGCGCCCGTCACGCGGTGGGCACGGGCGTGATGGGCGGGATGCTGGCCGCCACGTTCCTGGCGATCTTCTTCATCCCGACCTTCTTCCGCTGGATGACCGACTGGCGTCTGAGCGAGCCTCGTACCGGCAAGCAGCTGCGCGCCGAGATCGAGCACCACAACAAGGTCAACGCGCAGCGGCCGGTGGACGTGCCGCATCATGCGACGGGCATGCACGGGGAACCCCCAGGCTCGGCCGGGGAGGCAGCAGGTGCCTGACATCCGTGGTGTCCTGCTCCCTGCCCCAGCTTGCGACAACGATACGTTGCGGCGCGTTGCGGCGGACACTGGATCAGGGAGTGTGAAGGGTTATCCAGCGCCCCTCAAGGCACTCTCTCGGTGC
>DAIQQA010000023.1:6474-43991 GCA_036787045.1 Burkholderiales bacterium | reverse complement strand
CCGGGCCCGACCTCATCCTTGTGGCTGAGATACTGCCGCCCGATCCCTCCCAGCGCAGCGATGACGTCGTAGTCCGCGACCATGGCGGAGTTGTAGAACAGCACGTTGCCCTCTTCCCGGAGGAGCAAATAGGCATGCGTGGACATGTGCTCCCCGAAGGGATGCTCGGGCGTCGTCTGCCACAGGTCCGGATAGATCTGTCTCATGCTTTCGTCGAAACGGTGAGCTGCCCCGGCGTTACGCCGAGCACGCGTTTGAAGTGCCGCGTCAGGTGGCTCTGGTCGCTGAAACCCGCGGCGGCCGCCACTTCGGCCAGCGAGCGCTTCTCCGTGCCGAGAGCGAGAAGCGCGTGCGCGCTTTGCACGCGCACCTGAACCAGATACCTGTGCGGGGGCGTCCCCATACTCTGCTTGAACAGCCGCGCAAGATGATAAGGACTGACATTGGCGGCCTCGGCGATGTCGCGCAGGCTGATATCCTCCGCGTGGCGCTGGTGGATGTAACGCACCGCCCGCTGCACAGGCTCCGGTGCGCCGGTCCCCCAACGGGCATCGGGGTTGCGCACGACGGGCGCTAGGTGCGGTCCACCGCGGGTCCATCTGCCGTAATGACGCAGCAGATGCGCGGCGAGGATGTTGGCCAGCGATTCGAGATACAAACTGCTGTCTGCACCGCCCCGTCCCGCCTCGCGCCCCAGCATACCGAGCAGCGTCGCGATGCCGAAGTCGTGGTTGCGCTCGGTGGGCAGCAGCTCGAAGTCACCTGGAGCCGCGCCGTAGATTCGGCAGGCGACATAGTTCAAGAATCCCGGGTCCAGCGCGAGCACCGAATACTTCAACGGCGTGTGCCACTGCCAGCGAATCGGCAGCCCGGCGGGGTAGACCGCCACGGAGCCGAGCCTCAGCTCGCGCCTGATCGACTCGGCGCCGCGCTCCAGGTCGATGCGGCCGCGCCCCAGGCTGACGAAGACGAGGTGCTGGCCGGGGCCGGCGGGAAGCGACTTGCTGGCTGGTGCGACGTCGTGCCGCTCCAGCCTCAGACTCGCACGCCCTGCTGGGCGGCCGCATGCCGCCGGATGCCGGCTCGAAGCCGCCGTCGAGCCGCCTGCGCAGGGGGATTGGTGAATCGACTCTGGTGCGTTCATTCGGACATCCTGAAAATCTGCTCGATGAACCGAGAGCAGCGCTCCCACGCGCTTCTTAGTGGCGGAAAGGTATGGGTGGCGCGGTTCGGTCGCGAGCTTCCACGGTAGCAGCGGCACATCCTCGGAGCGATTACCGGACAGGTAATGGCCGCGCTTCCGCCGCAGGGGAAAACCACGAACGCGTTCATGCTTCCTGTCCGCCGAGTGCTGGAATGACCCTCAGATCGGTCTGTTCTCCGTGCCCTCGCCCGGCGTCACGAACAGCATCCTGGTCGCGACCGACGTTCTGGCCGTGTGCCAGATCCCTTTCGGGACGACCACGTACGAGCCTGCGTCGCGCAAGTGAATCATCTCTTCGACGCCGTCCCGGTCGAGAAACATTCTCACGTCGCCCGACAGCAAGCACACGATCTCGTCACCGGCAGGATGGCGTTCCCACGTAGACCAATCCGAGTCGAAGCCGAAGCACGAGATCAGCACCCGTCCTTTGAAACAATCGAAGCGGTTATCGAGCTCCTCGTAGATGGTAGGAGTGACATCGACCAATGTCGCCGAGTGGTCGGGATGCAGCACCACGAACGTCGAGGTCAAATCGAGCTGCTTCCTGGGTTCTGTCATTTCACTCAGCTCCGAGCCGGGTTACGCCTGGACACACTTCATCCGATTCATCAGGACTGGCGGTTACGCCGCCCTTTCTGCGGCGTTCCTCGGATCCTCCGCGTTGGATTCGTTCGGAGCACCGGGGTTCGCACCAGGCTTCCTGCCAACCGGGGTGGTTGAAGACACCCGAGCGAGCATCCTTCGGTTCCAGTCCGAATGCTGAAATGCTCCGTGCTCCTGATAGATAGACGTTCGAGGAGGCACGATTTCGACACGGGGCCAATTAAAAAAATGCGCGGCGTGCAGCGACTGCGCGCCGGACTGCTTTGAGCGGTACGCACGGAGGGAGTGGTCTGGCTCCAAGACCCACCGTCCCGCAAGACCCGAGAGGGGCAAGCCAGGAGAACGCTGCGACACCGGGGTACAGAGCCTGGACGGAGGCAGTGTGGTCGGCATCACACGTTATCCGGCGGGACGTGCGCAGTATTGAAGGTTCTTGCGGTCCCTTGGGAGGTTCTTGTCAAAGCCGGAACCGGCGCAGCGTCGCACTTGTCACTAGATCAAGCTCACTGAAGATCGCGACGGGCACGCGCTGCGCCCCTGGCATCGAGCATGCCCGGCACGGTTAGAGCGGCGCTGGGCGAAACCGTATTTGATCCAGCCGATCGATAACCGAGGGATGTCGATTTCGTGAAGTCCCGTTCGACTAAGAGCTGGAGAGGTCGACACCCTCCTGATCTTGAACCCCAGACGATACGGAGACACGACGATGCGATTCATGATTGTTGTCAAGGCCACGAAGGACTCGGAAGCGGGCGCTATGCCGGAGGAGAAGCTCATCGCCACCATGGCGGCATACCACGAGGAACTGGCGAAAGCCGGTGTTCTCCTCGATGGCTCCGGCCTCCAGCCGAGCGCGAAAGGCTGGCGCATCAAGTACTCGGGAGACAAGCGCACCGTGGTCGACGGGCCGTTCGCCGAGACCAAGGAGCTGATCGCCGGCTACACGCTGATCCAGGTGAAGTCCAAGGATGAGGCGATCGCATGGACCAGGCGCTTCCCCAACCCGGCTGGCGACGGCAAGGAGGGCGAGATCGAGGTTCGCCAGCTGTTCGAGTTGGAGGACTTCGGGCCGAGCGAGGCGGTCGAACGGTTTCGCGAGATCGGGGTCGGGGCCCAGAAGTGAACCACGTCCTCACGCCACTCGCGACGATCAACCCCTGCACCTCTAAGGAGAATGCCATGCAAGTCCAACCCTATCTGTTTTTCGACGGCCGCTGCGAGGAGGCCATCGAGTTCTACCGCACCGCGCTGGGCGCGGAGGTGACGGCGCTGATGCGCTTCAAGGACAGCCCCGATCCCGCGTGCTCGCCCGGCGCGGGAGACAAGGTGATGCACAGCGCCTTGCGCATCGGCGACACGACGGTGATGGCTTCCGACGGTCAATGTCAAGGGCAGCCGAGCTTCCAGGGCTTCTCACTGTCTCTACCGGTGCCGGACGTTGCCGAAGCCGAGCGGCTGTTCGCTGCGCTGGGCAAGAGCGGGCAGGTTCAGATGCCGCTGAGCGAGACCTTCTTCTCCCCGCGCTTTGGCATGGTCGCCGACCGCTTCGGTGTGTCCTGGATGATCGTGGTAGCGCCTTGAGGAGTGGTGCCGGCAATCCTGGACAGGAGCAAGCACTGCTCGGTCAAGCCGATGGACGCGCCCGTCGAGCGGTAGTCGCTCCGTGCTGCCCGTTCGTCGCGTCTGGGTTGCGGCGGACTGCGCCCGGCGAGACGCCGAGGAAGCGCTTGAAGGCGCGGCTGAACGCGGCCTCCGACTGGTAGCCGAGGCGGGTCGCCAGCTCGCCGAGGGGCGAGTCCTCTTCTTTGAGCCGGACCAGCGCGACGTGCATTCTCCACCGCGCCACGTAATGCATCACGGGCTCGCCGACGAGCTCGCTGAAGCGCGCCGCGAACGCCGAGCGCGACATGGCGACCTCTGCCGCCAGCGATGCCACCGTCCACGCGCGCGCGGCATCGCGATGGATGAGCGAGATGGCTCGGCCAATCTGCTTGTCCTGCAGCGCCCCGAGCCATCCCGTTTGCGCAGCGGGGTCCTGCTCGATCCAAGAGCGGATGGCCTGGATCACCAGGATGTCGGCGAGACGGGTGATGACCGTCTCTCCCCCGGGCCGAAGCTCCTTGGCCTCGGCAGCGATGAACCGCACTGTGTTCTGGATCCAATCCGTTTGGGGTGAGCTCGACGCATCCACGCTGATCACTTTCGGAAGCAGCTTGACGAGGCGATGCGCGGCCGGGTGGTCGAAGCGGACGGCACCGCAGACGACATTCGTCGCCGCGCCGCCTCCGCCATGCCGGAGGATCTCGTAACGCTCGCTTACGAGCTCGCGGGGGAGATCGAACAGCTTCGCCGCCGCGATGCCAGGCTCGCTTGCCAGCCTGTGACCCTCGCCATGGGGCACGAGCGCGAGATCGCCAGGTTGCAGCAAGCGCGGTTCGGTCTCCTCAACCTCGAGCCAGCACCGACCCGATGTCACGACGTGGAACATCAGGCTGTCCGCCATCGCGGGCAGCTCCAGCGCCCACGGCGCGGTGAACTCGGAGCGGCAGTAGAAGGTCCCGCCCATCCGCAGAAAGTGCAGTGCTTCGCCGAGCGGGTCTACCGGAGTCCACGGGTCTTTCATCCCGGTGAGTATGCGGCTCGGAACATCTCACCGTCCAGTAGTCATGGACGAACGAGCATGAATCAGCGACCTGCAATCATTGCCACGCCCCTGCTTCGGCGCGATCCTGGACGTCACGCAAGCCAACTTGCGAGGAGCACACACCATGAGGGACAGCATGATCACGAAGGCGACGTTGGTTCTTGGTGGCACGGGCAAGACGGGCGGACGCGTCGTAAGGCGCCTCACGGCACGCGGCCTGCCCGTGCGCGTCGGTTCCCGCTCCGGCGAGCCGCCGTTCGACTGGGACGACCCGGCCACGTGGGCACTTGCGGTGCGCGACGTGGAGTCGGTGTATGTGTCGTACTACCCCGACCTGGCGGTCCCGGGGGCTGTCGACACGGTCCGTTCGTTCGCCAAACTGGCTGTGGAGAATGGGGTCACGCGCCTGGTGCTGCTGTCGGGGCGGGGCGAAGAAGGCGCCGAGCTCAGCGAGCGGGCCGTGCGGGACTCCGGCGCCGACTGGACGATCCTGCGGTCGAGCTGGTTCAGCCAGAACTTCAGCGAGGGCTACCTGCTGGACCCGGTGCTCAGCGGCGAGGTCGCACTCCCGGTGGGAGACGTGGCGGAGCCGTTCGTCGACGCCGAGGACATCGCGGACCTCGCGGCCGCGGCGCTCACGCAGGAGGGGCACGCAGGGCAGCTCTACGAGCTGACCGGCCCTCGGCTGCTGACCTTCGCGGAGGCGGTCGAGGAGATCGGCAGGGCGGCCGGCCGGGAGGTCCGGTTCGCCCCGGTCTCCATGGAGCAATACCTGTCCCTGCTGGCCGAGCTCGACGTACCCGCCGAGTTCGTGTCCCTGCTGACCTACCTCTTCACCGAAGTTCTGGACGGCCGCAACGCTCATCTGGCGGATGGCGTCCAGCGCGCGCTGGGCCGGACGCCTCGGGATTTCGGCGACTACGCGCTGGACGCCGCCGCCACCGGTGTCTGGGGCTCGGTCCAAGCACGGCGCCCAGATAGCGTCGCCGAGGCCATGTGCGGTGGGTCATGAGCGGAGCCGGTTGTCGATTTGGAGCTCCCCCAGACGACTACTGAGCAGCAACAGCCGATCAACCCTGTAGGAGAAGCGCGTGAAGTACCTTTGCCTGGCCTATTACGACGAGAAAAGATTCGGCGCCTTGTCCAAGGTCGAGGTTGACGCCCTGGTGAGTCAATGCCCGGCCTACGATGAGGCGCTGCGCAGCAGCGGCCACCTGATCGTGCAGGCATCCCTTGGACCCACGCAGTCGACCATAACTGTGCGGCCACGCAACGGCAGGCCTTCGATCACCGACGGCCCTTTCGCCGAGACCAAAGAGCAGGTCGGGGGGTTTTTCATCATCGAGGCGCGGGACCTGGACGAGGCCATTCAGGTGGCATCGAAACATCCGGCGGCGCACTTGGGCGAGCACGTGGGATGGGGCATCGAGGTGCGGCCGATCGAAGGGTTCGAGCAGCGATAGCCCCGGAGGCCTGACGCCCAAGGTTGTCGATTTCGGGCTGGTCCGTTCGACTATGCAGAGAAAGGAGGTGCCCATGTGCCCCGCCCTCACAAACGCAGCGCTGGCGGTCGCCGGCGATCGCCGGCGTGACCTCGAGGTTTCTTGAGAGGATGCGTTTTGCCGGAACCAGTGCGCCTCATCGGACATCAGGATGAAGGCAGGGCATACACCCGCCCGAGACAGCCCGGAACCCCGACTCCGAAGCACGAGCCAGTACTTCAACATCGAACGGGAGAATTCAATGCTTAAGATTATCGGTGCGGTCGTCGTCGTTCTCATCGCCGCCGTTCTCATCCTTGCCGCGACCAGGCCTGACACGTTCCGCGTCCAGCGCGCGGCGAGCATCAAGGCGCCGCCAGAGAAGATCTATGCACTCATCAACGACTTCGACCGCTGGGGCGTCTGGTCGCCTTGGGAGAAAAAGGACCCTGCGATGAAAAGAACCTTCGGCGCGGCGACGAGCGGCAAGGGTGCCACATACGGGTGGGAAGGCAACAAGGATGTCGGTCAGGGTCGCATGGAAATCGCGGAGTCGGTTCCGCCTTCCAGGGTCGCGATCAAGCTGGATTTCGTGAAGCCGTTCGAGGCCCACAACCTCGTCGAGTTCACGCTGGAGCCCCAAGGCGACGCAACGAACGTCACGTGGGCCATGCAGGGCGACACGCCCTACTTCGCGAAGATCATCCACCTGTTCTTCGACATGGACAGCATGGTCGGCAAAGATTTCGAGGCCGGGCTGGCCAACTTGAAGGCCAGCGCGGAAAATTAGGCCGCCAAGCACCCCCGAGTAGGAGAACGCGATGAAGTTCCTGTGCCTGATCTGTGCTGAGAAGGTGATGGAGCAGATGTCGGAGGCCGATGCGGAAAAGCACTACCAGGACTACGCCGAGTTCACCGAAGCGATCCGGCGCAGCGGCCATTTCATCGGGTGCAACCGGCTGCTGCCCCCCGGGGCTGCGACCACGGTACGCGTGCGCAAGGGCAAGATCTCGACCACCGACGGGCCCTACGCGGAGACCAAGGAACAGCTGGGCGGCTACTACGTCATCGAAGCCAGGGATCTCAACGAGGCGATACTGGTAGCCTCGAGGATCCCGGGCGCCTGGATCGGCTGTGTCGAGGTGAGGCCGATCGCCGAGGACGCGCGGACGCTGCGCGCGCTGGGGTTTCAACACGACGGGAGTGAGCGATGAAGTATCTGTGCCTGGTTTACCTCGACGAGAAGAGGCTGGATGAACTGCCCGACGAAGATTGCGTGGCCTACGACACGGCGATTCGGAGGAGCGGCCACTGCATCGCGTCGGAGGCCCTCCAATCCGTCCAGACAGCCACCACCGTGCGGGTGAGGAACGGCAAGGTGTCCATCACCGACGGTCCCTTCGCCGAGACCAAGGAGCAGCTTGCCGGGTTTTATCTCATCGAGGCCCAGGACCTGAACGAAGCGATCCAGCTCGCCTCGAAGATTCCGCCAGCGCACGTGGGCAGCATCGAGGTGCGACCCATCCGGCCGATCCGGGAGACGGTTGCGCAGGCCCGATCGCACCAGCAGACGAGCCAGTCATAGAGGAGCGAGTGATGGCACCCACCAGCAGGAAACCTGCCGTTCGAAGGCAAGGTCGAGCCACCAGCGCACGGCGCACGTCGCGTTCACGCTCGCCGCATCGTGTGCTGGTGATGGTCGCGACGCGCAAAGGAGCCTGGCTGTACCACAGCGATGCGACCCGAAAGACCTGGCGCACCGATGGGCCGCATTTCCTCGGCCACATCATCAATCATCTGGTGCTCGATCCGCGCGACGGGCGCACGCTCCTGGCGGCGGCCAAGACCGGGCACCTCGGCCCGACCGTGTTCCGTTCCACCGACCTTGGACGCACCTGGAAGGAAGCCGCACGGCCGCCCGCGTTCGCGAAGGCGGCCGAGGGCACGGAAGGCCGCGCGGTCGATCACACGTTCTGGCTCACCCCGGGTCATGCCGACGAACGGGACGTCTGGTACGCGGGGACCTCGCCGCAGGGGCTGTTCCGCTCCGAGGACGGCGGCGTCTCGTGGGAGCCGTTCTCCTCGATCAATGACGATGCACAGTACCGGAAATGGATGGGCACGGTGCAGGACGGAACCCCGGATGGACCGAAACTGCACTCGATCATCGTCGACCCACGCGATCCCGCACATCTGTACTTCGCCATGTCGGGCGGCGGCGTGCACGAGTCGACCGACCGGGGCCGCACTTGGGCGCCGATCGTGAAAGGGCTCGAAGTGGTCGAGGGGTTCGACCCGGCAGAGGTCACCTTCCACGATCCGCATTGCGTGCGGCTGTGTCCGAGCAACCCGGACCGCTTGTACCAGCAGAATCACTGCGGCATCTACCGGCTCGACCGACCCTCCGACCAATGGGTGCGCGTCGGCAAGGCGATGCCCAAGCGGGTCGGTGACGTCGGCTTTCCGATGGTGGTCCATCCCCGCGACGCCGACGCCGCATGGGTGTTCCCCATGGACGGCAACACCGTCTGGCCGCGCACGAGCCCGGAAGGCACGCCTGCCGTGTATGCGACGCGCAACGGCGGGAAGACGTGGCAGCGTCACGACGCCGGCCTGCCCGCGCAGCAGGCGTGGTGGACGGTAAAGCGCCAGGCGATGGCCGCCGACGCGGCGGATCCTGTGGGTCTGTACTTCGGCACGACCAGCGGCGAGCTGTGGATGAGCCGCGACGAAGGCCGCGGCTGGAGCTGCATCGCGCGACACCTGCCGGAGATCTACGCCGTCGAAGCGGCGGAACTGGCCTAGCGCGTGCCGGTTCGATGAAGGTGCTGATACCCAGCGCGCTGCGCTCGTACACCGAGCACAGCGAGGCCGAGGCGAGCGGCGCGACGCTCGCCGCCGTCCTCGCCGACCTGGATCGTCGATACGCCGGCATCCGATTCCGCATGGTCGACGAGCAGGACAGGATACGACCTCACATCCGCATCTTCGTCAACGGCGAGCAGGTGCGCGAGTTGTCGCATGCGCTGCGGGCGGCAGACGAGGTGGTAATCGTTCAGGCGCTGAGCGGCGGCTGACGGAGTGCGACTTCCGCGGGCGGCCCGTCGCGGACCGGGTCGCCCGGCAACAAGGACTGTCGAGCTCGGGATACGCCGAACGACTATTCAATACACACTACTCAGCTCAGGAGGCTGGACCATGGGCACGAAGATTTTCGTGAATCTCCCAGTGAAAGATCTGGAGAAGTCGATCGCATTCTTCACCAGGCTCGGCTTCAAGTTCGATCCGCGGTTCACCGACGACACCGCCACCTGCATGATCGTGTCCGAGGACATTTTCGTGATGCTCCTGACCGAGGCCAAGTTCAAGACCTTCACGCCTAAAGCGATCTGCGATGCGACGAAGAGCACGGAGGTCCTCGTTGCCCTGGCGATCGAGAGCCGGGAGAAGGTCGACCAGATGGTTCGCACCGCGGTCGCAGCCGGCGCGACGACCTATGCCGAGCCCAAGGACTACGGGTTCATGTATCAGCATGGCTTTCAGGACCTCGACGGTCACATCTGGGAGGTTTTCTACATGGCTCCGAGCGCGATCGAGCAGGCTGGCGCTGCAACGGCTGAGCAAGAGTGAAGGAGCGTTCCCATGCGATATGTAGATGGATTCGTGCTGCCCGTGCCGAAGAAGAATCTGCCCGCCTACCGGCGGATGGCGCAGAAGGCGGGCAAGGTGTGGCGGGAGCACGGCGCGCTCGAATACGTCGAGTGCATAGCCGACGACGTGAAGCCGGGCAAGCACACGTCGTTTCCGCAGAGCGTCAAGCTGGAACCCGGCGAGACGGTGTTGTTCTCCTACATCGTGTTCAAATCGCGCGCGCACCGCGACCGCGTCAACGCCAAGGTGATGAAGGACCCGCGCCTAGCGAGCATGATGGACCCGAAGGCCATGCCCTTCGACGGCAAGCGTATGATCTACGGCGGCTTCAAGGTGGCGATCGAGCTGTAAGCCTCCCGGTGCGCAGCTGCAATGCAAGAATCTTCACGAACCAAACGGCAGGGGCCGGCACGCTGGTGCCCTGCTGCCAGATCTGAGGAGGTCGTTATGGGTAATCCCGTGGTTCACTGGGAACTGATGTCGAAGGATCCGGCGACGGTTGCGGCGTTCTACCAGAGAGTCTTCGACTGGAAGATCCAGCATATGCCGGAGTTGGACTACCGCATGGTGGACACCGGCGGTGAGGGCGGGATCAACGGCGGCATCCTGAAGCCGCAGCGGGAGGGGCCTTGGCCCGGCAACATGCTTTTCTACATCAACGTCGACGACCTCGCGGCCTATCGCAGAAAGGTCGTCGAAGCCGGCGGCAAGATCCACGTCGAGGAGCAGGAGGTCCCCGGAATGGGCGCGTTCTCGCTGTTCACCGACCCCGAGGGCCGCATGATGGGACTGTGGAAGGCGGCGAGAATGGGATGAACGGGAGCAGAACCGGCAGATGCGTGCCGGATCCCATGTTCAAGAGGGAGGTATGCGGCGCCGACGCCGAGGGCGATCTCAACTGGTCGGAGTACGGAACGAAGATGAGTCAGCTCGGTCGCGGTGATGCCGGCAAGGGCCGCCTCCGCATCCAGGTCGAAGCGATCAGAGACGAATGAGCTCGATCACCTACGCTGACTTGTCATGACAACTGCCGGCCACTTGCTCTTCGCCTTGACGCTTCTCGCGGCGCTCGGCTGTGGGCTCGTGGCCGGAGTCTTCTTTGCTTTCTCGGCGTTCGTGATGAAGGCCCTCGCTCGCCTTCCCCCGGGCGAGGGCATCGCCGCGATGCAATCCATCAACGTTGTCGTTCTGAATCGCTGGTTCCTGACGGCTTTCTTAGGAACCGCCGCGGCGTGCGTCCTCACAGTGATCTACTCGGTGCTGCGGTGGCATGAACCTGGCGCAGCCCACTTGCTCGTGGGCGGCATCCTCTATCTGGTCGGCGCCCTGCTGGTGACGATCATGTTCAACGTGCCCAGGAACGAGGCGCTTGCGGCGATCGCGCCGATCGACCCCAACAGTGCGAGCCACTGGGCCCGCTACGTCGCCGGCTGGACGGGTTGGAATCACGTTCGCACGGCAGCGGCGCTTGCCGCAGCGGCATCCTTCAGCTTCGCCCTTGGTCTCTAAGACGGGACACCGGGTCGCGGACCTGCATAGCACACCGAGCTGGCGAGGCAACATAGCCGAAGCAGCCTTGTGAGGGCTGCGTTAAGCTGTACGTTGCAGTCCATGCCGGGGTAACTCCATGCCTGCGGGAGTGTCCGCAGCACCGCAAGGGCCTTCGACCGGCTCGTCAGAGCCGAGATTCGACGCGTTCCTGAGTTACAGCAGCGCCGACCGTCCCCTGGTCCGCCGCATCCAGCGATTTCTCGAGAGCTATCGGCCGCCCGGGCGATCTCATCGCCTGAGGGTCTATCTGGACGAGATCGACATGCGCGGCGGCTCCCTTCCGGAAAACCTGTCCAGTGCACTGGCCGATTCCCGGTCCCTCGTGGTGTGCTGGTCCGATGAAGCCGCCCACTCCCGATGGGTGAGCTCCGAGATTGGGGAGTTTCGCAGATCGGGCAACGAGCGGCGGATCGCGATAGTGCATGTAGCGGGAGCGGGCCCGACAGTAACCCATGACGCATTCACCGGCATAGAGCCAGTCGAGCACGATTTGCGCCGCGGTTGGCGGATCTGGTTGCCTACGCCCAAAGGTAAGCTCGAGTTACTGCGGTTGATCGCCTTCCTGACAGGCGTCGAGATGCGTGCCTTGCGCAATTGGGCACGCCGCCGTGCGTTGCGCAACGCGCTTGGTCCCCTCGTGCTTGCCAGCCTGCCGTTGGGTCTGCTGTTCGTGCCGCTGCCAGCTTGGGATCCCGTGCCCCTGTTCCATCACGATCAGAGGATTGCACCGATCGCGTGCGAGGTGGTCGACGGCAAGCTCTGGGTCGCCGCTTGGGATGAAAGCGTGGGCGAAGTGTCGGGTACGCGTGCATTCTTCGCGACATATCCGGACGTGCTGCAGGACCCGACCCAGCAGATTCCACGTGCGCGCTCCTTCACCTTGCCAAAGCGAGCATTGCCCCGTGAAATGGCCGGTGCTCTCCAGAATCGGTTCACTGCCGTTCTCGCTGAAACCGGCGGCATCGATCGCATGGCGCCTCCTTTTCGCAGGGATACCGCGCGCATCGCCGAGCCGCGCCCCGATCATCTCGTGTTCATTCTGCCAATGGCTCACGGTGAGCCCGACCAACAGGAATTGCAGTGGGCGGCGATGGACCGCCTGCCGATACCGGAAACCGACGGCAGTGTCGTCGTAGTCCAGCAACCCGGCAGCCCGCCCAGGGTGAGGACCGTGAGTGATCTCTCGCCGCCACGCTGGCAAGCGTTGACCGAGGATAAACGCCGCACATCGCCAGCGCGCGCAATCTCGGTGGCCTGGCAGCAGAACGGCGAAATCTGGATTGGCGTAGCCGGTGAGAGAGGATTGCCCGGCGGCCTGTGGCACAGCCCGGATGGGGGAGAAAGCTGGCAGCATGTCGAGGGCTTCTCCAGCGTCACTTCGATCGAGCTGCGCGCCGCGCGCAACGGAGGAAAGCAAACCGTAATGATCGCCGAACAGGGCATCAGAAAGCCGCACGGCACCCAGCTCGTTCCGCAGCGAACTCGACTGGTCGAGCGTACGCCGGATGGCGGTTGGGCTGAGATCGACGCCCCGCCTCACGACACGGACTCGGAGATCGAGATCTGTGGGACCGTCCGCAATGGAGCGCTCTATGTAAGGGTCGGCGAGCAACTTTATAGGCAGGCCAGTCGACCGCTCTACCGATCAGTTGCAGAAGTACTGGAGTTTCCGCGCTGAGCTCCGGCAGCCGCGCCAACACTCCTAGCCGGGGCATGCAACAAGCAGAGTCGGTTGCCGGTGACCGGCACATCTGTCTGTGTCAGACTGGATGCCGCAAACGGAGACGAGCAAGGCGGCTTCCTGGCATCGCCCCCGAAGGTGTTGTCGGAGCAGCAGCGACCATGTTCGCCTTTCCCAACCCGCGATACCCAACCTCCACCTCTGAGCAGGAACACACGTGCCGCGACCCGCGCCTGGCGACAAAGCCCCGGACTTCTCCGGTGTGACGACCGACGGCTCACGCGTGAGCCTGAGGGACTTCCGTGGGAAAAAGCTGGTTCTGTACTTCTACCCGATGGACGACACTCCGGGCTGCACCGCCCAGGCGTGCTCGCTTCGGGACCGGAACGATGAGATCCGGGACAAGGGGGCCGCTGTGCTCGGGGTGTCGGCCCAGGACGAAGCGTCACATCGCAAGTTCACGCAGAAGCACAAGCTGAACTTTCCGCTGCTCGCAGATACCGACCGCGAGGTAGCGAGGGCGTACGGCGTCCTCGGCGGCGGCCTGTTCGGCGTCGCACGCTCGCTCGCCGGCTTCTACCAGCGGGTCACGTTCCTCATCGACGAGCAGGGCCGTGTCGCCCACGTCATCGACTCCCCCGACACGCGCAACCACGCGGACGAAGTCCTCGCGCTGCTCTGAGCCGGCGGGAGCTCGGCCCGGGCCCTGCCCGTTGAGGCCGCCGGGGTCGGAACGCTCCCGGCTCGAAGGCCCACAGGACGCGGGAAGGTCATGGTCCTGGCCGGAAGACGCGTACTCATTCACGGCGCGGGGAGTGTCCACACCCGCGAACGTCAGGATCAGCGCCGTTCCGATCGCTTTCACGCCGCTTTCACGCCGGCGCTCACGCCCGGATCACGTCGGATGCGGATCATGCATTCTGTCCTTGACACCTTGCGCTATTCGGGCGTCTGGAGCGAAAACTGGTGCCCGACGCATGCGCACCATGAGGCGCCGGCAAGAACTCCAGCCACGCCAGGCTTCGATCAACACAGCAAGAGGCTCCGCGATGAAATCCACCGACTTTCACGGCCAGGCATTGACCGGCGCGACCGGCGACAGCGTCGCCTGGCTCGAAACTGCATTCCATCAGTTGCGCTGCTACATCGGGGATCCGGTCGCCACGGCGGATCAAGCGCTGGCCGAAGCGCCGGGCCTGGTCATGGGACATGTGCTGAAGGCCTACCTGCATCTGCTAGGCACCGAGCCGCTGGGGATACCCGTCGCGCGGGAGATCCACCGGCATGCCGTCACGCTGCCCGCGAATGACCGCGAGCGGGGGCACCTGAAGGCCATCGGCGAACTCACCGAGGGGCACTGGCGGGACGCAGGCCGAACCCTCGAGGACTTGAGCATAGGCTACCCGCGCGATGCGCTCGCTCTGCAGGCCGGGCATCTGATCGACTTCTACACCGGCGACTCGCGCATGCTGCGCGACCGCATCGCTCGTGCGCTGCCGGCGTGGAGTCATGGGATGCGCGGATATCACGGCATCATCGGGATGTACGCCTTCGGCCTGGAGGAAACCGGCCGTTACCCGGAAGCCGAACAGTTCGGGCGCCGCGGCGTCGAGCTCGAGCCCCGCGACGGCTGGGCACAGCACGCGGTGGCCCACGTGATGGAGATGCAGGGCCGCCAGCGTGAGGGCATCGCGTGGATGCGCGCCGATCCGCAGGCATGGGCGCACGACAGCTTCTTCAGCGTGCACAACTGGTGGCACCTCGCCCTCTACCACCTCGACCTGGGCGAGATCGATAACGTGCTCGCGCTGTTCGACGGTCCGATCTTCGGCAAGCCCTCGAATGTCGTTCTCGACCTGATCGACGCCTCCGCCCTGCTCTGGCGCCTGCACCTACGCGGGATCGATGTCGGCGGCCGCTGGGACAGTGTGGCCGATCTCTGGGCGCCCTTCGCAGCAGCGGCGAACTATGCGTTCAACGACCTGCACGCGATGATGGCCTTCGTCGGGGCGGGACGCACGGATCTCGCCCAGGCGGTGCTCGATGCGCAGACCGCCGCGCTGCAAGGCGCGGGCGACAACGCGGCGTTCGCTGCGGAGGTCGGCCAGGCGGCGACCCGCGCCATCCTGGCATTCGGCGAGGAACGGTATGCCGATGCTGTGCGGCTGTTGCGCGACGTCCGCACGGTCGCGCACCGCTTCGGCGGCAGTCACGCACAGCGCGATCTGCTCGATCTCACGCTGATCGAAGCAGCGTTCCGCTCCGGTCAGGAGAGCCTGGCGGCGGCGCTCTCATCGGAGCGGATCGCGGCGAAGCCGACGAGTACGCTCGCCCGCCTGTACGTGCAGCGCTCGGCCGCGATGGCGAAGGCTGCGTAGCGGCTGTTCGTTGGGCGAGGGACAGTGAAACGGAGCTGTGTAACTGCCAATCAAAGCAGCCAGCTTGTCGCGATGGCAGGCTCGAGTACATCGAGACCGGCGATCCGGCCGGGCTTCCGGTCTGCTGCACGGGTATCCCGACTCGTGGCACTCCTTCGCGCCGCTGTTGCCCCACCTGCCGGAACCGGGCAAGCGGTGCACTGGGAGGAGCCAGAATGGATGGCAGCGGATCTGGTAGCGTTCAGCGAGGAGATCGGCGCTCCCGTCGCCCAGTGAAGGACCTGGACCTCGCCACGGCAGTTGCTCAGGTCATCGCTGTGGTCCGCGCCGCTCCTGCGTCCTGCCTTGAGCCATCCCGGGAGGTCTGGTACGGTGGAAGCCTAACAGGCTGATGCAGAAGTGGCTTCGCGGCGCGCCTCCGGGCTCTCTGATGGCGCACCCGCGCAGCAACTCTTTGATTGAGCATGACCATGCATTGGTTCAGCGGCAGGGTCGGAGTGAGATCTCGCGTTTTGCATCACGCTGCTCACCGTGAAGGACAACTATGGCCGACCCCGCGCTCCCGTTCGAATCGCTCACCAGCCTCTCTGCCCGCATCCGCGCCGGCCATCTCAGCCCTGTGGCGTGTACCGAGGAACTGCTGGGCCGCATCGCTGCGCTCGACGCGCGGCTCCGCTCGTTCATCCGGGTCCTGCCGGAACGGGCTCTGGCGCAAGCCCAGGCAGCCGAGAGCGCGCTGAAGAGCGGCGCGGATCTGGGGCCGCTGCACGGCATTCCTTACGCAGCGAAGGATCTGTTCGACGTGAAGGGCGTGCCCACCACCGCCGGCACGCGCCTGCTGGCGGATAACATTGCCGCGGAGGACTGCACAGTCGTGCGCAAGCTCACTACTGCCGGGATGGTGCTCCTGGGCAAGACTTACACCGTCCAGTTCGCCTACGGCGCCGTGGGCATCAACCACGATCAGGGCACGCCGCACAATCCGTGGCATCCGGTCCCGCACGCACCCGGCGGCTCCTCGAGCGGCAGTGCCGTGGCGGTGGCCGCCGGTCTGGTCCCGATGGCACTGGGCAGCGACACGGGTGGATCGGTGCGCGTGCCCGCAGCGCTGTGCGGGATCGTGGGTTTGAAGACCACGGTGGGACGAGTCAGTCGCGCCGGCGTGTTCCCGCTGTGCTGGACGCTCGACAGCGTTGGGCCGATTACGCGATCCGTCGAGGACGCCGCGCTCGTCTATCAGGCGCTCCAGGGGACAGACCCGCGCGACGACTCCACAGTCGGCGTCGCCGCGCACGATGCACTGCGCGGCCTCAAGGACGGCGTGAAGGGCCTGCGTATAGCATTCGGCGAGACGACCTTTTTCGACGACGTCGACCGCGAGGTGGAGAAGGCGGTCCGCGAGGCGGGGCAAGTCTTCAAATCGCTCGGCGCGCAGGTCACCGGCGTCGCGGTGCCCGAGGTGGCCGCCGCGTGGGCCGAGGAGAAGCGCCCTCTGCTGATCGCCGCCGAGGCGTGCGCGGTGAACCGCGAGTTCCTCGACAAGCACCTCAACGCGCTCGACCCGGTGATCGGGCCGCGCATGCTCACCGGACGCACGCTTTCGGCACCCGACTACCATGCCCTGTTGCGACGCTACGCGCAGTTGCGGGAAGAGGTCCGCTGGACGCTGCGCGACGTGGACGCCTTGCTCGTTCCCACTACGATGGCGGCTGCCCGGCCCCTGGCGGAGATCGACGTCAATTTCGACACCTACATGGCTTACAACCTCAAGGTCCACCGCAACACCGGCCTCGGCAACATCCTCGACCTGTGCGGCGTCTCCGTGCCCTGCGGGTTTACATCCGAGGGCTTGCCGATCGGGCTCATGATCTACGCCAAGCCTTTCGCGGAGGACATGGCACTGCGGGTGGCCTACGCCTACGAGCAGGCGACCGAATGGCAAGCGCGCCACCCCGATCTCGCGTGGGCGGCTGGCGCGCCCAGGTCCTAGCAGAGAGGAACGGCAGAGCAGCCTGCGGTCGAAGTTCGCGCGGTCAAAACCGGGCTTTCGACGGAACGGCCTGGCCAAGAAGACAGAAGGGCGGAGGCTTGCGCCCCCGCCCTCCCGATCTACCGGTGGTACGCGCTTACATCTGCCCGTGCTTGCGCTTGGCGGCGTCGATGCACTTTTCCTTGTCGGCGCCGGCCAGCGGCTCGCACTTCTTCAGCGCGGCCTGGTACGCCTGCTCGCGCTGTGCGGTGTCGCCCTGGCTCTGCTGCGCTGCCGGATCCTGGCCTCCGGCTTCTTCCGCGGCATAGGCGAATCCGCCGAGCGCCAGAGCAAGGGCAGCGGAAGTGAACGTGGCAATGAGCTTTGTCATGTTAGGTCTCCTGTGTCTTTCGTTTCGGGAACTGACGTCGACACCACGCGCGCCGGCAAGGATCCGGTGAGTCCGGAGGACGCACCGACTTCCGCAGGCGGGATGACGGATCGGTGTCCGTCTGTCGTGCCGAAGGCCCGGCGCCCCAGCCTCGCGCTAGAGCAACGCGAGCGAGTGCTGCGGGCCTGCAGGCACCCTTGCATCAGCCGTGCCGACAACGGCAGGAGCACATCTAAGCATCTGATCCATCGAACAGCACATGACGCGCAGGGCACCTGTGCGAGCCATCACACCAGCGGTTTTCCAGCGTGAAACGTCGGGAGGTTGAGACAGGCGCGGCGCCGCGCGAACCGCGCCGGTGACAGCCCGTGCGCTAGCTGCGCGTAATCGATACTCGGCTGCGCAGCAGTTGCAGCGCGCGCTCGAGCTGGCAGTCTATCGCAGACGCCCCGGCCAGCGGGCGATCCGCGGCGGGCGCGGCGTTCTGTGCGGTGATCGGCTCGGCGTCGGTGTACGATGCGCATAGGGCCGCAACCTCGCGCGCAGCCGCGTCCTCGCCTTGACGCTCGAGGGCGACGGCGCGTACGGTTGGCCTCGCCTGCGCATCGCGAACCGCCTGCCCTTCCACCACGACGTCGGGCAGCACGCCCTTGCCCTGGATCAGACGGCCGCTCGGCGTATGGTAGTAGGCGGTAGTGAGCTTCATGCCGGTACCGTCGCCGAGGGGGATGATGACCTGCACCGAGCCCTTGCCGTAGGTGTGCGTACCCAGCACCGTGGCGCGCTGGTTGTCCTGCAGCGCTCCGGCGACGATCTCGGCAGCCGAGGCGGATGCGCCGTTGACCAGTACGACCATCGGCAGGGTCTTCAGCTCTGCCGGCACCGCTTTCAGATGATCGCTCGCACCGTGGCGGAGATAGTCGCCACGCTGCGCGAACAGGCGCATCCTCGCGTCTTTGGCCATGCCTTCGGTGAACACCACCGGCGCACCGGCAGGCAGGAACACAGCCGACACACCGACGGCGGCGCTCAGCAGCCCGCCCGGATTGTCGCGCAGGTCGAGCACGATGCCGGCGACCCGGCCGTCGTCCTGTTCCAGCAGCCGCATCAGCCCGGACACCACGCTTTCGGGCGTGTGCACCTGGAACTGCGACAAGCGCACATAGGCGTAGCCCGGTTCGATGAGGCTCGCCCAGACGCTGCGGCCCTGGATCAGCTCACGGGTCAGGTTGAAGGCCCTTTTCTGATCCTCCCCCATGCGCGCCACCGTCAGCTTGACCTGCGTGCCGCGCTCACCGCGCACCTGGCGGATGACCTGCTCCAGGCTCTGGCCCTGGACGCTCTCGCCGTTCACGGACACGATGACGTCGCCCAGCCGCAGGCCGGCACGGGCCGCCGGCCCTTTCTCGAACACGGACACGATCTTGACGCGGCCATCGTTCATCGCAACCTCGAGGCCGAGGCCGCCGTATTCGCCACGGCTGTCGCTGTAGAGCTCCCGGAATGCATCTGCGTCGAGGTAGACCGAATGCGGGTCGAGGTTGCGCAGCACCCCGTTGACCGCACTCGTCACCAGCTTGCTGTCGTCGATGGGTTCGACGTAGTTGGCCTTGATCTTCTCGAGGATGTCGGCAATGCGTTGCACCGGCTCGCTGTAGTGTGGTGCGTTGGCCGGGTCGGCCAGAGCCGGCACGGACAGCGCGACGAGCGCCGCCAGCGCCACACACCGTGCAATGATGCCGTTGAAGGGCCCACTCCGCGCGCGCCCGCCCACCCCACCGATACCTGCAGTAATCGAAGCCAAAGAACCAAACCCCTCCGTTGCAGTGTCGGGCTACCCCGACCGCAAGAAACGTGCAGACCCCGCAACTCGCCGACAGCCGGACCCGGGTTCTCCGGCGCAGCCACTTAACGCGAACTATCTACCCGGGGTCTGGTGCCACTTTGCGCTGGATCAAATTGTGCCATTTTGTGAGGTTTGGCCGCTAGCAGACTGTTGCAGAAGCGAGTGCGCGAGGATCCGTCGGCTTCTTGCAGGCGCACACGCACCCCAACTGCGTGAGGGAGGGCAACCCGCGATTGGTCCCGCGGCCGACCCGGGGTGCTCAACAGGCTTGGCGGGCAGTTGCCGATTGCCGCGCAGGAGGGCAAGCTGCCGACTTTCGTCAGGAATCCCGTTCCCGAACCGGAGATGCAGGTGACCTCGAGCACGAACTGGCCGTTCGACATCCGCCCGTTGAGCGCCCACCTGGGAGCCGAACTCATCGGCGTCGACCTGGTGCAGGGCGTGGACGACGTGCTGTTCCGCGCCATCTACGCGGCGTTCCTGAAGCACCAGGTGCTGCTGTTCGGCACCCAGCAGCTGCCGCCGGGCCGGCAAGTGGAGTTCGCGCGCCGCTTCGGTGAGGTGCAAATCCACGTGATGAACCAGTACCACGCGGACGGGTACCCCGAGCTGTATCGCCTGTCCAACCTGGACGAGAACGGCATGCCCACGGGCAAGCACCCCGATCGGGGCACGCTGGCGTGGCACACCGACGGGTCCTGGCAGCGGGTGACCGGTCAAGCGACGATCCTCTACGCGGAGGTGGCCACTTCGGAAGGCGGCGAGACGCACTTCTGCGATATGTACGGCGCGTATGAGCGCCTCAGCCCGGCCTGGAAAACGCGCATCGCCAACCTGCGGGCCGTCCACAACCTGAATTTCTCACGCACCCGCCGGCATGGCGAAGACCCTATGACCGAGGCGCAGCGGCGCGAGCGGCCGCCGGTGGATCATCCCATCGTGCGCACTCACCCGGAGACCGGGCGCAAGTGCATTTTCCTGGGGGACCATGCCGAATACATCCAGGGTATGGACTACGAGGAGGGCCGCGCACTGATCGAGGAGCTCAATGCCATGGCGGTGCACGCCGATCTCACCTATGCGCACCGCTGGTCGCCCGGCCAGCTCATCCTGTGGGACAACCGTTGCGTCATGCATCGCGCCACCGAGTACGACCCGGCGACACAGCGGCGTGTAATCCGGCGCTGCACGGTGCTGGGGGAGGTGCCGCACTGACGCGCAAAACGCATCGACCGCAGAGGACGCAGAGGAACGCCAAGGACAGCCACAACCGCGCTCACCACGAAGGACACGCAGAAACACGAAGGAAGCCCCGCCTTTCTTGGCCCGTTGCCGCGGCACTTGCGGGCTCGCTGCCCCGCAGACGCGTGAAACCGACGTTCTTCTTCGTGACCTTCGGGTGAAGGAGTTTGCTTTGGGGCACAGGCCGCGCTCGCTTCTCCGCGGATGCCTGTAACAGGCGTGTTTCTTCGTGTTCTTTCGTGACCCTCGTGGTGAGTGAGTTTGCTTTGTCGGCCAATCGGCCGTAGCGACACTGGAGGCAATCATGCGGATTTTCGTGATCGGGGCGGGGGCCATGGGCTCGACCTACGGCGGCCTGCTGCACCACGCAGGCCACGACGTCACCCTCGTGGATATCTGGCCCGAGCACGTCGACGCGATCGCCCGGGACCGCCTGCACCTGGACGGCATCAGCGGCGACCTGCGGCTCACGATCCCGGCGGTGCGCGACCCGAAAGAGCGCGGCGTGGCCGACGTCGCGTTCGTACACGTGAACACCTACAGCACGGAAGCCGCCGCGCGCACTGCGAGGAAGGTCCTGAAGGACAGCGGCTATGCGGTCACCTTCCAGAACGGTGTGGGCAACATCGAGACGCTGCAGGAGGCGCTGGGGCCCACCCGCGTGCTCGGCGGGCTGAGCTATCACAGCGCAGCGATGATCGGGCCCGGCCACGCGCGCCACACCCATCGCGGCCCGACCTGGCTGGGTGAGCTGGACGGCAGCCGTACAGCCCGCCTGCAGGCACTGTCCGACGCTCTGGGTGCAGCAGGCCTGGAACCGACCATCGTCGACGACATCCTGTCGTTCATCTACACCAAGCTCGTCCTCAACAGCGCGATCAACCCCATCTGCGCGGCGATGGGGATCCGCGTCGGCGAGATCCCGCGCACGCCGGGCGCGGACGAGCTGCAGACGCGCGTGATCGAAGAGGCGCTCGCCGTCCTCAAGGCGAAGCACATCAAGCTCGCCGACCCGGACATCACGGGCAGCATTAAGGCGCACTGCCGGGCCAAGTTCAACAAACCCTCCATGCTGCAGCACATGGAACAGGGCAAGCAGACCGAAATCGACTCGCTGAACGGCGCGATCGTGCGCATGGGCCGGGAGCTCGGAGTCCCCACTCCCCACAACGAGGCCCTCACCTGGATGGTCCAGGGCATCAACGCCCACCGGCGGCTGGTGATGCACGGCGCGCCGGTGGACTACGAAGCCTGGGAGAAGCGGGCGAAGGGTTGAGGGTCGTCAGCCACTCACCTCTGACCGTCCCGGCGGTTCAAAGCAAAGCTCATCAACCGCGGAGGACGCAGAGAAACGCAGAGGAAAAGCGCAACAGCGTTCACAGCGGCACTTGCTTGTCTCTGCGCTCTCCGCGCCTCTGCGGCGAAGTTGCCGCAAACAGGACGCAGACTGCCTCAGCCCTCCACGCGCCGCACCTCGACCAGCGTGTCGGAGAACGTCGGCGCACGACCCAGATCGGCGTAGCGGGAGGCGTTGACGACGTTCGCCGAGCGGCCGTTGGGCGAGTTCGACGCCCAATAACCGAGCGGGGCCACGACCACGCCTTCGCGCACCTCATCGCTCACCTGCGCCTCGGCGTGGAACCGACCACGGTCGTTGAACACCTCCACCAGTTCGCCCTCCGCAATCCCGCGCGCCCGCGCATCGGCCGGGTGCAGCATTACGTACTGATCGCCGGCGTTGCCGAGCTGCCGCGCGATGTTGGCGTAGCCCGAGTTGAGAAACGCGTGGTTCTTGGGCGTGAGGATGTTGAGCGGATACTTCGCCGCCAAGGCCTGGTTGGTGGCGGCTGACTCCTGCGGCGGGATGAAGCCGGGCAGCGGATCCACCGGACTGCCGTCTTGGAACTCGTTGGAGCCCTGGCGGAACAGGGGCAGGACGAAGTTCCCGCCCGCCGCCATCGATGCCTTCAACTCGACCTTTCCCGACGGCGTTGGGAAGCTCCCTTTGGCGTGCGGAGCGTAGGTGTCGGGCGTGCCCACCTTGAGCCGCGCATAGCCGTCGCGCTGGAGCTTCTCCATCGTAATGCCCTCCATCGCGGGGCTGCTCCAGTCCATGGCGTCCTGCGTCATCTGCTCGTCGCTGCGCTGGAAGAACGGGTCGTCGAAGCCCATGGCCTTGGCCAGTCTCCGGAACAGCTCCGTGTTGGGCACCGCCTCGCCGCGCGGCGGGATGGCCTGATGGTTGTACGACAGATAGAAATGCCCCCAGGAGAACATGATCTCCGTGTGCTCCATCTGCGTGGTGGCGGGCAGCACGATATCGGCGTAGCGCGCCGTATCCGTGATGAAGTGCTCGCTCACGACCGTGAACAGGTCCTCGCGTCCGAGGCCTTGCAGGATCTTCTCCTGCTCCGGCGCGACCACCGCCGGGTTGGAGTTGTAGACGAACAGTGACTGGATCGGTGGATCGAGCTTCAGCTCGCCGGTGAGCGCGGCGCCCAGCTTCCACTGGTTGAGCACGCGCGTGCCGGGCTTGATCCAGTCCGGGCGCATCAGGTTCTCCCACTTCACCGGGAACGCCCAGATGGGCAGCTGCAGGATGCCGCCTCCGACCTCTCGCCACGCGCCCACGAGTGCCGGCAGGCAGGTCAACGCCCGGACTGTCTGCCCGCCGCCAGCATGCCGCTCAACTGCCACTCCGATCCGGATCACCGACGGACGCGTGGTCGCGTAGTCCCGCGCGAGCTTGCGGATGTCGTCGGCAGAGATGCCGGTGATCGGCGCGACCTTCTCGGGCGGATACTCTCTTGCGCGCTCGGCCAGCTCGTCATAGCCGACCGTGTAGTTCGCGACGTACTCCTGGTCGACCAGTCCCTCGGTGATGATGACGTTCATCATCGCCATGGCCAGAGCGCCGTCCGTGCCCGGCTTGATGGGGATGTGCCAGTCGGCCTGCCGCGCGGTGCGGGTGCGCACCGGATCGACCACCACGATCTTCGCGCCGCGCTTCTGCGCCTCGGCGATGATGGGCCAGTGATGCGTGTTGGTGCTGATCGTGTTGCACGCCCACAGGACAATGTAGCGGGAGTGCACGAAGCTCTCGGGATCGGTGCCCGGGCTGGGGCCCACGGTCATCATGTAGCCGGTGCAGGCACCCGAGTCGCAGAAGGTGCGCTCGGTGATGGTCGCGCCGAGCTTGTTGAAGAAAGGATCGCCCACGTTCATGCCGTTCAGAATGCCCTCGGTGCCCAGGTAGCTGTAGGGCAGGATCGCGGTGGGACCGTGCTGCCGGATGGTCTGCTTCCAGCGCGACGCGATCTCGTCCATCGCCGCCTGCCAGCTGATGCGGGTGAACTGGCCCGAGCCCTTCGGCCCGCTGCGCTTGAGCGGATACAGCACGCGGTCGGCGTGATGCACCCGCTCCTCGTAGTGGTTCACCTTGACGCACAGGCGCCCATCCGTGAACGGATGGTCCGGATTGCCTTTCACGCTCACGACGCGGTCGCCTTCGACTGTGACGAGCATGGAACAGGTGTCCGGGCAGTCGTGCGGACAGGCGGCCAGAACAATCTTGCGGTTCGCTGCAGTCGAGCTCAGAACGGCGGACATGGGGGTCTCCTCTTCGGTGGCACGGTTTCCTGGCGCTTGTGCGGCTGCGCCCTGAACTGTACTACACCCTACAGTGGGGAACGCAGAGGACGCGGGAGGCAATGCGTGAGTCCCGCAAAGCGCCAAACAACCGAAGCGGGTACAGTACGCCGTCGGGACCAGTGCGAAGCCCCCCGTCAGAAACCATCCCGGAGAGGAGACCGAAATGCTGCACGTCTTGGCGCGCCACGCTCGCTTTGCGGCCGCGCTCGCGTTCACCTTCTGCACGCTGGCCGCCGCACAGGCCGCCGACCTCACTGAGCTCACCGCCACCGAAGCCGCGCAGCAGATCCGCGACGGTAAGATCACCAGCGTCGCGCTGACCACTGCACTGCTCGAGCGGATCGACCAGGGCGTAGACCTGCACGCCTTTATCACTGTGGACCGTGAAGGCGCGCTGGCCGCCGCCGCAGCGGCCGATCGCATGCGCAACCAGGGCAAGAGCATGGGCCCGCTGCACGGCGTCCCCATCGTATTGAAGGACAACATCCACGTGGCCGGGCTCCCGAATACAGCCGGGACACCGGCGCTGCGCAACTTCGTTCCGAAGAAAAACGCACCGGTCGCACAGGCGCTGATCGACGCGGGGGCCATCGTGCTCGGGAAGACCAACATGCACGAGCTGGCCTTCGGCATCACCAGCAACAACGCGACCTTCGGAGCGTCGGTCACACCGTACGACAAGACCCGCTTCTCCGGTGGATCCAGCGGCGGCACGGGAGCGGCGGTCGCCGCCCGCATGGCGCCCGCGGGACTGGGGTCGGATACCGGCGGCTCGGTGCGCATTCCCTCGGCGCTGAACGGCATTTCGGGACTACGCCCGACCGTGGGCCGCTACAGCGGCGAGGGCATCACCCCCATCTCTCACACACGCGACACAGCGGGACCGATGGCGCGGTCGGTGAGTGATCTCGTGCTGCTGGATCAGGTCATGTCCGGGGACCGCCGGCCCGTTCCCGTGCCGGGGTTGACGACGATCCGCCTGGGAGTGGGGCGCAGCCCGTACCTCGACAACGCGCATCCGGAAGTGCTGCGCCTGATGGAGGAGACGCTGGCTGCCCTGAAGGCCGCCGGGGTGCGGCTCGTGGACGTCGATATCCCACCCCTGACCGGCGCCAACGACAAGGTCGGATTCCCGGTCGCGCTGTACGAGGGCAACGCCGACCTGGCCGCCTATCTGAAGAAGTACGAGACCGGCCTCACGGTGCAGGACGTCGCGGCCCAGGTCGCGAGCCCCGACGTCAAGTTCGTCTTCGACACATTCATCGTCGGCGAGAAGGCGATACCCGAACCCGTGTACAGGGAGGCGCTGCAGGTACATCGCCCGGCGCTGAAGCAGCTCTACGACGACGTGTTCACCTGGTTCAAGATCGACGCGTTGATCTTCCCCACCACCAAGCACCCCGCGCTGAAGCAGGATGGGGCGCCGGAGATGACGGTGGGCGACCAGAAGGTGCCGGTGTTCTTCGTCTTCATCGCCAACACCGATCCAGGCAGCAACGCCGGCATCCCGGGGTTGAGCCTCCCGCTGGGGCTGACCAGCGACGGCCTGCCGGTGGGTGTAGCACTGGACGGGCCGGCCGGCAGCGACCGGCGCCTGCTCGGCATCGGGCTCGCCCTGGAGAAGGTGCTCAAGCCCGTGCCCGCGCCGAAGATGTAGGCGTTCTACCGAGACCAACACCACCATGCACGACCTCGTCATCGAAAACACAACCCTCATCGACGGTCTCGGCACGCCTGCCCGCCGCGGCAGCCTGGCGGTCGAGGACGGCCGCATCGCTGCGGTCGGCGAGAGCGTCGGCACGGCACGCGAACGCATCGATGCGCAGGGCCTGACGCTTGCGCCCGGCATCATCGATCTGCACACCCACTTCGACGCTCAGCTGCTGTGGGACCCCTTCGCAACGCCGTCGACCGCGCTGGGCGTAACCAGCGTGGTGATCGGCAACTGCGGCTTCACCATCGCACCGTGCCGCCCGGCGGACCGCGACCTTACCCTGCGCAACCTCACGCACGTCGAGGGCATGCCCTTGGAAGCGCTGCGCGCCGGCGTGGACTGGGACTTCGAGAGTTACGCCGACTACCTACGCCTGCTCGAGCGCAAGGGCACGGTGCCCAACGTCGCATCCTTCGTTGGCCACTCGTCGGTGCGCACCTTCGTGCTGCGCGACGACGCTTCCAAGCGCGCCGCAACGAAGGCCGAAGTCGCGCAGATGAAGCAGCTCGTGACCGATGCGCTGCAGGCCGGCGCGGTCGGTTTCTCGACCTCGACCCTGGAGCAGCACAACGGCGAGAACGGCATCCCCATGCCATCGCGCCTGGCCGACGAGCACGAGATGATGGAGCTCACCGGCACCCTGGGTGAGGTCGGCAAAGGGGTGTTCATGCTCACCAAGGGCATGACCACGACGGTGCCGTGGCTCGAACAGATCGCCGAACGCAACGGCCGGCCGGTGATGGTTGCGGCTCTGTTCGTCGATCCCAACGATCCCGACCGCGTGTTCGACGAGTTGGCACAGATCGGCGCCGCGCGCGCCCGCGGCCGGGAGTTATGGGGCCACGTGCCGTGCTTCCCGCTCGGCATGGAATTCACGCTGCGCCACCCCTACCCGCTGGAGGCGCTGCTGGCGTGGCGCCCGGCTATCGAGGCGGAAGGCTCCGAGCAGTACCAGCAGATCCTGTCGGACCCGGCGTTCCGCGCGGCGATCAAGGCGGAGGCACGCAGCCGCACCGTCCCCAACCGCTTCTCCTATCACAGCCTGGAGCACATGACCATCAAAGAGGTCACGCAGACGCGTCACGCCGAGCTGGTCGGCCGCAACGTCGCCGCGATGGCGCGCACGAAAGGCGTGGACCCGTTCGACTGGTTCCTCGACTTCGGCCTGGACGGCGAGCTGGACGCCATGGTGGACTGCAAGCTGTTCAACACCGACGAGGAGGCGCTGAGCAGGTTGATCCGTCATCCGCACGCCCAGGTGACGCTGTCGGACGCGGGCGCGCACCTGGCGTTTCTGTGCGATGCGGGCTTCGGTCTGCACCTGTTCGGCCACTGGTCGCGCGAGCGCGGCGATCTCACGCTCGAGCAGGCCGTGCAGGCGGTGACGAGCAAGCCTGCGGATCTTTATCGCATGAAGGACCGCGGGCGCCTCGCGCCAGGGACGTGGGCCGATCTGATCCTGTTCGATCCGGCCACCGTCGGGCGCGGACCGAAGCGCCGGGTGTGGGATCTGCCGGGCGGGGCGAGCCGCGTGGACACGCCCGCAGTCGGCCTGCATGGCGTCTGGGTCAACGGTGTGCGCGCGGTCGACGAAAAGGGGCCCATTGCGGATTGCGGCAGGCCCGGAAAGCTGATGCGTGAATTCGGGCGCTGACCTACTACTTGAACCGCACAGATGCAGAGAGTGCAGAGAAGGACAAGAACCCGTCCGCCCGCTTGGGCGTAGGGAACACAATGGCTCCTTTGCGGCCTTTGCATTCTTTGCGGCTTTGCGTTGAGGTGTATGGGCCAGGAGTCGAGCCATGAAGATCACCCGCATCCACTCCCATCTCGTCCAGCTCCCCGCCGAGGAGCCGCTCGCGGGCGGGCCGCCCTTCGGCGGGCCGTTTCATGAGTTCGTCACGGTCCAGATCGAGACCGACGCCGGGACCGACGGCATCGGCGTCACCTTCTTCGGTGCAGCGCTCAGCGCTACGCTGAAACACGCGGTGGAGCAGCTCGGCGCGCTGACCGTGGGCGAGGACCCGCTACGCATCGAAGCGATCGGCCACAAGCTGCGCGAAGCGGCCGAAAGCTCAGCCGGACCCGGAGGCATCTTCACGCTCGCCTTTACGGCCATCGACATGGCGCTGTGGGACATCAAGGGCAAGGCGCTGAACCAGCCACTCGCGATACTGCTCGGCGGACTGCGCGAGCGCGTGCCGACGTATGCGAGCGGTGCGCTGATGCGCACTTTTTCCCTGGAGCATGTCGTGAAGGCAGCACCGCTGCTGGCCGAGAGAGGCTTCCGGCAGATGAAGATGCAGCTCGCGCTGCCGGGCGACACCTCGCCTGCGCGCGAAATCGAGCGTGCGCGCCTGGTGCGCGAGGCGATCGGACCGGACATCGATCTGATGTGCGACATCAACCAGCGCTGGACCGTGCACCAGGCGATCGACATCGGCAAGCGGCTCGAGGACGTGCATTTCACCTGGTGGGAGGATGTGACCGCCCACGACGACTACCCCGGGCTCGCGCGGGTGGCCGATGCGCTCGACACACCCGTGGCCGGCGGCGAGTACGTCTATGGCATCGCGCCTTTCCGCCACATGCTCGAGGCGCGCTCGGTGGACATCGTCATGATCGACCTGCTGCGGGTAGGCGGAATCGCCAACTGGATGAAGGTCGCCGGCATGGCGCAGGCCTTCAACCTGCCGGCGGTGAGCCATCTTTTCCCCGAGATCCACGTGCATCTCGTAGCAGCCGCTCCGAACGGGCTCACCGTCGAGTACATGCCCTGGTCGCTGAGGCTGTATGAGGAGGCGCCGGTGCCGGTGAATGGCGAGCTCACGGTGCCCGCCAGACCAGGGCTGGGACTGCGCTTCGACCGCAAGGTGATCGAGCGGTATGCGGTTCGGTGAGCGAGGCCGGGCCGGGCAGAGCCACAACAGGACAATAGCCTCAGGGCAGCTCCCGCGCCACCCGGAAGCCGACCTGATAGTTGCGGAAGCCTTCCTTCTCGGCGTACCGGTATGCCGAACGTGAGGTGGAAGGTCCATCGACCCAGGCACCGCCACGCACGACCCGGGCTTCACAGGGCGAGGCGTCGCGGGCCGAACCGTCGGCTGGCGCGCCCTCGTAGCCCTCGATGTGGCAGTCCTGCACCCACTCGCGCACGTTGCCGAGCATGTCGTGCAACCCGAAGGGGTTGGGCTTGTACTTCGCGGTCGGCGCGTTTTCCGCATATCCGTCCGCGCAGCGATGCTCCGACCATACGTACATGGGGTGCGCCTCCTTTCCGCTCTCGTCGTGGGTATTGGCGTACTCGCAGGCCTTCCTGTTGCCATAGCTGTCCTCCTCCGGCCCCCAGAACCAGGGCGTGGTGGTGCCGGCGCGCGCAGCGTACTCCCACTCGGATTCCGACAGCAGCCGGTAGCGCTTTCCGGTGCTCTCCGACAGCCAGGCCACGTAGCCTTGGGCGTCCTTCCAGCTGACGTTGATGGCCGGATAGCTGCCGCGGCCATAGCCGTCGTCGGCCGCCTGCGGGCAGCGGCCCGCGGCCGTGCACGCATCCCACTGCTCGAAGGTCACCTCCGTCCTCGATACACCGAGAGGTCGGGCGATCCTCACCGTGTGCTGGGGCTTCTCGTCGGTGTGACCGCTTTCCGACTTGGGCGACCCCATCACGAACTCGCCGGGCGGTATGACTACCAGGTCGGGGCAGGTCGGGCAGTCGTGCAAGGTCGAGCCGGGAGACTGGGCGGTCGCCATGCCCACCGCCAGCGCGAGCGCGCAAGTGAGTGCCACGACATGCATCATCCACGTTGGTTGCATTCGTTCTCCTCCGTACGGGAGGAAAAACGCTACTGGTCAGGTGCGCGCGCCAGGTTGACGCAGATCAAACGATCGACCAAGGCAGGAACGGCCGGCGAGCGCCCGCAGCAAGGTGGAGACCAGGAAGCCGCGACTGGCTGCCGCTACCAGCCGCACCGCCGCGGGCGCGGCTTTCGCTTTCGGATACGCAGTCGGCCGACCGGCGAAGGGCACGAACTGGCGTCTTCGGCCTCGACGAGCCGGGAGACCGCAGGCACATCCCCGCGAGGCAGCACATCGCAGAGCTGGCCGCACCCGACGCGCTTAGCACCCTTGGACTGACCCTTGTCCGCCGGCGCTGTCCTCTGCGCCTAAGCTGGCGCCACTCGGGTTGGGAGCCGCGCTGCGGGCGATAGCATGCGCTGGGGCCGGCGCAGAGCGCATCCTTTCGCTCGCATGTCGATGCGCTCGCCGCCTCCGGCGACGGCGGCGCCGCGACCGCACGGCGAGCACAGCATGCACTAGCTCCACGCTCCCTTCCAACAAGGCCAGCAGCAACACCCCTATCACCCAGGACCAGGGGTTGAGCACGAGACGGGCGGCACGTGCGAAAAAGCTGCGGTCATCAATGGCATTCGCGCTGGAACCCTTGGTCTCTTGGACCTGCAACGCGACCAGCTCATCGGGCAGGCCCTGCTCGTCTGATGAGTAGGCAGATCGAACATTGAGATCGTCCAGGCCCGCACTCGGTCCCTCGCTGCCAGGGAGGTCGCTGGTCAATCCAGCCATCGAGTGGACAAGCTCTCTCATCGTCTCATTGCGTGTCAAGTCGGGCAAGACACCGGAGAGGACGTTGATGGATCCGTCCGACGAGTCGCCGGGCCAACTCTCGTCCCCGTTCATCTGCGTGAGGCTTCGCTCGTCCACCCAGCCCGGCATCGAACCCACGCGTTGAGGCGCGTCGAGACCCCGCTTGCACTCCTGCTCGTCCATGCTCGGGTTCGGGCAAGCCAGAACCGGCTGCCCATCGGTATCGTTCGCAGCGCCGGTAGTCTCGGTCGTGTTGGCCGTCTCCGATTCCAGCAGGGAGGACCCCGGGTTAGGCACACCTCCTTCCAACAGGGGGGCATCCAGCACGCTGTCCGCACCCAGCTGGCCATCGGAGTCGATCTGGATGGGGGTTGCGCTTGCCGGGACGGCGCAGCAAAGGGCCAGAATCAAGAGTACCCACGGCCGCCGACGGTCGGATCCGTCGCGGCGGCCGATCGATGGCCAACGCATATCGCTCACATGCATCATTCTGAACCGGCGAATTCAACGCCCAGAGCAAAGCGCGCGCCGGAGCGTCGCATCTGTCGGCTTTTCAATGGGTTGTGCAGGGTGGCGACAAAGGTCAGCAGGTCTGGTGTAAGAAGTTCTGACACCCGTACGTGCAGCAATGAGCGGACAACGCCCGCGGCGCGGCTATTCATGTAACAAATGGGCTCACGGGCGCATCCTTCCCGGAACTTCGACAGACAACAGACCGGGGCATCGATGGAGACAGTCGCTGCGCGCTCGCGTACGTCCCGACTGAGCATGCTCCCGGGCACCCGCCCGGTGTTCGAGGCGGGGTGGCGGCCGCCTCTGCCGTGAAGAAACGCAGAGCGCGACGCGGTGCGAGGTCAAGGGGATGCAGGTTGGTCCTGCGCGACCACCACGTGGTCTCGCGCGCCTTTCCTGGCAGCGTGCAACACCCGATTGACGTGCAGGAATAGGTCGCCGAAGCTCTCCGCGGGCATACCTTGCGCCTGGGCGACCCCCAGGCTCACCGTCACTGCGACCCCGGCCGGCTTGAGCTGGGCGATGCGCGCCCGCAAGGTCTCGGCCTTGAGCTTCGCGTCGGAAACCGCGCAGTGAGACAGCAAGAGCACGAACTGATCGTCCTTGCACCGGACCGCCACATCGCCGCGGCGGCACTCGCGGCGAATCAGACGCCCGATACTGCGGAGCACTTCCGCGCAGATCGCCGGCTCATACGTATGGGTGATGTGGTCGAAGTGATCGATGTCCACTACGATCACGCTCACCGGGAAACCATGGCGGCGCGCTTCCGCCAGGTACATTGGCGCGACCTCACTCAGGAAGCGCCGGTTGTTCAACGTAGTGAGCGGGTCGGTCAGGGCGAGCGCTTCGAACGCGGCGCGGTGCGCCTCGCCCTCCTCCTCGCGGCGCTTCCCGCGCAGCAGCCTCTCTACCCGCACGGTCAACTCTTCCGGGACGACCGGCTTAGGGATGAAGTCGTCGGCGCCGCTGCGTAGCATATCGATCCGGCGTACAGGGTCGATCTGCGACGACATCGCCAGCACCGGCGTGCGCCCCTCGGCACCGGGCATTCCCCGCACCTCCCGGATCAGGGCCGCACCGGTCAGCGGAGCCTGAAGCATCGCGGCGGTGATGAGCAGATCCACCGGCTCGTCCCTGATACGCGTCAACGCGTGGTTCGGGTCGGCCACGTGGCGGGCCTCGAGCCCGATGTTGCGCAGCACCGCGACGAGCGCTTCCGCTTCTGCGAGGTCATCCTCGACGACTAGCACCCGCCCCGTCAGGACGGGCTGCGGGGGAAGAGCCCTGCCAAGGAACTGCCGGATGCGCTCGACTTCCTTCCGGTCCATGACCTCGGTCGCGCCGGCCTCCAGCAGCGCCTTGACCTTGCGTGGCTCCGGGTCCGGCAACAAGACGAGGACGGGTATGGGAGGCATGCCCGGCCTGCCCCGAAGCGCGCTGCAGAGCTGTGCGCCGGTGCCATCGGGCAGCCTGGCGGCGACGCAGACCAAGTCGAACCGCTGCTCTCCGGCCTGCCGCAACCCGTCGGTCATGTTGGCGGCCTCGACGAAGTCCGCGCCCACCTCGCGCAGCAGCGCGACGAGCACCGATCTCTGGGCTCGGGAAGGCTCGACGATCAGGACACGGCGGGCGGCTGGAGGCATGGGGTAGGGAGCATGGGCCGCGGGTGTGGAAGCTTCATGATTATCGGCTAGCCATGCTCAGGGTTGAGCCCCGCAGCAGCAACAATGGGTCCGGTCGAAGTCCGAGCTCCGGTGCGGCAGCGCCAGCAATCGCCAAAGTTCGGCCCGTTCGCTGCCCTCGATGGAAGTCATTCAGGCGCTTGCTTCCCACCCAGGCTTCGCGAGGGACTCGCGATCTGCGGATAGGCCCTATGATTGCTGTATTTCTCCCCACCTGCGCCCACGACCATGTCCGATCCGACCGTCGACCCGCTCTCGCCGCTAGAAGCCCGCGTGCTCGGTGTGCTGATTGAAAAGCAAGCCGTCACGCCGGACACCTATCCGCTCACGCTCAACGCGCTTACGGCCGGCTGCAACCAGAAGACCAGCCGGCATCCGGTGATGGACGCTTCCGAGTCCGAAGTGCAGACCGCGCTGGATCAGCTCAAGCGCCGCACGCTGGTGATCGAGAGCTATGGCGCGTCGGGACGGGTGCTGCGCTACGCGCACAATTTCCCCAAGGTGTTCAATCTGGGCTCGACCGCGACCACACTGCTGGCCGTGCTGATGCTGCGCGGCCCACAGACCCCGGGCGAGCTGCGTCTGAACTGCGAGCGCATGTACCGCTTCGCCGACATCTCTTCGGTCGAGGCATACCTCGACGAGCTCGCCGCACGCTCCGCAGGCGCGCTGGTGGCCAGGCTGCAGAAGCAGCCGGGATCGCGAGAGCATCGCTGGGCGCAGCTGCTCACAGGCCCGCTCGGCGCGGAGGCGGAGGTTGAGACCTCGGCCCCGACCACACGCACATCCGCACCGGGCGAGCTCATCGCACTGAAGGGGGAACTGACCGAGCTGCGCGAGGAGCTCGCCGCGGTCAAGGAGCTGGTCGAGCGCTTGTACAAAGAGCTCGGCGTGGCGCGGTGAAGCTGCAGCGCTGCTTGGTCGCCGCCGCTGTACTGAGCGCCGCCACGTTCGCCCGCGCCGATCTCACCGGCGGGACGGTCGAAGCCAGGCTCGACGCGTCGGCAGGGGGCTGGCAGCAGCCCACCGCCACGGTCGGCCCCGGCGTGGAGTTCACCGGGTCGCTTGCGAGTGGCATGGTCCAGGCTGCCCTGGACCTGTCCGCAGCCGGCCTCACCTTCAGTCTGATCAACCGCTCCACCGGCAATGAGCTCAACCCGGACGGCATCGTCGATCTCGGGCTGCGCGGGTTCCAGCTCGACAACCTGCTGTCCACCACCGGCCCGGTCACGGAGCTGACGCTGCTCTCCTCAACCTTCCCCGCCGGCACCTTCGACCGTCTCACGGTCACGCCGGGCCGCGTCGTCTGGACTGCACCGGAGCTGATCATGCCGGGTCGGGGTACTCTGTGGCAGGCAACGTGGCGGATAGCGCACTGACAGAGAATGCGGGTCGTTCATTGGCGCTCCGCCAGGACCCCTAGAATGGAGGCAGGAGGAGACTGATGCATACGCGCACCGGCTCGCAATACTTCGTCCGCGCGGACGATGTCACGCCTTATCATCCAGCCAACCACACCGGCACCGTCAACCGGCGCCTGATCGGGCGCGACAACGTCGGCGCCAAGAAGCTGGAAGTCGTGCTGGGCGTGATCGAGAAGGGCAAAGGCGCACTGCCGCACGCCCATCCGGGCATCGAGCAGGTGTGCTACATGCTGGCCGGGCGCGCCCGCGCCGAGGTGGGCGGCGAGACCTGCGAGCTCGGGCCAGGCGACTGCTGCTTCTTCCCCGCCGATATGCCGCACGTCTTCACCGTGGTGAGCGACGAGCCGGTGAAGGTGCTGGTGGTCTACTCGCCGCCTTACGAGGAGAATCCGGAGCGCGTGGTGCGCCAGACGTAAGGCAAGAGAAAACCTCTCACCGCGAAGGACGCCAAGCCGAACCAGAAGCGCTGGTCGAGCCGATTTCGCGATGCCCAGCCCCGTCTCGACCGGACCGGACACCAGCAGCCGAAAAACTCATTCACCGCGGAGGAACACAGAGAACAGCAAAAGGGGCCGTGTGCAACGAAGGCGTCCCTGTTGACGCCTCTCCAGCGTTTCCCATACCTTCCGTCTATCCCATGCCATCTGGTTTTCCTCTCCGTTCCTCTGCGGTGAATGCGGTTCTGACTTTCAGCCGCACCAGCCTGCTCTATGCCCTCGCCGCCGCGCTCATGCTGCTCGGTACCGACCTTCGTGCAGCCGAGCCCTACCCTGCAAAGCCGATCCGGCTGGTGGTCCCCTTCGCTGCGGGCAGCGCCACCGACTCGGTCGGCCGCATCCTGGCGCAAGAGCTGTCCCAGCGGCTCGGCCAGAACGTGCTGGTGGAGAACCGTCCCGGCGCCAACGGCCAGCTCGCCGCGACCTTCGTGGCGAAGAGCGCGCCGGACGGCTACACGCTGTTCATGACGACCAACACCAGTCATGCGGCCAACCCTCACCTGTACAAGACTCTGCCGTACGATCCGGTCCGGGACTTCGAGCCGATCGCCCGCGTCGGCACGCTGCCGTTCATGCTGGTGGTCACCGCCGGGCTGCCGGTCGAGACGACGGCGCAGCTGATCGCCTACGCCAAAGCCCACCCCGGCACGCTCGCCTACGCTGCCGCGAACAGCACTTCTCTGGTGGGCGCGGAAACCATCAACGTCATCGCCGGCACCGACCTGCTGCGCGTGTCGTACAAATCCAGCCCCGAGGCAATCCTCGACCTCACCGCCGGGCGGTTGCAGGTGATGGTCGCCGACTTCGTCACCGCCATTCCGCATGTGAAGGCCGGAAAGCTCAAGGTGCTGGGCGTCACCACCGCCAGGCGCTCGAGCCTGCTGCCCGAAGTGCCGCCGATCGCCGATACGTTGAAGGGCTTCGACCTCACATCCTGGAACGGTCTGTTCGCACCTGCCGGAACACCGCAGCCCGTCGTCGCCCGCGTGGCCAGGGAGACGCTCGCCATCCTGTCCCGGCCCGACCTTCGCAAACGCCTGGCAGCAATCGGGTTCGAGGTCGATCCCCTCGGCCCCGAGCCGTTCGGGCGGTATGTGCGCGATCAGGTCGCCTACTGGGGTAAACTCGTGCACGCTGCGCGGATCGAGCCGGAGTAGTCTGCAGGCCGTTGACCACAGCGCGCCAGACGCAAACCGACAAACGCATTAGCACGAAGGACACGAAGGAACACGAAGGAAACCGTCTGGGCCGTTGGCCTCTTGCTGCAGGGCGCGATGTCTTTCCTCGCCTGCTCGGCAGAGAGGGGGACGCACCAACCTCACAGAACGGGAGGTTTTCTTCGTGTTCCTTCGTGTCCTTCATGGTCATTGAGGTTGCTTTCGTTCAACGCATCCACCAGAGTCATCGCATGCCTGGCCCCCTGTCCGGAGTGAAGATCCTCGACCTCACCACCGTGGTGATGGGCCCTTTTGCGACCCAGATCCTCGCCGAGCTGGGGGCGGACGTCATCAAAGTGGAAACGCACGACGGGGACAACATGCGCCACGTCGGCCCGATGGTGAACCCCGGGATGGGCCACCTGTACCTCAACCTCAACCGGGGCAAGCGCGGCATCGTGCTCGATCTGAAGCAGCCTGCAGGCCGCGAGGCGTTGCTGCGGCTGATTCGCGCCGCCGACGTGCTGATCTACAACGTCCGGCCGCAGGCGATGGCGCGGCTGGGGCTGGGCTACGACGACGTGCGTGCGGCGAACCCGCGCATCATCTACGTCGGCGCGTACGGCTACTCGCAGCGCGGGCCCTATGCCGCGAAAGCGGCCTACGACGACCTGATCCAGGGCGCAACCGGGCTGCCGTGGCTGGCGACGCGTAATGGCGGCGAAGCGCCCCGCTACGCGCCGGTGAACCTCGCCGACCGCGTCACCGGCCTGCACGCGGTTTACGCTGTCACCACGGCGCTGTTCTTCCGCGAGCGCAGCGGCCAGGGCCAGTCGGTGGAGGTGCCCATGTTCGAGAGCATGTCGCACTTCGTCCTCGGCGATCACCTCGCAGGCCTATCCTGGGAGCCCCCGATCGGCAGCAGCGGCTACGCGCGGCTCGAGCACCGCCGACCCTATCGCACCAGGGACGGCTGGCTGTGCGTGCTGGTGTACAACGACAAGCAGTGGAAGAGCTTCCTGCAAGCCGTCGATCGCAACGATCTGTTGGCCGACCCGCGCTTCTTTCCCCACGCCAGCCGCGCCGCGCACATCGACGAGATCTATGCGATTCTCGCGGAGCTGATGAGCGCGCGCACCAGCGCCGAGTGGACTGCACTGCTGGAACGCATCGACATCCCGGTGGCACCAATGAACACCGTCGAAGATCTGGTGCAGGATCCGCACCTCGCTGCGAGCGGGTTCTTCTCGTTCGAGCAGCACGGTTCCGAAGGCACGCTCCGCGTGCCGCGCACACCCACCGATTGGTCTTCCGCGGCGCCGGGACGGCTGCGGCCGGCCCCACGTCTCGGCGAGCACTCGGCCGAGGTGCTGCGCGAGGCGGGCTATTCCGATGCCGAGATCACCGAATTGGCGCGACAGGGCGTGACGCTGGTTCCCGACTGAGGTGGGCGCGCCCGCGCCGTATGTGTCGGCGCAGGAACACTCACGGCATATTGCGCAAGGTGGCGTGCTTCGCCGCAGGCACCTTCCATCTCACATCGGATTACTGTCACCGGTCGGGAATGTGGTTGAGGGAAGTTGGCCAACTCCCTGTTTAGGCGCGTCAGCGGCTCCGGGGAGGTCGGCCTTCG